>NZ_JBHTKV010000003.1:0-187650 GCF_042678465.1 Oceanobacillus caeni | reverse complement strand
TAGCCGAAAAAGTGTACAAAAATAGAGTGCCGGAAATATTGGTGTGAAAGACACACCGAGAAAAACTTGACACATACCCTACCACTTGTAGTCATTGATAAATCGAAAGAGGCAAAAGAAAATAATGATTTTGTTCTTTCTGTCGATGATATTTTAGAATTTGAAAAAGAGCATGGAAGGATAGAAGCAGGTACCTTTGTTGCGCTCCGAACAGATTGGAGTAAACGTTGGCCGAACAAAGAAGCTTTTGAGAACAAAGATACAGAAGGAAATAGTCATACACCAGGCTGGGGAATCGCAGCACTTCAATTTTTGTTTGAAGAAAGGAACATTAGTTCAGTTGGACACGAAACATTTGATACGGATGCAGCAATCGATGTTCGAAAAAACGGCTCTCTAATTGGAGAATATTATGTTCTTGAACAAGATACGTATCAAATTGAGTTATTAACAAATTTAGATAAAGTACCTGCAAAAGGTTCCGTTATCTTCAGTATTAGTCCTAAACCTGAGAGAGCAACCGGGTTTCCAGTTCGTTCTTTTGCTATTTTACCTTAAGAAACAAAGGCGTAAGCGCCCGTTTAGCAACGTACAAACTGGAGCACTTCGCAATGAGATAAAGGAAACACGGTGAGCTGGAAGCGAACCGATGTTGACTTATCGTAGTGGAGAAGCGTGAAGTTTGCTAGTTGCTGGGCGCTGGAGCCGGACGCGGCTTGTGCTGTTGTTAGCATGATAAAGCCTAAATTTTAAAATTATAAGGAGAGATAAAAATGACAAAAACTCTAGTAAAAGCACCATTTAGAGCAGATCATGTAGGAAGTTTATTACGTCCAGAAAGAATCCATCAAGCAAGAAAGGATTTCCAAGCTGGCAATATTACAGCTAGCGAGTTATACAAAATAGAAACAGAAGAAATTAAACAATCTGTTGATAAGCAAATTGAGGTTGGCCTACAGGCAGTTACTGACGGAGAAATTCGACGTAGATTTTGGCATACAGATTTTATGGAGCATTTAAATGGGGTGGAAGGCTATGTTCCTGAAAGCGGGTTTGCCTTTAAAGGAGAAGAAACAGAAAGATATGATGTCCGAGTCGTAGGTAAGGTTTCCTTTAACCCGGAACACCCACATTTGAAAGACTTTTCTCTTTTTAAAGAAATTGTTGGGGATCGTGCAATTGCCAAACAAACCATTCCAAGTCCAAACCAATTTTTCAACGCTGGTATCCGTAACCTAGAAATCTATCCAGATATTGAAGAATATGCGAATGATATTATTCAAACATACCGTGATGCGATCAGAGCCTTTTATAATGCGGGTTGTCGTTATCTTCAATTAGATGATGTATATATTGCTGGATTAAATGCACCAGAAATTCCATTTAATGATAGCGGATATTCTAGAGAAAAATTAATTGACCTAGCATTACGTGTCGCTAATGGGGTATTGGAAGATAAACCAGAGGATTTAACGGTAACCACTCATCTTTGCCGTGGAAATTATCGTTCAAAATGGGCATTTGAAGGTAGTTATGCGAAAATCGCTCCAACCTTATTTGCCAATGAAAAGGTAGATGGATTTTTCCTAGAATATGACGATGACCGTTCAGGGGACTTCCAACCACTAGCATACATTCCAAATGATGGTCCAAGAGTGGTTTTAGGAGTATTCACATCGAAGCATGGCGAACTGGAAGATAAGGAAAATATTATTGCACGAGTGAAAGAGGCCTCTCAATATGTTCCATTAGAAAATCTATGCATTAGCCCACAATGCGGATTCGCTTCTACCCATCACGGAAATATTTTAACCGAAGAAGAACAATGGGCGAAGCTGAAATATATTGTGGATATTTCTAAAGAAATTTGGGGGTAAGTGATCCTCATGCAGGAAACGTTAGGATAAAATAAAATACCTCCTTTTCTATACAATAGGGGTAGTCAGCTATTTCGTCGACTACCCCTATTAAATTCTGTTATCCAGCTAAGTTACTTAGTAGTGCTTGGCGCGGACTTCGGCTGCAGAAACCAATTTCAATTAAAAATTCATGCATGCAACATTTGTTGAAAATTAGACTTGCGATACATCCATCTTTTAACATATCTAAGAAGAATATCATTTGTATGATTGTTTTTTCCGATGATGGTCCGGATTTCTCTTTGATTCTCATTCGTCGGGGTTACCGGGTATTCCCCACAAATATCAAGCCCGATGACATCTTTGTTTCGGAAGAGCACTTGTAGCATTTTCAGCATTTGTTTTAGTCGCATCGTTCCGTGATCCCATCCAGTTAAAGCATCTTCTGGATGTAGTACATCTTTGTCGATACTAATGTATACAGAATCCGTCGGTATATAATTTAAAATAGATTTTATGATAATAGCAAGATTTGATTGAAGAGAGTCTTCTGTTAAAAATTTTACTTTATTATGAATAGAGTTGGGGATGTGATTGGGAGCATCTTCACTCACACCAATCATACATACTTTCTTTAACATGGGGAGAGTATTCAGGGAATCTAGGACCCAGGATCCGCAAGAAATCAAGTCATTGCTTGGGCTAGGAAGCGTGTCTGTGTGATGATCAAATAAAATTAAACTGTACGGTTTCTTTATATTGGATTGTAATACATGAGACACATAATGATAGTTTCCACTACCTAAGAAATAGATTGTGCTTCGTTTTTGACCGATTATTTTATTAGAAATATCCTTAAGCGTTTCTTTTTCGCATAATAAACTTGTATTTTCCATCGACTCAAGTTCTATCCATTCATAAGGATAAGTTTGATAAAATGTTTGCTTTTTATAGGACCCATCAAAATTTAATAAGGCCACACTACTATCCATTTTGATTTTCCTCCTTCTTAAATTTACTTTGTTTACTTTTTCACTTATAGACTAATATGTAATAAGGAAACTTCTATTGTTTTATTATAACATTTTTATCTTCTTAAAATGCTAGAATTGCTCAAATGAGCCGGAGGGATAGGCCCCTCCGGCTCATTTGCGGATTAAGCAGGTACAGTTTCTTTATTAACCTTTTTGCTTTCCTTCGCCATGGCTTCTAATGCTACCTGATTCAAATAGTTTACTGGCTTATTATAATGAGGTTGGAAAAAGAAATCAGTTAATGCTAGTTGTTCAATGGTCATGTTGTTTGCAATACCAACGCTTATTGTGTTAATCGCTTGGGTAAAGTCAGCATCAGAAATTACTTGAGCACCAACAATGCGATGTGTTTCTATTTCGTAGACTAGTTTTAATTGAATCAATGCATTTTCCGGCATAAATTCTGGACGATACTGATCTTCTATATACGCACTATCGACAGATAATCCCGCTAACGTTGCAGCACTTTCGGTTAAACCTGTTGACGCAATGTTATGATTATATATTTTCAAACCTGATGTACCTTGTGTTCCGGGATGTGCTAATACTGGTGTGACAAGATTATGGGCGACAAGCGTACCCATTCTTACTGCATTGGTTGCTAATGGGATATAAGCTGGCTGTTTTGTTGCATTATAATTCACAGCACAACAATCCCCCGCTGCATACACGTCTTTTACACTTGTTTGCATATATTCATCAACGATAATGGCACCATTTCCTAGCATATCGATTTGACCTTTGACTAATTCTGTATTCGGTCTAAATCCAATACACATGACAACTAAATCCGCTCTGTATTCACCTTTATCCGTGATTACCTTTTCCACAGCGTTTGTTCCTTCAAATTTGGAAACAGTTTGTCCAAGTGCTAATTCAACGCCTCGTTCGGTAAATGTGGTTTCAACAGGTGCTGTAAAAGTATCATCCAAATAGCGATTTAAAATTCTTTCTTCACTATCAATTAATGTTACGTTTTTGCCATTTTGTTCAAAGGCTTCCACTAGTTCAACACCAATGTATCCCGCTCCAACAACGACAACATTTTCAACGGATTCAGAACGTTTGATGATTTCATTGGCGTGAGCGAAGTTTTTACATAATAAGACGTTTTCTAAATCAGAACCTGAAATCGGTGGTGTTACAGGCCAAGAACCAGAGGTAATAATTAATTTATCATAGTTATAATCTTTTGTTTCATTTGTTTTCATATCTCTTGCTTGTAACTGTTTGTTATTTATATCACAAGATGTCACTTCATGATTCATATGCATACGTACACCTTGTTTTTCAAATTGTTCTACAGAAGCGTAAAATAGCCCGTTTGGATCGTTAACTACTCCACCTACATAAAGGGCAATACCACAAGATAAGAAGGAAACATTATCATTTTTTTCAAAAACATCTATTTTTGCATCGGGATATAAATTCAATATATTATTAATCGCCGCTGTTCCTGCATGCGTACATCCTATAACTGCTACTTTCATTATAAACCATCCTCCAGTACACTTTATTGTTCAACACTTCACAATTATAAAGTCAATTAAAATAATTAACTTATAACAGTAATATAACATCCCAATTAATAATTGACAAGCTTTTGTGATTAATTTCACATTTATGTCAAAGTTGAGCCAGTGGGACCTGCCCGTTTGGCTCGTTATCGTAGAAATGAATAGACCGTTTGTTTGTTATATTCTTCATCTTTTTTTAATAGGATGGAAGGAATTCCTACATGATGTAAAGAAGTGGGGGCCTTGGTTTCAAAGCAAACACCTAAATGTTTTCTGGTTTTCCCCTCCGAAGGTTCATGAGCATCTTCTAAATTATTCCCAGTGTACATGACCATTCCAGGCTGATTAGTCTCGACTCGCAATACTCTACCACTTATATTTTATGTTACCTCTACATTCCCTTTTTCTTCAGGGTTAAATAGAAAATAATGATCATACCCATTTCCTACTATCCAGTTCTGGAAAGAATTCGCTGAGATTTCATCTTTTAGTTTACACCCCCGCAAAAAGTTAAACGTCGTATTCTCTACTAGTATCTTCCCAGTTGGAATTAGCTCATGATTAAGTTCTATATAATTTCTACTATTCATCCTTACTGAATGATGCTGAATGGAAGCTTTTAAATTCCCGACAGGTTAAAATAAGTATGATTTGTTAATGTTAAAGGGGTTGTTTCATCTGTTGTAGGCCATGTAGTCAACTACAAGCTGAGTATCATTATTTAACACATATGTTACAACAACCCTCACATTACCAGGGTACCCATTCTCACCACCTTCACTGAAATAATAAAGTTTGACACCTACCCCGTATGAAGTATCAAATGGCTCAGCGTCCCAAAAAACACGATGAAACCCTTCCCCACCGTGCAAGTGGTTGGTTGAGTCGTTTCTTTCTAATTTGTATCTTTTTCCATTAATAGTAAAACATGCTCCTTCAATTCTTCCAGCGACCCGTCCAATGATTGCACCGAAGAAATAAGGATCCGTTTTATATTCTTGATAACTTTTATAACCTAAGACAACATTTTCAAATTTTCCATGTTGATCGGGAACGATAATTCTTTGTACGATACCACCGAAATTTAATATATGCACCTCCATAACATAGTCGTTTTTTAGTATTAAAACCTTCCACCTATCGCCTAATTGTTTTACTTCGATATTCATATCATCTCCCTTTCTAATACAAATCTAGGAGAATTAGAAAAGGACTTGGGAAACCAGTCCTTTTCTTTATATCGTTTATATTTTATATATTACTAACATTTTTAGTTCCAGTTTGTTCCTTCTTTCTTTTTTTCCACAAGCTTTCTAATTGTTCAAGTGATTTCCCTTTTGTTTCAGGTACCATCTTCCAAACAAAGATTGCCGAAAGGACACTCATTAAACCATAGAATCCATAGGTTAATGGACCACTAAATTCAATCATCGGAGGATACGTTGATGAAATAAAAAAGTTAGCTGCCCATTGTGCAGCGACTGCAAAGGCGATTGCTTGCCCTCTAATTTTATTAGGAAATATTTCGGACAGTAATACCCAACAGATAGGACCCCATGACATCATAAAGGAAGCTGTGTAGAAAATGATAAAAATCAATGTCCATATTCCAAATGCACCATTATGCGCAAGTAAGGCAACCCCAAACATTCCGATAGCCATACCGATTGACCCAATTATTAACAGTGGTTTTCTTCCCCATTTATCTACGGTTTGTATCGCAATAATGGTAAATATAACATTAATCAGTCCCATTATTACAGTTTGCATCATGGATGCATTTTGACCAGCACCCATACTTTCAAAAATACGTGGTGCATAATACAAGGCTACATTAATACCAACGAATTGTTGGAAAACAGAAAGCAAAATACCTACAATAATAACTGTTTTTCCGTAAGAAAAAAGTTTACCAGATGATGTTACCGTATTTAATGATTCATTAATTTCCGATAGAACAACTTTTGCCTTTTCTTTTGAGCCATTAATTTTCGATAAAATATTAAATGCTTGATCTCCTTTGTTTTTGGACACCAAATATCTTGGCGTTTCCGGAACATAGAATAGTAGAATAAAGAATAAAAATGCTGGTATTGCCTCTGAGGCAAACATAAATCTCCAACCAATATCATTCACCCATGCAGTTGGTTGCCCATTTGCAATCCCCCAGTTAACAAAATAAACAACCAATTGCCCGAAAATA
Organism: Oceanobacillus caeni; assembly: GCF_042678465.1. Taxonomy (NCBI): domain Bacteria; kingdom Bacillati; phylum Bacillota; class Bacilli; order Caryophanales; family Bacillaceae; genus Oceanobacillus; species Oceanobacillus caeni. The sequence continues at coordinate 181,037 of NZ_JBHTKV010000003.1, read as the reverse complement.
ACAGCGAATTGATACCAAGAAACTAATTTACCACGAATCTCCTGAGGTGCAATTTCACCAATATAAGTAGGAGAAATTGCAGATGCCATCCCTACACCGATACCCCCAAGAATTCGATATAGATTAAATGTGATTAGTAAACTAACTGATGGTTCCCCCGCATTAAAGAATAAGAACTCCGGATAAGCTGATCCAAGTGCGGAAAGGAAAAATAGTATTGCAGCAATGATTAATGAATTTCTCCTTCCAATACTATTGGAAAAGGATCCAGATATTAAACCACCTATAATACAACCAATTAATGCACTAGAAACAGTTAATCCATGCACAAGGGAACTTAGCCCTAAACTATCAATCAAATATAATTGTATGGACTTCTCAGCACCAGAAATAACCGCTGTATCATAACCAAATAGCAATCCTCCCAAAGTTGCAATCAATGTGATGGAGATAATATATGAATTATTATATGATTTAGTTTTCACTTTCATCGTTTGTCAGAGCAGAGTGTACAAATCTTCTACTCTTCCCCCCACTTCTATTATATTTAAGCGTTTTCCTTTATAGCAATCCATTAAAAAACTAGTCTCTAAACTCTAGCAATCCTTTATTCAGTGATATTGTCGCCAAATATACTTGCCTATATAGTTGATATAACGTTTGATATTTTTCCACATTCTTAGCAATCGGATAGTATACTTTTTCCTCTTTCAAAAATTCCCTAGCACAATCCTTAAGCGAATCAAACCATCCACATCCCACAGCAGCAAGCATCCCTGCTCCCATTCCTGGCCCTTGCTCACTTTGAAGTTTCACAATTTCCGCATTAAAAATATCCGCCTGCATCTGTAGCCATGCTTCATTTTTTGCTCCGCCACCGATTGAGATAATCTTATCAATTTGTCTTCCATTTTCACGGAAAATTTGTACCGATTCATTCAGAGAAAAAGTAATCCCTTCCAAAATAGCTCGAACAAAGTGTTTTCTTTGATGGGAACTATCCATTCCAATAAAACTCCCCCGAATGGTTGCATCTACATGCGGGGTCCTTTCCCCTGAAATATAAGGAGTAAATAACAGCCCGTTTGCTCCTACTGATACAGTGTTCAACTCAGCTAACACATCATCAAAATCTTCTTCCTTCGCAAATGTATCCTTAAACCATGTTAAACTATGACCTGCTGCAAGCGTAACACCCATGGAATAAAAGGCATTTGGGGACGCATGGTTAAAGTAATGAACTTTTCCATCAAAGTCCTTATCACCATTATTTTCATAGGTTAAAACAACACCAGAAGTCCCAACACTTACTAACGTTTTTCCTTCTTCTAAAATCCCTGCACCAATTGCACCGCAAGCATTATCGGCACCACCTGCAAATACTCGAGTGGACGGGGATAGTCCGGTTTTCATGGCAATATCAGGTATGATCGTTCCAACTTCCGCATGTGATTCAATCAAAGGGGGGCAAATACTTACATCCAAATCGAGTATGTCACATAGTTCTGTACTCCATTTTTTCTCATTAACATCTAGTAATAGTGTTCCAGCTGCATCAGAATATTCCATATGAAGTTCACCAGTTAAACGGAAGCGAACATAATCTTTAGGTAATATAAAGAATCTAGCTTCGTCAAAAACCTTGGGTTCATTTTTTTTCACCCAAAGAATTTTCGGTAAAGTAAATCCTTCTAAGGCCGGATTTTTCGCAATACCAAATAAGCGCTCCCTACCAACGCGTGCATAAATCTCACGGCACTCCTCTGTTGTACGAGTATCATTCCAAAGAATAGCATTTCGTAATACTTCATAGCTTTTGTCCAACAATACCAAACCATGCATTTGTCCTGAAAAGCTAATCCCTTCAATATCCTCTGGATCCCCATGAAAGAGTTGGATTAGATCAGACAATCCTGCAATTGTCTGATCCACCCAATCTTTTGGATTCTGTTCGCTATAATTTGACTTTTCCTGTATTAGTGGATAGGATTTAGAAACCTCTTGAACGACATCCCCATGCTTATTTACCAATAAAAGTTTAACGGCGCTCGTTCCTAAATCGACACTAATGACATATTTCATATAACAACATCTCCTAAGATAAAAACCAATTATTTTCCGGAATAAGCATTCAGTAAATATTGGTTAATCGTTGATTTAATTCTCTCTAATTTACCAGATTCATTTTTTATTTCAGTTAGACCTAACGCGTGTTCTTCCAATTTACGAAAATCTGTATTTCCTTCAACAATTTCCAAACCGATGCCTTCTGTATAGCTCTTATAACGAGTATCAACAATATCGTCTAATACTTTGTCGTCGATTAATTGTTGGGCTACCTTTAATCCAACGGCAAAACTGTCCATTCCAGCAATATGTGCATAGAATAGATCTTCTGGCTCAAAGGATCCACGACGTACCTTCGCATCGAAGTTAAGTCCCCCTCGTCCAAGGCCCCCATTTTTCAGGATTTCATACATGGCAAGCGTTGTTGTATATAAATCAGTTGGGAACTCATCCGTATCCCATCCTAGTAATGGATGTCCTTGATTCGCGTCTACAGAACCTAACATATTATGGATTCTCGCATAGTGAAGTTCATGTTCAAAACTATGCCCTGCTAATGTAGCATGGTTTGCTTCAATATTAAATTTAAAGCTATCTTGCAGATTATAGTTTTGCAGAAAAGCATAACCACTCGCTACGTCAAAATCATACTGATGGGTTGTTGGTTCCTTCGGTTTTGGCTCAATTAAAAACTGTGCATCAAAGCCAATTTCCTTCGCGTAGTCCACTGCCATATGGAAAAAGCGACCTAAATTGTCTAACTCTAATTTCATATCTGTATTTAATAACGTTTCATATCCTTCACGTCCGCCCCAGAATACATAGTTCTCTGCACCAAGCTCTTTCCCAACTTCCAGTCCCTTTTTCACTTTTGCCGCAGCATAAGCGAATACATCTGCGTTATTTGAAGAAGCACCACCATGAACAAAACGTTTATTACTAAAATTATTTGCCGTATTCCAAAGCAACTTTGTTTTGGTATCTTTCATATAATCTTTCATCATGGAAACGATGATATCCAAATTTTTGTTTGATTCTCTTAAGGAACTTCCTTCTGGTGCAATATCCACATCATGAAAGCAAAAATATGGAACATGAAGCTTCTCGAAGAATTCAAAGGCAGCTTCAACTCTAGCTTTTGCCAGATCCATTCCGGTAAATTTATCCCACGGGCGAACTGCAGTTCCCACTCCAAATGGGTCGGATAAATCCTCTGTAAAAGTATGCCAGTATGCAACTCCAAAACGTAAAATTTCTTCCATTGACTTGTCACCAATTTTCTCTTCTGGATTATAAAATTTAAAAGCTAATGGATTTTTTGAAGTAGGTCCTTCGTATTTAATTTTGTCAATGTTTGTAAAATAACTCATAATATTTTCCCCTTTCAATCATTCAATTCAATAACTTTGTTTAATACTTAAACTAAGTTTAATATCCTTTGTAATCGTTGTCAACCAATAAATTTGATATTTCAGCAAAATAATTGCATTATTTTTGATGGTATTGTTATAGTAAATTTAACGGATTACTCACTTAAACTTAGTTTATCCGTCAAACATAAGCTAAGGTTTTATTTCAAAAAAATTATTACTGTGATATTATTCGGATAAACGTTAGATAAGGGAGAAAAAGGAATGAAATTATTAAAAACAGGGGATCAAAATCTCGTTAAACAAATCAATAAAACCATTGTATTTAATACAATTAAAGATAAAGGTCCTGTTTCACGTGCACAGATTTCAAAAGATACCGGATTAAATAAAGCAACCGTATCAACTATGGTCTCAGAATTGCTCAAAGAATCGTTTGTAAATGAAATTGGTTCAGGACAATCGAGTGGAGGAAGAAAACCTGTTATGCTCTATTTTAATCAGCATGCTGGTTACTCAATAGGGATAGATTTGGGTGTAAACTATATCTTAGGTATCCTTACTAATTTCAATGGGGACATTATTGAAAAAAATATGAAGACATTAAACACATTAGAAATAGATGAAATAATCAATCAGATTTTTTTAAGCATTGAATCACTAATGAAAAAGGCCCCAGAAAGTCCATATGGTATTATTGGGATTGGTATTGGAGTTCCAGGACAAGTCGATCAACATGAAAGGATTCTTTTTGCACCAAACCTAAATTGGAAAAATATTGATTTAAAAAAGATAGTAGAGGATCGTTTTTCTATTCCAACGAGTATTGAAAATGAGGCAAACGCCGGTGCAACCGGTGAACAATTATATGGTGCTGGGAAAGATATTACGAATCAAATTTATGTAAGTATCGGAATTGGAATTGGAACAGGGATTATTATTAACAACCGGCTTTACAGAGGATCCTCAGGTATATCTGGGGAAATGGGACATTTTACTATTGACACCAACGGTATAAAATGCTCATGCGGAAACCGTGGATGCTGGGAACTATATGCTTCTGAAAGTGCATTATTTAAAATAGCAGAGAAACAAGATTTAGCAAGCAAGAATGTAGAAATTGATTTAGACTTTTTACTAACCGAGGCACAAAAGGGGAACCCTAAAGTTTTACAATTATTAAATACGCTTGGGGAAAACATTGGATTTGGAATAATTAATATTATAAACACATTTAATCCAGAAGTTATTATCATTGGAAACCGCATGGCACAATTTGAGAATTGGATTATGAATCCAATCAAACGTGTCCTCGAAGAAAGGCTTTCCTTCTATCACAAATCGAATACAGCGATTCGCTTTTCTATTTTAGGTAACTATTCCACCGCGCTTGGAGCAAATTCTTTTGCCATTACGAATTTCTTATCGAACATGAAAATTACTGAAACAGGGCTAGTTTAGGTAAATGGAAAATATGTTTTTCTCCATACGGTAACAACCACCTTCCCATATTTTTATATGGGGAGATGGTTTAAAGAAAATTAAAGCATTTGGATTTTAAAAAACAATTCTCCAATCAACAATCGAATATTTGGTTCTTCTCCGACGACAAGCCTTAACCTTTATAAATAACAACCTATACGCCATCCGCCCCCTCCCACTTATTAATCCCTTTAACACAAAATCCATTTCGGATTTCCAAAGAATTCCACTGTTGAAATCCTACCCTTTTTAATAGTTAATCCATTTCTTCCTTTGACTTGAAATATTTATAGGCCTTAGCTGTTATAAAGAACTTCTTTGACACTGGCCTGGATAATGTTTATTTTATCGTTGCACATTTATTTATTTGCCTTTAGGGAATCCATTACCATATTTCCCCAAAGGGTTTTACAAACTAAAAATCTGCACTAAAACCGAGATATCAGTACTCAACCCAAAGATATCAGCCACTCTACCCCAGGGATGGATGAAAGACAAGTCGCCAAAGGAAATGTTAATCCTTTGGCAAAAGTGTTTTTGCAATGTTTTCATCCAGTTCCTCAAAGTCATAGAGGGATATCGTTTCATACAATTCTTTTCTGGTTTGCATATCCGAAATTCCCTGTTTCTGAGTGCCTTGCTCTTTAATTAAAGCAAATATCCGCTCGTAAGCCTTTGCAGCCACTCTTAATGAAGTCACTGGATAGATTACCATGTTAAAGCCCATATTTTCAAATTCTTCTGCGGTGATATATGGTGTCTTTCCAAACTCCGTCATATTTGCCAAAAGTGGTGCATCTATGTTTCTAGCAACCAATCGAAATTCTTCATCCGACTGTAACGCCTCTGGGAAAATCCCGTCCGCTCCGGCTTGTATATAGGCTTGTGATCTTTCCATAACTGCATCCAAACCTTCAACCGAACGTGCATCTGTCCGTGCAATAACAACTAAAGATGGAGCAACTTCTTTGATTGCTCTTATTTTTTGAACCATTTCTTCTGTGGAAACAAGTTGTTTTCCGTTCAAGTGACCACATTTTTTAGGGAGTTTTTGATCTTCTATCTGAACAGCGGCTACATTCGCCTCGACCATTTCTCTTGCCGTACGAGCGGCGTTCAAAACACCACCAAATCCTGTATCAATATCAACAAGTAGTGGTAAATTCGTGGCCCGAATAAGGTCCCTCGCCCTTTCTGCTATTTCCGTTGATGTGATAATTCCAAGGTCAGGAAGCCCCCTGCTCGCTGTATAAGCACCACCCGACAAATAAAGTGCCGAAAATCCTGCATTTTTTGCAACAAGCGCTGCCATCGCATCATGCGCCCCGGGGATTTGCAAAATAGATTCTTCATTGATTAATTCTTTAAATTGATTGGCCAATTCTACTTGAGATGACTGTTGATCGACTATCCAAGCCATGAATAAAGCCCTCCTTTATGGATTAATTAGAAACTAAGGCATTCGCCATTAGGCTGGAGAACGCCTTAATTGTACTTGCAGAGAGTAAGGTTTATCCTTTCTGCTATTAGACAAATAGTTCCATGAATTCATTCACATGCATCGAACGGATTTTATCATCATACAAACACACTTCTTCTATTTTCTTTCGTTGTTTTTCTGTATAATGTGTCGATAGATTGGAGGAAAATTTCACGATAATTTTCGGAAATGCTTCCTCTCTTCTAAAACGGTGACCTAATGGATACTCGCATTCCACTTTTTCTGTTGATGTCCCATCTTTAAAATGAACCTGAACCGCATTAGCGATCGAGCGCTTATTCGGATCAAGGTAATCTTTGGTATATTCTTTGTTTTCCGTAACTATCATTTTATCTCGTAACATATCAATGACCGGATCTGCTGCAGCCTCATCCTCGTAATCCTCTGCGGTAATATCCCCTTTTAAGAGTCCAATTGCCGTAATATATTGCAAGCAATGATCACGGTCTGCAGGATTGTTTAAAGGGCCCTTTTTGTCAATAATACGAATAGCAGACTCATGAGTTGTAATTTCTATTCTATCAATCTCGTTCATACGTTCTTTTACTTTCGGATGCAACTTGATAGCCGCTTCCGCCGCAGTTTGAGCATGAAATTCAGCAGGATAGGAAACTTTGAATAATACATTTTCCATCACATAGGAATCTAACGGACGAGCGAGTGTTAAGGTTTGTTTGTTAAATAAAACATCTTGGAATCCCCAATCTGGTGCCGTTAATGCGGATGGATAGCCCATTTCTCCCTTTATAGCTAACAAGGATAAAAATACCGCTCGACTAGTAGCATCCCCTGCAGCCCATGATTTACGAGAACCCGTATTTGGAGCATGCCGATACGTTCGTAAACTTGAATTATCAATCCAGGCATTGGACAATGCGTTATTAATTTCCTCCCTGCCACCACCTAACATTTTCGTAACAACAGCAGTCGTTGCAACTTTGACAAACAAAACATGGTCAAGTCCCACACGGTTTAAACTATTTTCCAACGCAAGCACACCTTGGATTTCATGAGCCTTAATCATCATTTCCAATACACCGTCCACAAGAAGAGGAGGTTGCCCTTTAGCAACACGAATTTGGCTAATATAATCGGCAACCGCCAATATGCCACCCAAGTTATCGGATGGGTGTCCCCATTCTGCCGCTAACCACGTATCATTATAATCAAGCCAGCGGATCATCGTTCCTATATTAAATGCCCCCTGCACTGGATCAAGAACATGAGATGTTCCGGGCACACGAGTTCCATGTGGTACGATTGTCCCAGGTACAACAGGTCCAAGTAACTTCGTGCATTCTGGGTAACTGAGTGCAAGAATGCCACCTCCTAATGTATCCAACAAAACATAACGAGCCGTTGTATAAGCTTCTGTACTCGTAATATCTTTGTTTAGAACATAGTCCGTAATTTCCTCTAATAATGGATCGGTTTTCGTTTGTTCGTTTACTTTTAGCAAAATCCTCTTCCTTTCCTATTAAATTTTCTATATGATAAGTATGAGTGCCTGTCACTTATCGGCGGGCGGTACACAACTCCCCAGTTGATCGAATTACCGCTCGCCAATATAATGTACACGTGGCCTGAAAAGTCGATTGTTTTGATGTTGTTCGATTACATGAGCACATAATCCAACTGTCCGTGCGCTAAAGAAGATTGGGGTATACAATGCAATTGGAATTCCAAGCATCCAATATACTGGAGCAGCATAATAATCAAGATTAGGGTATAGGCCTTTTTCTTCCTCCATTATCTTTTCTCCAGCTTCACACATTTCTAACAATAAAAAATCAACTTTTTTCTCACAGAGTTGCTTTAAAGATTCCTTCATAATAGATGCCCTTGGATCCATTTTCTTCATATATACACGATGTCCAAACCCCATAATCTTTTCCTTCCGTTCCAACTTATCCATTAGCATTTTTTCAAATCCAGCGACTGTTTTAGCTTCTAGCAACATATGCATCACAGCCTCATTCGCGCCCCCGTGCAAATTCCCTTTTAGTGATGCAACTGCACCAGTTAAGGATCCGTATAAGTCGGATTGTGTGGAAGCTATGACTCTCGCTGTAAATGTTGAATTTGGCATTTCGTGCTCACTATATAAAAGTAGGGATCGGTCAAAAATTTCCATTTCTTGTTCTGATGGCACTTTTCCTGTTATCATATATAAAAAATTTGCACTATACGGTAGGTCTTTACGTGGGGAAATGGGCTCATCGTTAGTTAGAATTCTATAGCTATTTACGGTAATGGTCGGAAGCTTTGCTAATAGTTCATAGGCCCGGTTTTTATTCACTTCTATAGAACGATCATCCATGTTCTTATCAATGCCGGCTAAAATAGATAAACCAGTCCTCAATCCATCCATCGGGTGTAACCGCTTAGGCAATAAAGAAAAAACATCGTTTACAAAAGTAGGAACATGGTATTCAGCCTTCAGCTTTTCTTCCATTTCACTTTTTTCTTCTGAATTAGGTAATTTACCTTCTAAAAGCAGATGCGCAACATCCAAATAATCATATTGCTGCGACAATTCAATAAGATCATAGCCTCTTAAGATGATTTTTTCTTGTTCTGTATCAAGCAAAGAAATCGCTGTTTCTGCTGCAATAACCCCTTCAAGGCCTGGAACAAAGTCAATATTTGTTTTCATCAAACTCCTCCTCTTGTCCTAGTAAATCTTTTCGCACATTGTCGAAAGCCCTTTCAAAGTTAAGTAAATAAGCCTCCTCTTTCTCTTTATTTTCTGCGTAAGCACGAATCTCTTGTTTTATTTGTGAATAACACACTTGCAATGTAGATGCTTGATCAACAACTAAATTATTCATCATGATTTCCTTTAACCTTTTAATAAAATAACTAACGGTCCCATACATTGGGTTTTCCTCCATGTGTTCCGATTTTATTTCAGAAAACAAAAAAACAACTCCCTATAGAAGTTGTTAGCATGCATAAACACATAAAAAGCAGATTAAGATGAAGCATGATAACAATGGCTATCATGTCAACCCAGTCGCATCTAACACCTCCTATCCTCGTAGGTTGGGATGTTGCTAGAATAGGCAGGTCTCCTGGCTCATGGTCATCACTTTTCGAACCTTCCCATTTTCATACGAATGAAAACAGTGGTATGTAGTCGAATCGCTCCCATATACAGTTGCGGGACAGCATCGGAGTTTAACCGATTTCCCTTTTAAGCAATAAAAAAGGTTGTTCAAAAGAATATTTTATTGCACCTATTCCTAAACCTATTAAATTAGTCCAAGTATAACATCTCCGCTTTAATATTTCAATAATTACATAAATTTTGTATATTCCAAGGGGCCAGAATAACGGACTCCTCTTGTTATTATCTGTTTCGGGTATTTTGTAATACTAGCACCTCTATACTATAATTGCCTTAAATTAATTAATAGATAAGGAGCGATGTCGAAATGAACCCTAAAGATGCATTAACGGAAACGATGAACACAATGAATAGTCACGTCTCTGTTCGCCAATATACTTCAGCACCTATACCAAAGCAACATTTGTTAGAAATGATCCGCGCGGGACAAAGCGCTTCTTCCTCTAACTTTGTTCAAGCATATTCCATCATTCGTATTACAGACCTAGAAAAAAGGGAGAAAATTGCCGAATACTCAAGGAATCAGCATGTGAAAGAAGCTTCGGAATTTCTTTTATTTTGTGGTGATTTAAAACGATTGGAACATGCTTGTATGAAACATGGAGTAGCAATGGAGCATGATAATCTTGAAAACTTTCTTGTCACTACCATTGACACAGCTTTAATGGCACAAAATATTATCGTTGCTGCAGAATCACTTGGTTATGGTGGTTGTTATATTGGCGGCGTGCGAAATAATCCGAAGCAAATCGGGGAAATTGTCGGATTACCGGATAAAGTATTCCCTTTATTTGGATTATGTTTAGGCACACCCTCCATCATCAACGACGTAAAACCTCGACTCCCTGTAGATGCTATTCTTCATGAGAATACATACCATGAGGAAAAATATGAAGATATACTGGAGGAATACGATCAAACAATAAGCGATTATTATCAGTCTAGAGCTAGTAATAATAAAAATATAGGCTGGACTGAAACGATGGCCGATTTCATGAGAAATAAAAGAAGAACCCATATGCGAGAATATATGAAAAGCAAAGGCTTTAATTTGCCATAATTAGGGGTAAATCTCTTGTCCCAATCACCACTACTTTGACTATCATAACTTTCGGCACTTGCAACCTGTCCCCCTGACTCCATATGATTAGACTTATATCTGAAAATTCGATACATTATATATAAGCCACTTAATTATTTGGAGGTTATTATATGAGCGAACTAGTTAAAGGTCAATTTGCTAGAACAAGAAAAGCTTTATCACAAGCGTTAGAAGGTATTTCGTCCGAAGTTTTAGAAATTGTTCCAGAAGGATTCAACAACAATATTCATTGGCAAGTCGGTCATATCCTGGTCGTAACCGAGCACTTTTTCTTCAAAGGTCAGGAAAAGATTCCAGCAAATTATAACGAAATTTTTGGACCTAGTACAAAACCAGATGACTGGACAGGTGATATTCCTAAAGTAGAAACCTTAATCGAGCAATTAAACGAGCAACTGGTACGTATTAAAGAGATTCCTAGCGAAGCATTTAATCAAAAACTCCCAAAGAGATTCCTAGGTAATGAGACTTATGGAGAATTGGCTGCAACGGGGGCTTTCCATGAGGCAATGCATTTAGGTCAAATTCAATCATTGAAGCGAGTTGTTGAAGCTACTAAAGTAAAGTAAGGATGTATGAAAATAACCGCCAATGCCTTGGCGGTTATTCGTCCTATCCCCACGTCTCCCCTATTTCGTTTTCAATTCCAAAGGTACTTTTATCACTTCTTCTAATTCTTCTCCATTAAGCACTTTTTCCACTGTAGAAACTGCTTCTTGTCCCATAAGGTTAGGTTGTTGTGCAATCGTCGCGGTAAGTTCACCAGCTTGAACAGAAGCTAATGCATCTTCTACTCCATCAAAACCAATGACAACGATATCTTTACCTGCCGCTTTAATTGCTTCTATAGCTCCAAGGGCCATCTCATCATTATGTGCAAACACCGCTTGAATATCGCCTTTTCCTTGCAACGTGTTTTCCATGACGGTTAATCCTTTCGTCCGATCAAAGTCTGCTGGTTGACTTGCCACAATATCAAGCTGTTTATCCGCAATATGATGGAATCCTTCTCCACGTTCTCTTGTTGCAGATGCACCTGCAATACCTTGAATTTCTGCTACTTTTGCACCTTCACCAAGTTGTTCCAAAATAAAGTCAGCTGCCATTTCTCCACCAGCTACGTTATCTGAAGTAATGAGTGTTTCTACTTCCCCGTTATCTGCGGAGCGATCAATCGTGATAACAGGAATACCCGCATTATTTGCTGATTGTACGGCAGAAGAAACTGCTGCAGAATCGGTCGGGTTAATTAAAAGAACATCCACGTTTTGTTGAATTAAATCTTCAATCCCACTAATCTCTGTTGCAGCGTCATCTTGAGCATTAACAACGATAATCTCATATCCTTTTTCCTCCGCATCCGCAACAATGGCGTCACGAAGCGAAACAAAGAACGGGTTATTCAATGTTGAAATACTTAATCCGATTTTTACATTTTCATCTTCACCTAAACCATCCTTGACAAACGGACTTTCCATGGAACATGCTGTTAAAAAGACCATCATCAAAACCATCGCAATTGTGACTAGCTTTTTCATTCTTTTCACCTCTTATGATCTCTTTCTGTCTATTAATACTGCAATTAAGATAACGACACCTTTTACCACTTGTTGATAGAAAGATGAAATACCGAGTAAGTTCATCGCATTATTCAAAATACCGATAATTAAAACCCCGATAAACGTACCTGCAATACGTCCTTTACCACCTGCAAGACTTGTACCACCAATAACAACTGCGGCAATAGCATCCATTTCATACGCTTGGCCTGCTGTTGGCTGTGCTGAGTTCAAACGTGAAGTTAGAATCATACCAGCTAATCCTGCCATCATTCCACTAATGGAATAAATCAGAACTTTCACTCGATCTACTTTAATACCGGAAATAAGTGCAGCTTTTTCATTTCCACCAAGAGCATACGTTTTACGTCCAAATGCCATTTTATGAAGCATGAACCATAATACAATAAACGCAAGAATCATCGTTACCGCTGGAACAGGAATACCTAGAAAATATCCTTTACCGAACAATTGAAATGCATAGGAATCTCCAAGTCCAGTAATTGGTTTACCTCCTGTGTAGACAAGAGTTAATCCCCGGAAAATAGTCATCGTTGCAAGGGTTACAATAAATGGAGCCAATTTTCCTTTTGCAATTAACACACCATTAAGCGCTCCAAACACCGCCCCAAGTATTGTACCAATAATAATGGCAAGAATCGGATCTATTCCAGCTACCATCATTCCAGCTGAAAGAGCACTCGTTAAAGCGAGGATTGACCCTACGGATAAATCAATTCCACCAGTCAAAATAACAAAAGTCATACCGAACGCAATCAAACCATTGATAGATATTTGTCGTAATAGATTCATAATGTTGGCCGGATCCATAAATGATGGATTTAATATCGTAACAACGACGATCAGACCGACTAACGCCAATAGAGGAAGAAATTTATTCCAAATCGTTGATAGCTTTGCTGTTTTCACTTTAATTACCCCCTGTAGCAAACGTCATAATTTTTTCTTGTGTTGCTTCTTCTCTAGCTAATTCACCAGAGATCTTCCCCTCATGAATAACTAGAATTCTATCACTCATCCCCAACACTTCAGGAAGATCTGAAGAAACCATGATGATTGCGAGTCCTCGTTCGGTTAACTCATTCATTAAATTATAAATTTCACGTTTCGCACCAACATCGATTCCTCTGGTAGGCTCGTCCATAATTAAAACTTTAGGAGAAGTACCAACCCACTTAGCTATTACTACCTTTTGTTGATTTCCCCCTGATAGATTACCAGCCTTCGTTTCTTGGGACTCCATTTTTACTTTTAATCGTTCCACCATCATTTTTACAAACTGTTTCTCACCCTTTGCTTTCACAACGCCATTTGGGGCAAAACTTTCTAAATTCGTTAAAGCTATATTTTCACGTATGGAGAAATCTAGAACTAGCCCCTCATCTTTTCTATCCTCTGTAATAAAAGCTAAGCCTTGTTTTGCAGCACTTGATGGATTTTTAATAGAAATGGGGTTTCCATTCATGATTATTTCTCCACGATCGTAAGGGTCAATCCCGAATAATGCACGCATAATCTCGGTTCGTCCTGCACCCATCAAACCAGATATCCCGAGTATTTCTCCTTCCTTTATGGAAAAATGAATATCTTCAAAAACGCCTTCTCTTGTTAACCCGTTTACTTCCATAACCGTTTCCCCGTATTTAGGGTTTCGTTCTGGATATCTATCTTCTAACTCACGCCCAACCATTTGCTTCACAATTTCATCAAAGGAAGTATCTTTAATGAACGAGGTTGCCACAGATACACCATCACGCATGACCGTAATACGATCACATATTTCAAAGATTTCTTCCATTCGATGAGAAATATAGACAAGGGAAACACCAGTTGCAGTAAGCTCCTTCATAATTTGGAACAACAATCTAATTTCTCTATCCGTTAAAGCAGCAGTTGGTTCATCCATGATAATTACTTCTGCATCAAGCATCAGTGCTTTTGCTATTTCGATCATTTGTTGCTCACCGACAGAACATGTTCCAGCTTCTTTATTTAACGGAATAGAAATATTCAACCGTTTAAAAACGCCTTCTGCTAACGTTTTCATTTCCTTCTCTTTTAAAACACCTAGTGCATTTCGTTTCTCTTTTCCAATAAATAAATTTTCCAAAACAGTCATTTGTGGCCAAATATTTAATTCTTGTCTAATAAAAGCAAGTCCAGCTTCTTCTGCTTGTTTTGAATCACTAAACACGGTTTCCTTTCCATCAATCGTAATCTTTCCTTGATCCTGATGGAAAAGCCCCGTTAAAATATTCATTAACGTTGACTTTCCTGCTCCATTTTCACCCATTAGCGCATGAATTTCCCCAGGCTCTAATTCAAAATCTACTCCTTCGAGAACCTTATTAGCTCCAAAAGCTTTGTGAATATTTTCCATCAAAATTCGCATATCAATCACCCCTCTTTTTATAAAAAAGACTTCGTCAGCGGGGGTTTTCCTTCATCCCCCACTGATGTTAGTCGCACTTATCGGAACTTTACGGGCATTAAGACTCCCGCCTACCTCCTTTGTTTCTCCAGAAGCCTGAGGTAGAAGTCTTACTGTCCGTTTAGGTGGGAGAAAAAGACACCAGCATGTAATATACAATTAGAATATGCAGTGATTTCTCCTGTTCGAATGATAGCCTTCGCATTTGCTGTCAGTTGTTTAAACTGCTCATGTTTCACATATTCCATATCGTGACCAAAAAACATTTTCATAAATTCATGTTGATTTGGATTAGTATCTTTCATTTCTTCTGCGATTGTCACCTTTTCAATAACCATGTCATCCACGACTGCTTTTACTACCTCCTGAAAAGAAGGCGTACCAGGTGTAAGTGCTAAATCTATTTTTAATACTCCATCTGGAACGGGTAGACCCGCATCGCCAATAACGATGGTATCGGTATGACCCAGATCGACTAATACTTTTGCTATATTGCTATTTAAAATGCCATTCTTTTTCATTGTTTAAAAATTCCCTTCCACTTCTTCTCTAGTTGGCATACCACCTTGTGCTCCAAACTTCGTAATCGAAATGGATGCTGCACGATTCGCGAATCGCAGTGCCTCCTTTATTGTTTTCCCTTCCGCAACAGCAACTGCAAAAGCTGCATTAAATGTATCCCCAGCTCCCGTAGTATCCACTGCTTCTACAACAAAGGACGGAACAACTTCCTCGCATTCTCCATTAAAATAACGAACTCCATTTTTTCCTTCTGTAATTAATAGCTTATTTGGATAACGAGCGAGTACCTCGGAACGATTCTCCTCCCCAAACATAACAGTAAACTCATGTTCATTCGGTGTAAGATATGTTGCAGATTCAATAACGTTATCGCTTATCTTCCGTGCGGGAGCGGGATTCAGTAACCATTTTTTATTAAATTGATTGCAAAAATCTGCAATGTATTCAACCGTTTCCTCTGGAATTTCTTGTTGTACCATGATCATATCTGCTTCCTTTAGAATAGAATCAGCTTTTTCCAAATAGGATGGTGTGACCTCATCATTTGCACCTTTTACAAAGATAATGCTGTTATCTCCTTCAGCAAGCGTGATATGTGCTGTACCAGAAGATAAATGTGGAACGGGTTCCACATGGTTTACAGAAACACCATTTTTCTTTAAATTATCAAGTATTTCCTTACCAAATGCATCCTTTCCAACTCGGCCAATCATGGATACATTAGCACCCAGTCTTGCTGCAGCTACGGCTTGATTGGCTCCCTTCCCTCCAGGAACAGTCTGAAACGATTCTCCAATTAGTGTTTCTCCAGCTTTTGGCCTTTTATCAGCTGTAACGACTAAATCCATAGAGGAACTTCCAACAACTACAATATTTACCATCTTAATCTCCTACCTTTCTTGTGGACTCTCTTTCCACAAATTGAACGGGTAACTTACAATGTATATTCGGTAAAACTTCCTGTTTTACTTTTTTAATAATGATTTCCGCAGCTTTAGCGCCCATTTCATACGCAGGCTGACGAATCGTTGATAATCCCGGATAAACGATTTCACATATAGAAATATCATCGAATCCAATGATTTGTACATCCTCTGGAATCCTTCGACCAGTACGCTGTGCTTCATTCATGACGGCAACTGCAACGATATCATTACAGGCAAGAATTCCATTTGTGTTCGGGTATTTGTCAAACAATGTTTTCACTGAATTGCTTGCCCCTTGGAACGAAAGCTTGGAATCGAATACATTTATCTTCACACCAGCCTGCCTTAACGTTTGAAACGAAGAAACAAACCGCTCATAAACAGGCTTCACTTCTACCGGGCCTCTTATAATGGTGATTTCCTTACAGCCAAGCTCTACTATCTTCCGAGCAGCTAACTTGCCTCCTTCAAACTGGTCTGCATACACAGCAGGCAAACTCTCTATCGTTCGATCTAGCAAAACTACTGGTATATTTAGGTTTTTCAACATATCACTGTGAGCCTCATTAACAGAAGCAATAATACCCACAACATTATGTTGGATAAACGTATCAAGGTAGTCAATTTCCTGCTCTAAATGCTCATCGCTATTACCAATAATCAATCGATAGCCTTCTTCCCGAAGTTGATCTTCCACTCCCCTAGCCAACGCTGGAAAAAATGGATTCGTTATATCTGGAAGTATTAATCCTATCAATTTTGACTTTTGCTTAAATAATGACCTAGCCACTTCATTCGGTTTATAATTTAATTTATGAATCGCATCTAATACCGCTTTTCTCGTATCTTCATGCGCATAACCACTATTATTCAGTACCCGTGATACCGTAGCAGCTGAAACTCCAGCTTCTTTCGCCACATCACGAATCGTTATCGCCATATCCATCCTTCTCCTATCCGGAACCGGTTACATATTTATTTTAACATGTTTATTTTTAAATGTCGAGATGGATCCTTGGGAACCTGTTTCTATGATCTTTAAGCAATTAAAATCAATCACATGTAGCTGCTTCCAAAATTGTAACCATCTCCATAAATTCTAATAAAATATTTTAATCTTGTTGACATCTGATTATGAATTTTTAAGGAGTGTGTGTTATGCCAGCCATTATTGGAAGTGAATATATCAATCGAATCGACCGCCTTCAAACGGAAGTATGGGTAGATGATCACTCTGTCACTGGAAAAATTTCTGAGCATCCAGCATTTAAAGGGGTTATGAGAAGTCAAGCAGAGTTATATGACCTGCAACATGAAAAGGCATTACAAGATAGGATGACATACCCTTCTCCGTTAACGGAACATCGGGTAGGAATGTCTTATTTGCAACCTAAAACGAAAGAGGATCTAATGAAAAGACGCAACATGATTCAACAATGGGCCCAATCCACTAATGGCATGATGGGAAGAAGTCCGGATTATATGAATACCGTGGTGACGGCACTTGCATCTTCTGCAAACTTTTTAAAAGGAAAAGAAAACTGTTTTCCCGAACATCTAGTATCTTTTTATGAATATGCCCGCGAAAAAGATTTATCCATGACACATACATTTGTAAATCCTCAAGTCAATCGTGGACAGTTTTACTTTGAAGATTTAGACGATGGGCCAATTGCCGCAAAAGTCGTGGATGAAAACGATGAAGGCATTATCATCAAGGGAGCACGGCTATTGGCAACACAGGGTGGGATAACAGACGAAATCGTGGTGTTATCAAATGGCGGAGTACAAGATAAGGCCAATGGTTTTGCATTTGCTATCCCAAATAATACAAAGGGACTGAGATTTATCTGTAGAGAGTCATTTGTTGGTGGGGATTCTACATTTAACTATCCATTAAGTTCCCGTTATGAAGAAATGGATACCCTTGTAGTCTTTGATAACGTGCTTGTTCCGTGGGAGCGTGTGTTTTATTATAACAATATAGAAGTCTCCAATACTTTCATTACTGCTAGTTCATTTCTTCCGCTTACATTGCACCAATCCGTATCCAGACAGATTGTGAAAATCGAATTTGTCCTAGGTGTGGTTCAATCCATCATTGATACAATCCATATTGGTGAATACCAGCACGTTCAGGAAAAGGCGTCTGAAATCATTGTTGCATTGGAAACGATGAAGGCATTGGTTATCAAATCGGAAGTGGAAGCTGAACTGGATGAATGGGGATTTATAAGACCCGATCGAAAAACGTTACAAGTAGCTAGTGTTGTATTCCCACGTGTCTATGCAAGATTCAGTGAAATTATCCAGCAACTTGGGGCTAGTGGATTAATGTCCATCCCAACAGAACAAGCATTTCAATCATCACTTAGGGGAGATTTGGATCAATATTTGCAATCGAAAGCCGATGATGCTGAATCACGTGTTAAGATTTTCCGCCTAGCTTGGGATATGACAATGAGCGCTTTCGGCACACGCGAGATCCAGTATGAACGCTTTTTCTTTGGTGATCCAATTCGGTTAACCAGTATGTTGTATTTTTCATATGATAAGGAACCTTATGTGAAGCGGGTGAAGGATTTGTTGGAAATGGATTAATTTTGAATCTGGCTATCGTGCCAGATTCTTTATTTTTAGCTAGGGGAACCATGTGGATAGGTCTATTCCTCCAATCAAAGCTTTCTAAAAACAAAGAGTAGTGTTTTACAATGCGAAAAACACTGCTACATTAATTGGGACGGGGAAAGATAAGTCCTCTGATACATTTTCCAAATGCTGTTTTTACACAAATTAGTTTAATTTCGTAAAGAAGACTTCCATCAGTAGGGGTTTTCCTTCATCCCCCCATAACAGAGACAGAACCCTTAACGCCATAACCATTGACTTAACAAATCCTTAAAATATATGATAGGGTACGTTCAATTAATAAAGCGTAAGGAGTATTTCATGAAAAACAAGTCGATACTTATCATCATGTTCATTTCTATCATTGTGTTTTTTTCCATTACATTTATTTTTACAGGAGAAAAGGGAACTAACTACGATCAGAATATTGTAAATTGGGTTTATGATATCTCGACAACGACAATCGTTAAAATAATGAATGTTATTTCCCTAATAGGGGCTAGTGAAGTAATTTTATTCATTACATTGGTCATTGCCGCTCTCTTTGTATTAAAAAAAGATTGGTATCACACGATATTCTTTTTATCATTATCAGTTGGTGGAGTGGTTTTAAACTTTCTTCTAAAAATATTATTTCACAGGGAGCGTCCGGGTAACGATGTTAGTAACATCGAAGTATTCAACTTTTCACTGGAAATCCCATCCTATAGTTTCCCTAGTGGTCATACGATGAGAAGCACCATTTTACTTTTGTTTCTATTATATCTCGTATTTCGTTTAATAAAAGGTAATTTACTAAAAACGGTTTTATCCATAATCGGTGTATTTCTAATTATAGGCGTAGCGTTAAGCCGCTTGTTCCTAGAAGCACATTATTTATCTGATACAATCGGTGCCGTTAGTATTTCAGTTGCTTGGTTTTGTTTAGTATATCTAATCGTGAAAAAATACGACCATCAGGAAAAAATAAGTCCCTTTTACTATCGTTCGCGGTAAATAGAACCAGAGGGGCAGGACCCTTCCCAATCTCAATAAATGGTAAATTCAAATATAACTATCCGGATTTCAGTATGAGTCTGGGTAGTTATTTTATTGAAAAAGGTTGAGAATGAGTTGTCGTTTAAACGGAATGTAGATCCGGTGAGTACTTGTCGGGAGAATGAGTTACCTTTTAAAGTTAAAAAATTTTTCAAAAAAAATTAACCGTGCTATCAGGGAAGCACCGAAAGTAAATCTTACTAGCAATACAATGGGTTTTTGTCATTTCTCTAAAAGCAACTACAAAGTCACCTCTATTAACTAGGGTATGATATACTTCCAAAAGACATCTCCCCCGAAAGAAGGTATCGAAATGAAAATAGATGCACCTAAAATAGCTCATGATTTAATACCTAGAAATTTTGCGGATATTTATAATGAGATAGATCCAGAATTTGAAATGAGTCTTATCACGGATTCTGAGTTTTCCAATGAAACCCTTGAACGAGTACGATTATACAATTGTGTAATTAAAAACTGCAAATTCATGAATACCGACTTCAGCAGAATCGATATTACCGATGTGCGCTTTGAAAATTGCGATCTTTCCAATACAAATCTAGGCAATGCTTTTATGAATAGAGTCGAATTCCATAATTGCAAACTTCTTGGGAGCAATCTAACCGAGTCGTACATTGGCAATGTTAAGTTTAAAGATTCCATTTTAAATATGGCGATGTTTGGGAATTCAAAGTTAGAGAAATTAATATTTGAAGATGTATCATTAGAAAGTGCCGACTTTTATGATTGTAAACTAAAAAAAGTTGAATTCCTTTCTTGTAATTTGAATAGGGCAAGTTTTGAGGATACATCATTAAAAGGAATCGATATAAGCTCATCATATTTTGAGACTTTAATTGTTTCTATTGATAATTTGAGAGGGTGCCAAGTATCTTCCCTTCAAGCCATCCAGTTTGCATCGTTATTGGGATTGAAGATTAAAGATTGATGATGGGCACATGAAGTCAATCGGCGGATTATGGTAAAAGGAGCTGTGCATCAACAGCTCCTCCTTTCATCATCAATAATCCTTTTGCTTAGGAGCTGGATATCAGCAGACATGTGCTTGACATCAGTAGTCAGCACTAGTTTATCAGCAGGTCGGACGATTGATATCGGTAATCGGCACCCGGATATCAGCAGTCGGACGCTTTTTATCAGCATTCAGCTCTCGGATATCAGTAGTCATGCGCTTGATATCGGTAATTGGCACTGAGATATCAGCAGACATACGCTTGATATCAGTATTCGGCGCAAACCGCAAATCGAGTGGCGGGGTCTAGACATTCCTGTGGATCTACGTCAATATTCCTCCTGCTCCCCTTCTTTAACAGAAGCTGTCGCGGAAATATCTTCTTCTTCCACTCTTTGGAATCCTTTATCTAATTGTCCAGCGTTTTCAATATCTCCAGAAGTTTTGTATCCAGCAACTTCAGCATTGGATGTTGTTCCATAAAGCTCCATGCCGCCAAGTTTTACGTTAATCTTTTCATTTAATTTCTCTTTGTTGTTATTTGTCATTGTGAGCACCTCCTATTGGTAATGTATCCTAATGGGTAAAAATTATTGATCATGATAGATTAATTTTTTTCCTCCAATTCAGGCGAATCAGCTGAAGCAACCAAGAAGGATAGAATGATGGAAACGATGACCACAAGAAATGGTGCAATAAAAATTAAAAAATCCTCGAACATAAGGGGTGTCACTCCTATTTTTTATACTTTCCCTGTACATATTCCTTATTAAATAAAAACAATTTAAATACGAGATACAACGACGGGAGGAGCAATGCAAATCCCAGAATAAAAACGACAACTAGAGAAATAGCCATGGCACGGTTGGTAAATCCTTCATGGATGGTCAAAATCGGATAGAGTATATATGGATAATGGGATATGCCGTATGCATAAAAAGCAAACATAAATTGCCCAATCAAAAGCCAAACCGCTGTTCCATAGTTTTTTCGATTCCAAATGAACCAAACGGTTAAGATCCATAAAAGGAAGGATACCGCAAACATCCACCACAGGTTAACGATTCGCTCATAATGCTCCGGGTTATGAAAACTCAACTCATAGACAATTCCACCAGCGGTAATGATGAGTGGCAATGCCCAAATTAACGCATACTTTCGCATTAGATTGGTTGCTTCTACATCCCCCGTTTGATTGGCATACCACGTAAGAAAAACAGCCGAAATATACAATACTGCTACAATACTTAACACAACAATGGACCATGATAACGGGCTAGTAAAAAGCGCCGCGTAATCTAACACTGGACTCCCATTAGTTAGATAAACGAATCCTCCTTCTGATATCGCCAGAACAGTCGATAAGGAGGCCGGAATTAATAACCCTGTTAATCCATACATAAATGCATAACCTTTATGCCCCCTAGAGCTATATGTCTCAAACGCATAATAAGATCCCCTAATGGCCAAAAGGATTAATCCGATACTCCCCGGAACAAGAAAAATCGTTCCAATGTAATAAGCAGTCTGTGGGAAGAAGCCAACGATACCGACGAAAAAGAAAACAAAGAACACATTGGTAATTTCCCAAACTGGAGATAAATACTGTTGAATAATTCTTGATAAAATATGTTGCTTCCCTGTGATAATACTATACGCATTAAAAAATCCCGCACCATAATCAATGGATCCGATAATGACATAACCGAAGAGAAATGTCCAAAGCACTGTTATTCCTAAAATTTCTAAACTCATGGTGAATCATTCCCTTTTAGTTCTACTTCAATTGGATTATTTTTAAAGATTCGGCGTAACACTACAACGGTTCCGACCCCTAAAACGATATACAAAAGAGCAAATAAAACAATCATGACATTGACATAATCACTGGATGTTGCCGCTTCTTCTACCGTCATAATCCCCCGTAATATCCATGGCTGCCTTCCCATTTCAGCTAACCACCAGCCAAATTCCATTGCAAGAAAGGCTAATGGTCCACTTAATACAATCAGCCAGCGAAAGAATGTAGATTTTACAAAGGCCCAGTGACGTCTAATCCCCATCCAATAAATAAGGGAAAGAACCAAAAGAAACACACCAATTGTCACCATGGAATCAAAGAAGTAATGGATAATCAGAGGTGGGGTTTCTTCTGGGTCAAATTCATTCAATCCTATCACATCCGCTGTCGGGTTACTATGCGCGAGAATACTTAGCATATAGGGAACCTTAATAGCATAGTGAACTTCTTGATTTTCATCCAAGAAACCATACATGAGTAAAGGTGCTTCTCCCTCGGTTTCAAAGTGCCATTCAGCTGCAGCTAATTTTTCTGGTTGGTATTCAGCAAGAAGTTTCCCGGAAAAATCACCAATAACAGCAGATGCAATAGAAAAAATCAGTCCAATTTTCATCGTTAAGTATAGAGCTTTTTTATAATAGACATGTCTAGAACCTTTTAATAACTTAAATGCGGTAATCGATGCTAATAAAAATGCGGCAGTCATATAGGCGGTTGCCACGACATGAGATACTTTCGTTGGCATGGCCGGATTAAACATGGCCGCAACCGGATTCGCGTGAACAAGTGCGCCATTCACCATCTCAAATCCTGTCGGTGTGTTCATAAACGAATTGACAATCGTAATAAAAAAAGCAGACATTCCACCACCAATGGCAACTGGAATTAATAATAAAAAGTGTTTTCTCTGATCATCAAAGCGATCCCACGTATAGGCATAGATTCCTAAGAAAATCGCTTCAAAGAAAAAGGCAAAGGTCTCCATAAATAGCGGTAAGGCGATAATCTGTCCCGCTATTTCCATGAAATTTGGCCAAAGTAGTGAAAGTTGAAGTCCAATAATCGTACCGGTCACAACCCCAACCGCTACTGTCACCATGTAACCACGCGACCAGCGCCTCGCCATGATGATATAATGTTCATCTTTTTTTCGAATTCCAATCCAGTGTGCAATCATAATAAACAAGGGCACGCCAACCCCAATGGTTGCATAGATGATGTGAAAAGTAAGAGTCATTAATGTTAAAAATCTGCTAGCCAACACTGGATCTTCAAATAGCATGTTCGTGAATCCTCCTTTAACCTACACGCATAACTTTCGAGTATATTTCTCCATAGATGTAGTTTGTACGAGTATTCATTAATTATCCATGGGGACTTAAGTCACTTATCGGCGGACATTTGAACATATTTTTAAAAACTTGGACTGGAGCGAGGAACTTCCCTTTTGGTGTATGAAATAAGCCATTTTGTGAAACATAACAATTGGTGCATAAAAGAAAGGTGGCACTATCATGAATTTATTTAGGAGGATGAAGATGGGAATTTTAAGTGGCAATCCCCAAGATGAACCAATGCACTATGGGGAAGTATTTGGTACATGGTCCTTTTTATTAACGGCAAAAGGAGCAATTGCAGGTTATCAAACTCACCTAAATCATGCTGGTGATGAAGATTTGTTAAAGTTGCTTGAGGAAACTATTAACAATGGCCAGCAAGAAATCCAACAAATTGAAACGTTATTAAAAGAAAATGGAGTTGGATTACCTCCAAGTCCACCCGAACGACCTAAAGCCCACTTAGAAGACATTCCAGCTGGCGCACGTTTTACTGACCCAGAAATTGCCGCGATGTTATCAGAAAATATTGCAGCAGGATTGGTCGCATGCAGTACGATTATAGGGCAATCCATTAGAGAAGACATTGCCGCGATGTTTGGACAGTTTCATGTTCAAAAAGCAGCACTCGGAGTTAAAGCACTCCGATTAAATAAAGAAAAGGGATGGCTAATTCCCCCACCATTACACCATTATAAAGCTGATGATTGTTAAAAGTCGAAAGGAGTTGCCATGAACGGTAACTCCTTCGTTTGTTTTAGTGAGATTCGCGGTAAAGTAGAGGCTCGAACAAACCCCAGTAAAGTAAATGAAGAACGGACCCGTGGAAATTTTCGGACCCGTTCTATTATGTTTTAAAAATGGGAAAAAATATCCGTGGACTTTTTGCTTGAAACAGGCAGACTTGCTTATCATCAGCGGATGATTTTATTATAGTTTGTTATACTAGTTGACCGCCTTTTTTGGAATACGTCATAATTCCTTCCGCCGCTCGATAAGCTAATGCCCCAACCGTTCCCGTTGGATTGTAACCACTATTATGTGGAAAAGAGGATGCACCTACAACAAATAGATTATCCATATCCCACATTTGTGAATAGTTATTGACGGCCGACGTATCTGGATTGTCTCCCATTATTACTCCGCCTGTATTATGAGTTGATTGATAAACAGTAATATCATATGGTCCAAGTTCTTCCATAGCATCCACATGATCAGCACCCATCTCTTCAAGAATCCTTTTGGCCTTTTTAGCTGTAAACTTGGCCAGTTCCCGATCTTGATCCTCAAAATCAAATGTCATGCGAAGGAGTGGGTCTCCGAACGTATCCTTATATGTTGGATCGAGATCCAAGTAATGATGGCGAAATGGCATACTTGCTCCCATTGCACCGACAGATAGTGAGCGATTAGCATACTTTAGTGATTTATCCTTAAACTCTGCTCCCCAAGAAGGTGTTCCTTTAGGAACTGGATTGTTTTGAATCGGCCTTGCACCAGTTTGAGTTAATGCTAAATAGCCGCCATGGATAAAATTAAGGTCGGAATGATCGAAATTATCACCGTTAAAATCGTCAATTACTACTCCCAACGCTCCCGCGCCAGCAAAATTATTAAACTCCATGTCATCGTAAAAACCAGTTGCCGCACCCTTAACGACTTGATAAGCATAATTTTTACCGATTACGCCAGTACCAGTAGCTGGATCATAAGGGCGTCCAATTTTGGATGTTAATAATAGCTTAGTGTTATTGAATACATAGCTCGTTATTACAACTACATCCGCTGGTTGTTCAATTTCCTCTCCGGTCGTCAAGTCGGTATATAGTACACCTGTTGCTTTTCCATCCTTATGTAGGATTCGACGTACCCATGAATGTGTGCGCAAGTCAAATTTTCCTGTTTTATTAGCAACAGGGATAACCGTTACAACAGGATCTGCTTTTGCTCCATACTCACAGCCAAATCGTTCGCAAAAGGAGCAATATTGACAAGCTGCTCTAGATATCCCATCTGGGTTTGTATATGGTTCAGATAAATTTGCTGATGGAACGGTATATGGGTGATAGCCGAGCTTTTTTGTTGCTTCTGTAAACATCTTCATTTGTGGGGAATGCTTCATTGGCCCAGTCGGATATTTATCGGAACGTTTTCCCCCTAGTGGGTTTTCTTCTCCTGAGATACCTGCCATTTTTTCAAACTTGTCGTAATAAGGCTCTAATTCATTATACGTTATGCCCCAATCTTGGATAGTCATCCCTTTAGGAATTTTCTTTTCCCCATAACGATCCACCGTTTGGCTACGAATTTCGAAATCATAAGGAAGGAAGCGATATGTCTGTCCATTCCAGTGTACCCCTGCTCCACCGACTCCTTCCCCCATTAAAAATGAACCATAATGTCTCATTGGCAAAGCGCGCTTTTTTTCATTACTTCTAAAGGTCAGTGTGGACTTAGATAAATCCTGGAACAATTCATAACGCAGTGCATACCTTAATTCATCATGCACCATATAATAATCCTCGGTACTTCGCTCTAATCCTTTCTCTAGACCAACTACAGAAAGTCCCTGCTTCGTTAATTCGGAGGCAATAATACCTCCTCCCCACCCAACACCAACAATTACAACATCCGTTTTTGGCATTTTTTTAACCATACGTTTTAAACCACCTTATTTACAAAATTATTTTTCATATATTCTTACAACAAATAATGATCATTACATATGATCACGTAAGCTTCGAGGCTCAATTTTTTTAAAGCCCTCTTCAATAACATCGAGATAATTCATTTGATCCCCCGGATAGTCACGCATTCTCCAACCGTCCATATCAATATTTCCACCGTAAAGCGGATCACTATACAACCCTTCCAAAGTTACACCACGAAGCATATTAAAAAATCCGCTAGCAGAAATAGTTGAAAGTTTTACCTTATCGGACTCAAAATCTTTTAAGATGTCATCTTGTTCCTCTGTCGACAGTTCACTAAATTCCTTCTTATATTTTTGGTGGGAATAATTTTGCAGTTCCCGCAATCCTACGCGGAAAATTTCCCGACGTTTTAACCGGCCTTGATAACCTTGCTCTTTTTCGCCATGAAAAAAAGGAGGTTCCATATAATCTCTTGAATTAAATCCATAAGATCCCGCTAATTGATGGTCAATATAAAACGGCACACCAAGGTCCTTTGCCCCCGGACCGTTATGATCCTTTGGAAAGATACGTTCGGTAGCTGCTTCCACAGTTTTAAATTCGGCCTGACTAAAAAACATTAAGGCTTGGTTATAGTTTTTGGTTTCATTTGCAGCTTGGCGCTGTTGCTTGTTATCTTCAGTACGCCAAGGAATCAAGCCTCCAATTACACCACCAACTGCTAGTCCACCAACTGCTACACCTGAACTTTTGATAAACCTTCGTCTGGATATTCTTTCTTCCTCAGATGTTTTATTTTCATTATCCTTTGTCACAGAATATTCCTCCTAACCTACTTACTTTAAATGTAGTATGGACCAAAAATAACCATTCATACATTAATAATTTTTGGGTAACCTAATGATTAACTACATTACAATTTGGAGGTAACAAACAATGAAGAAAATGAAAATAACAATTGCAATGGTGATAATCGTTATTAGCATGCTTTTAAGCGCATGCAACAACGATAACCAAGAACATGGTGATAACGATAACAGTAACAACAATACTGAAAATGTTAGTAACACAGCAAATCCTGATCATGGAAACAGAGATATATCAAATCCTGATATCATTCCAAGTGAAACCGATGCTAAAAGCAGGACAACAAACCTTCACGGAAATACATACAATGGAATAGGACAAAACATTTACAGTTCCATTGGTAGCTCTGGAATCCATGAGGGTGGCGTTTCTTCCTATTTTGAGTCCATTTTAAAAGGAGAAGGCATTACAGGTATTAAAGTTTTCGTAATTGACGATTCAATCGTTTTAGCTAGAAATAAAGCCGAAACTACCAATCATCAATACGATAATATGCAACGAAATTTACTTAGCGGAGACGAAGGTATGTCTGGAAAAGGAGAACCAGATGGAGTCAATCCTAAAAATGATGATCATGATAATTTATCCCAGGCAAAAGCTATGGTAAATGAGCTATTCAACGGCAATGTAAAAGTTCTGACAGTCACTAACCCGGATGCAACAACGATCATCGAGAACATAAAAGATGATATTCAAGGAGAAGATTACAAATCTGCCTCTGACAATTTATTACAATTGTTAAACATGGCAAAATAGAAATACTTCATATACAAAAAGACATTACATAGTTGATCAAAATAACATGTAATGTCCTTTTCTTTTACAGGCTAGCCTCGTTTTTTATACCAGACTTCAAGTTGAATGGGACGTTTTTGGAAGAAGTTTTTCTCCATGTTGAAGGAGTTCGAACACAATCATTTATACATTTAACAAAAGCGCAAGCGCCCGTTTAACGACGTACGGACTGGACTGAGCCGTAGGAGATAAAGGAAACACGACGAACGGGAGTGAGTCGATGTTGACTTATCGTACGGAGGTGAAGGAAGTCTCGCTACGGCTTTAGCGCTGGAGCTGGACGTGGCCTTCCTTATGATAAGATTTAATAAGCTAAATTTTTATACATTCTTATCTCTTAAAAAATACTCAAGGCTTGCCTTCATCACCTAATTAAAAAGGGGTGTTCTGTCAAGCATCTAAAAAAAGCCTTGAAGACATATCAAGGCTTAACGAAATGATTTATATAAACATCCCTTATAGGGAAAAATTAATTCATTAAATTACCAGCTTGCTTTTTTTAGGCCAGGAATTTGACCCTTATTTGCATATTCACGAAGGCAGATCCGACACAATTCGAATTTTTTCAACACACTATGTGGTCTGCCGCAATGCTTACAACGACTATATTCACGAACTGCAAATTTTTGTGGCTTTTCCTGTTTTACAACTAAAGACTTTTTCGCCATGCGGCATCCTCCTTCTTTTTATGAATAAAACGTTATTATACCATGTTTTTCAATTTTATCTAGCGGCCAAATTATGGAAGCAACGTATTCATGGGAGAAGTCCTGCATCTAGCATTTAGTCACCTATCTATTTGGGAAATGAGTGACCCAATCCGGAAAAAGATCTCACTTTTGGTCACTCATCATGCGAATGAGTGACCGAACTCAGATAAAAAGTACCCTCTTGGTCACTCATCATGCAAATGAGTGACCGAACTCAGATAAAAAGTACCCTCTTGGTCACTCATCATGCAAATGAGTGACCGAACCCAGGAAAAAGGTACCCCTTTGGTCACTCATCATGCGAATGAGTGACCCAATCCAGAAAAAAAGTACCCCTTTGGTCACTCATCATGCGAATGAGTGACCGAACCCAGATAAAAAGTACCCTCTTGGTCACTCATCATGCAAATGAGTGACCGTATCTAGAAAAAGATCTCTCATTCGGTAAGTCATCAAAGAATGAATCCCATACTTCCGATCCTTATGGAAAGCATAAAAAAAGAAAGTGCATTACTCTAGTTCTCACTAAAAGTATTGCACCATCTATTTGAAATTCAGAATAAGCCAGGCACTCCATGGCTCTTATAATGTTTTCGGTGTTAAATTAAAGCAACGTTTATAAATCCATTTGTAATTTTCTACGTTTAGGTCTCTTGGGTTCCCGATCGTTTGCGGATCCTTCATTGCTTCTTCTGCTAAACGATCAATCATCTCTGGTGATACACCTTGTTCTTCTAGTGTCGGAACTTCTAAATCTTCTACTAATTGATAAACCTCATTGACAGCTGCTTTTGCTGCTTCTTCGGTTGACATTCCAAATGTATTCACGCCTAAAGCTTGTGCAATACGGGCAAATTTAGCTGGATGACCTTTCCAGTTGTATTCCATAACTGGCCCCATCATTGCGGCAACACATTGCCCGTGAGCAACTGGGATAATTCCACCTAATGTCTGGGACATCGCATGTGCTGCACCTGCAGATTCACTGCCATAAGATAATCCTGCTAGCATTGCTGCCTGTGCCATTCCATAACGTGCTTCAATATCGCCACCATCCGCATAGGCACGGCGGATGTACTTTCCGACATATTCCATCGCTAGTAATGCAACAGCATCTGTTACTGGTTGTGCATAATGCATGGTGTAGCATTCAATTGCATGTGCCAGGGCATCAATACCAGTCATTGCCGTAACATGCGGCGGCATGGAAACATGCAATTCCGGATCAATAATCGTTAAATGAGCTGCGATTAATGGACCACCCGTATTGAATTTAAATTCGCGCTCTTCATCGGTGATAACTGCCCATTGCGTAACCTCTGAACCAGTTCCAGCAGTTGTTGGTATCGTTGTTAATGGTGGAATGCGGTTTTCTAATGGTTTTTTTCCATCCGCTGCTTCGTAATCCAGTACGGAGCCTTCATGTGTTGCTTCTACACCGATTGCCTTCGCTGTGTCCATAGAGCTTCCTCCACCAACCGCAACTAATCCATCACAATTTTCCCCTTTGTACAAATCAAATCCTTGTGCGATGAGACGTACAGGAGGGTTGGGTTCTACTTTATTGAAAAGTACCACTTCCACTCCAGCCTCTTTTAAGTGCTTTTCAATTGGTTTCGTTACGCCAGCATTATAAATTCCAGGGTCAGTTACGAGTAGTGCTTTTGTAACCCCAAGATTTTTAACCTCTTCCCCAACGTGCTTAATAGAACCAATTCCGTGCTTAATTGCAGTTGGTAATTCAAATTGATGAAACTTATGCATATGTTCTACTTTCATGTTTAAACTCATGTTTATTCCTCCTAAAATTTAACTTATAAAGAAGACTTCCTTCATCAGGGCAGTTGATCTTCCCCCTGCCTTCTTTGTTTCCTCAAAAGCTTGAAGTGGGATAAAATGTGAACTTCATTCATTTTCCTTTAAACTCGAACTCTATTAAAACCAATTATTCGGCTGTGGGTCTAGATTTTGAAAAATATGCTTGGTTTCTTGGTATTCTTCTAAACCGGTTTTTCCTAATTCGCGACCGATACCAGATTGTTTATAGCCTCCCCATGGTGCATGAGGGAAGTAAACATTAAATTCATTAATCCAAACGGTTCCCATGCGCATCTTAGAAACACAACGTTCCGCTTTGGCAATATCTTTTGTCCAAACTCCACCAGATAATCCGTAAATTGAATCATTTGCTAGTTTAATAGCTTCTTCTTCTGTTGAGAATTTTTCTACGGTAATAACTGGACCAAAGCCTTCGTTCTGTACGACATCCATGTCCGTTGTGCAGTCAGTTAGAACAGTAGGTAGATAGAAAAATCCCTTTTGCAATTCTGGGTCAGTCGGACGTCCTCCACCAACTGCTACTTTCGCGCCTTCTTTGATACCTTTTTCCACATAATTTATGACTTTATTTAAATGAGTCTCTGAAATAAGTGGTCCCATTTGGGTTGATTCATCAAAGCCGCTTCCAAGCTTGATGTTTTTCACGCGTTCCACAAGTGCCTCAACAAATTTGTCATGAATCGATTCTTCGACAATGACACGAGTACCAGCTGAGCAAATTTGACCGGCATGGAAAAATACGGCATTTAATGCTTGATCAACTGCGGTTTCAAAATCGGCATCCGCAAAAATGATATTCGGATTTTTTCCACCGAGCTCAAGTGCAATTTTTTTCATGTTGCCACTAGCCGCCCGCATAATCCCTTTTCCAGTTTGGATTCCGCCGGTAAAAGAAATAAGGTCTACATTGTCATTAGCAGAAAGTTCTGCACCAACTGTATTGCCGGCACCAAGTACGAGGTTCACAACCCCTTTTGGTACACCAGCCTCTTCCATTAATTCAAAAACTTTCACTGTAGTGAGTGGAGTAATCTCACTTGGTTTCATGATTAACGTGTTTCCCGCAGCTAATGCTGGTGCTAGTTTCCATGAGGCCTGTAATAATGGATAATTCCATGGAGTTATTTGTCCACAAACCCCAACAGGCTCTTTCACTATTTTACTGATGGTATTTGGAATGGGAGAATCAATGATTTCCCCTCCATCTTTATCAGCAATTTCTGCATAATAGCGGAAGACACCAGCAATATCATCCATGTCACCACGACTTTCCTCTACTGTTTTACCAGTATCAAGGGATTCCATCTCCGCTAATTCCTCTTTATCCCTTTCAATTAACTGTGCAATCTTAGCAACGATACGCCCACGTTCTGTAGCGGACGTATTCGACCATTCGCCTTGATCAAATGCCTCCCTTGCAGCAGAGATTGCTAGTTTTGTATCTTCTTCCTTACTTTCCGAAACAACAGCAATGACTTCTTGATTATATGGGTTAATAATTTCTCTTACTTCACCAGAGAGGGCAGAAACCCATTCGCCATTTATGTAGTTTTTCTTGATATCCAATCTATCCCCTCCTCATCCATATTAAAATGATTAATTTTGTTAAGAAAAAATTTAACGTTCCGAACAAATTTAATTTAACATAAGCCATTTTCCTTTGTCAAAGGGAAAAGTTAATTTTTTTCAGATAATTCCCCAGATATAGCATTTGACATATTTTTATTTTTGTTTAACATTAAGTTTGTTAAGAAAAAATTTAATTTAATGAACAACGTTTTTATTTGGAGGATTTATATTGGATAAAGCACATAATGAGAGGGCAAAAGAAAAGTTAGAATATGCGCAAGATCAAGTGATAGAAGCAATTTCCGAAACAATGGATTTATATGGAGTTACTCCCGCAGCAGGAAGAATTTATGCCACGATGTATTTTAAAGATCAAATGAATTTGGATGAAATGCGTGAAGAATTAGGTATGAGTAAACCAAGTATGAGTACCAATGTTCGTAAACTACAACAAATTGAAATGGTAAAGAAAAGATTTCAACGTGGCACAAGAAAACATACGTATGCAGCGGAAAAGGATTTTTTCCATTCCTTTATGGCCTATTTTTGCCAAATGTGGGAACGTGAAGTGAAATTAAACATGGAAGCTATAGCAAAGGCAGAGAAACTTTTACTAGAGATTTATGAAGATGAGTCTATCTCTAATGATATTCGTAACGAGGCAAAGAAAGATTATGATTTATTGAATCAATCAAAAGTATACTACCGTTGGCTTGAAAAATTGGTAGAAAGTATTCGAACAGAGGAAATTTATACATTTATACCAAAAGAATAGAAATAATTTAAAGGGAGAGATGCTTAAACATGTATTTTAAAAAGGGGAAAATATGGCTTATCACAATCGTACTTATGATGCTACTTAGTGCTTGTGGAGGGGGAGACGGCACAACATCAGCAAAACAAAAAGATACTGCGTCAAAAAAGACCATTAATATTGGGCAAATCAGCTGGGCAGAAAATATAGCTGTTACGAATATGTGGAAAGTTATTCTTGAAGAAAAAGGTTATGAGGTCAATTTTCACCTGCTTGATATGGGGACCCAAATGGCTGCATTGGAAAATGATGCATTAGATATTAATTTGGAAGTGTGGTTACCTGTTCAAGATAAAGAATATGTGGAACAGTATAAGGATAAGGTTAACTTCTCTGAAGAAACTTGGTATGATAATGCGAAAGTAGGATTAGTTGTTCCTAGTTATTTAGAGGAGATCAATAGTATAGAAGACTTGAAGAAAAATAGCGAATTATTCCAAGGAGAGATTACCGGATTTGACCCGGGTGCAGGTACCATGCTTGTTACTGAAGAAGTCATTGAGGAATATGATCTGGATTACGAGTTACTTTCCAGTTCAGAACCTGCAATGTTAACAGAAATAGAAGCTGCCACGGAAAATAAAGAACCCATTGTTGCACCACTATGGAATCCACATCGCGTCTTCTCCGAATTAGACTTAAAATATTTGGAAGATCCTAAAGAAGTCTATGGAGGAGTCGAAAAGATTTACCATGCAACCCGCCTTGGATTTGCTGAAGACTTTCCAGAAGTGAGTGAATGGATAAAAAACTGGAAAATGGATGATCAATCGGTCGGTGAGTTAATGAGCTATGTGAATGAAGCAGAAGAAAATGGAGAGGATCCAATGGTTGGTGCTGAAAAATGGATTGAGGATAACGAGGAATTGGTGAATGAGTGGGTGAAATAGAGCTAGGGTTCTTCGTGTCCTAGTTTTATCTGTAAAACTACATCACACTCAAACAGGTCGGTAACTATGACAACAAAATAGTGGCTAATAAACTATAAAGTGAAACTCAATCAGTGGGGGGTTTCTTGCATCACCCACTGATTGTTAGTTGAACTTATCAGGGCGCTACTGGCTGCCCGACCCCACTTAGATTTCTTGGTTAACTCGAATTCTTGACGTAGGGTCTTACAGCCAGTTAAGACGTGATGAATGTAAGTACTAAAAAGAAGTAATTACCCCGCATGGTGAAGGGTGATTACTTCTTTTTTTGGTAGTTGCTTTAATTGCCTAATCAATCCAGTTCAAATGAACAAATAGAATAATGCATCAGTTGCCTGGTAATTCACCAAACAGGACAAGGGATCTTTCCCCATTGCTCACTCAACACCGAATTTGTATTTTGTTACCGAGTTATATTTTTGTTCCTTATTAATAATTATTGATGGAAATGTAGGGTGATGAATAGCATCTGGAAGACCTTGTGTTTCAAGACAAATCCCAAGATGTTTCCTCGATGGAACATCTCGGATATAGCCTTTATCACTTATTGAATTACCAGAATAGACAACAACACCAACCTCGTCTGTTTCCACAATTAGTATTCTTCCGCTTTCAGGATCCTTCAGTATTATTTCTTCGTCATGATTTCTACTTAAAAGAAATGGATGGTCATAACCTTCCCCTACTAGAATATTTTGCGGATGATTGGAGACAGCACCTGATTTAATGGTCCTCTCCTCGGTAAAATCAAACGGGGTATTGCTTACATCTAACATGGTACCAGTTGGAATAAATTCTTGGTCCAGTTCTAAGAATTTATCACTCTTTAGTTTTAGTGTATGATTTAAAATATCCTGTTTAAGGTTGCCACTTAAATTAAAATAAGAATGGTTTGTCAGCGCAAGAGGTGTTTTTTTATCTGTAATAGCGTCATAAGTAATGACTAGTTCATTATCATTATTTAATGTATAGGTAACCTTTATTGCTACATTTCCTGGATACCCTTCCTCACCATCTGGGCTTAAATACTTGAAATGAACACCAGCTTCGTTTTCCTTTTTAAACACCTCGGCATCCCAGATAACACGACTGAATCCTTTTATACCACCATGAATGTGATTATTTTGTTCATTCTTCTCAAGTGTGTAAGAATGCCCATCCAATTCAAACCGCGCGCCTTTTATCCTCCCACTAACGCGACCAACAACAGCCCCAAGGTATAATGAATCATTCAAATATTCCTCAAATGTATCGTATCCAAGGACAACGTTTTCAAAATTACCCTGTTTGTCCGGTACTATCATTTTAGTAATAATGCATCCGTAATTGATGCAGGTTAGTTCGGCACCACTGTCATTTTTGATTGTAAAAGAATATACAGCCTGATTATTAAGTTCCCCAAAGTTTTCCTGTTTTACTTGCATGGTTTTCCCTTCTTTACATCAAAAGTAATATCTAACGGGGACACAGGACCCGTCCTCATGACTCATGGCCTATTCACGCACTTTTCCCCTTTGCTTTTCTACTTTCTCCGACTTTTTCAATTTCCTCAAGGGTGCGACCTCGAGTTTCAGGAACACGTATCCGGATAAATAAGACACCAAGTAAACAAATTGCCCCAAAGATTGCAAACACAGCTTCCTGTGCCATAGAAGCGGTCATGATTGGAAATAGCAATCCAACCATGAAGGAACCAATCCAGTTAAACGATGAAGCTAATCCTGAAGCGCGCCCACGAATGACCAGTGGGAAAATTTCTCCTACGATAACCCACGTTAAAGGTGCCCATGTGAAAGAATAAAATGCTACATAGATACTTAAAAAGAAAACGATCATCATCGGACTTGCATTAGGAATTAATAAATTCAGTATCGCTGGCAAAATAAAGGATAGCCCCATAACCGTTCCACCTACTGTTAATAAAGTACGGCGATTAAATTTATCAGCTATCAGTAGGAATAGTAATGAACCTAGTACAAGAATAACTCCTTGAATAATTGGCCACATCAAAGCGGAGCTGGCTTCATTTCCTGTTGCAGTTTCCACAATCAAAGGAATGTAATAAAAGATTGCGTTTGCTCCCTGGAATTGTTGAAAAGCGGCAACACCCACACCGGCAATTACTAAGTAGCGGTATTTACCACTTAAGAGTGTAGCCCATGATGCTTTTTGATTTACATTTGTTTCCTGTTTGGAAGTTTCTTGAATTTGCATTATTTCAGAATCAATTTGTTCTTTGTTAGGGCGAATAAAGCTTAATACCTTACGTGCTTCATCAATTTTGTTATTTTTAATTAAGAAACGTGGTGATTCAGGTAACCTTAACACTCCAATAAATAGGATCAAAGCAGGTACAGCAGCCAAACTAAGCATCAACCGCCATGCCATTGTTCCCGGTAAGTCTTTCAATAAAAAAGCAACGACGTACGATAGCAACATTCCAGAAACAATCATGGTTTGATTAATTCCTGACAGACGTCCACGTAAACGTGCGGGTGCCATTTCTGACATATAAGCTGGAACCAATGCAGAAGCAGCACCAACTGCTAATCCTAATAAAATTCGAGCAAAAATCATAAAAATGATCCCATTGTGAGGAGATATTCCTGCCAAAATGGATCCGATAGCAAAAATGATAGAGGATATTAAAATCATTTTCCGCCGTCCAAGACGATCAGAAAGTTGACCGGCCAAGGCACCTCCAAAAATAGCTCCTAACATCAACGAAGAGGTAATCCAGCCAACAGCACTAGGATTGTTTTGAAGATTCCAATCATGTTGTAGAAAAGGCAAAGCGCCTGTCATTACGCCGATATCATAACCAAAGAGAATGCCTCCAAAAGCTCCAAAGAAATAAATAAAGCCACTTGATATTTTCTTTTCATGAACCATAAAAATTCCCTCCCCAAGGGTAATATTTATTTAAATCTCTCCAATAAAAATTCGACTTTAAAAAACAATCAAAATATTTTCTTACTGTAAATACATGCTAGTATTTCATACTAGATTATTTATTAAGTTAAATCCGTATCTCCTTCGTTTCCTTCTTTGATATTAAGCGCGTTCATATTCCCTTAAGTTTAGCGATTGCGCTTACAAGTAGAAAGAGACTTATTAATATCTAATGGTTTCTATTTCTATTTTTAACCCTCGGAATACCTATTTTCATCCTCCAAGGAGGTAGTACCTCCTTGGAGAAAAAGGCCATTACTTAATCACTACGTATTCCAAGTCAACAAGTTTTGCATAGCTTACAATTTGGTCTGTTGTTAAATTAAGTGATACAACTGTATGGTGACCACCACCATTTTCAATCCACGCTTTAACCCCATCATGGAAGTTTGGTTTTACCTCCCAAAGCACACGAGCAACTGGAAGATTTGGTGCTGGAGTAGTTGGCTCAAAGGCAGAAACTTCATTGATTAAAAGTTTGAAATGAGTACCAAAATCAGCCATGGAAACAACGACACCATCCCCTGCTTTTCCATCAAATACTAAACGTGCAGGATCTTCACGATCACCAATCCCTAATGGAGATACAATAATTTTTGGTTTGTTACTTGCTAAAGTTGGGTCTACTTCAAGCATATGTGATTGAAGGATAGATTCTTGGCCTTTAGCTAATTCATATGTGTAGTCTTCCATAAAACCTGTTGATTGGTTATGACTCATTACTTTGAGTAAACGATCAAGTGCTGCCGTTTTCCAATCACCTTCACCAGCAAAGCCATATCCTTGTGCCATCAAACGTTGTACTGCAAGACCAGGAAGCTGTTTCATACCGTATAAATCTTCAAAGTTCGAAGTGAAGGCATTATAACCCCCATCATCAAGGAAACGTTTAATCGCAATTTCATAGCTTGCTTGTACTTTTACGCTGGCTTTCCAGTCTTCCTTACTGTATGTGCCATAATCAAATTCATAAAGATTTTCATATTCTGCAAATAAAGCATCAATTTCTTCTTCTTTAACAGCATTGACGTATTGAACTAAGTCTCCAATACCAAAGTAGTCTACAGTCCAACCAAATTGAATTTGTGCTTCAATCTTATCTCCATCCGTAACCGCAACATTACGCATGTTATCACCGAAACGAGCGACCTTAATGTTAAAACTTTCGTTATAGGCAACCGCAACATCCATCCATTCCGCGATTTGCTGTTTCACTTCAGGTCGTTCCCAATATCCGACAACAACTTTATTTTGTTTATTTAAACGGGCATTGATAAAACCATATTCACGGTCACCATGAGCTGCTTGGTTTAGATTCATAAAATCCATATCAATCGTTTGCCATGGAATACTTTCATTAAATTGTGTTGCTAAATGAAGCAACGGTTTTTGTAATAATTTTGTTCCACGAATCCACATTTTTGCAGGTGAAAAAGTATGCATCCAAGTAATAACACCTGCAACTTCATCACGATAGTTAATTTCTTTCATCGTGTTTGTGATTTGTTCCGCACTTACAGCTAAATCTTGCAATACAAGCGGATATGGTAAAGTACCGCTTTCATTTAAGGCATCCGTTATTTTTTGTGCATTTGCTTTAACCCCAGCCAATGCTTCCTCTCCATAAAGATGTTGCGAACCTACAACAAACCAAAATTCCTTTTTTTCCATTGTTGACATAATAATCCTCTTTTCGTAGTTTAATAGTTTCGTTTATTTCTTTTGTCCATAATAGGCATCTTTTCCGTGTTTCCGTAGATAATGTTTGTCTAAAATCCTTTGTGGTAACTCTTCAGCAAAACTGTTTAATTCACGTGCAAATAAATTCATCTTTGAAACTTCCTCTAGTACAACACTATTCATTACTGCTGATTGAACATCTTTCCCCCAAGTAAATGGAGCATGGCCGTGAAGTAAAACACCCGGAACTGCAAGAACATCTAACCCACGCTCTTCAAATGTTTCAATAATGACATGACCTGTTTCCGTTTCATATCCACGGTCAATCTCCTCTTGTGTCAAGTAGCGAGCACATGGTACAGCCCCATAGAATGTGTCTGCATGAGTGGTTCCCATCGCCGGAACATCAAGACCAGCTTGAGCCCAAATCGTTGCCCAAGTGGAATGAGTGTGAACAATACCACCGATTTCGGGAAAATGTTTATAAAGTACGGCGTGGGTTGGAGTATCTGATGATGGGTTCAACTCACCTTCCACAACTTTTCCCCCTAGATCAACAACTACCATATCGCTAGCTTTCATCGTTTTATAATCCACACCACTCGGTTTGATAACAAACAATCCGCTATCTCGATCAAAAGCACTTGCATTTCCCCATGTGTATTTTACGAGTCCGTGTTTTGGCAGGTCTAAATTGGCTTGAAATACTTCTTCCTTCAATTGTTCTAACACATTAATCCCTCCCGTTTCTTCTTATATCAAATTAGCTACAGCAACCTCTTCAATCACTAAACCTTTTTTGTATCGCTTGATAAATTCTTCAAATCCTTCAACGTCAATCCCATCAGGATAAATTCCCTTCCCTTCGACACCTTTAAAAACTTTTTCATCGAGGAAGTCCTCTAGACTTTCATTTATGTCCCTATTCAACATGTAAGAAGCAAGTAGCGCCATTCCCCACGCACCACCTTCCCCAGCTGTTTCCATTACAGAAACGGGAACATTCATTGCAGCTGCAACAATCTTTTGTCCGACTACAGGTGTTTTAAATAAACCACCATGAGCTAAAACACCATCAATGGCAACGT
The DNA here is from genome assembly GCF_042678465.1 of Oceanobacillus caeni. Taxonomy (NCBI): domain Bacteria; kingdom Bacillati; phylum Bacillota; class Bacilli; order Caryophanales; family Bacillaceae; genus Oceanobacillus; species Oceanobacillus caeni. The sequence continues at coordinate 141,252 of NZ_JBHTKV010000003.1, read as the reverse complement.
TTTCTTTCCTCGTCAAAATATCCATCCCAATTTTCAAGGCTCCAAATGCCGTAAAAAGATGTGTTCGCATAAAATTAGCTAAGTTAAAGTTACTTTCCGGAAAGCGAACAAACAATGGCCGTCCTTTTGCCAAACCTGTTATATTTTCACCCGATAAATAACCATAGCTAAGCAAACCACCACCATCTGGTTCCGCTTCCAAAGCTTTGTTCAACATCACCTCGAATAATTGATTAGATTCCACCTTTTGCCCCATTGCCTCAGAAAATTCACGGAACAATCCAAGCCAAGCATTAAGATCACTTGAACAGTTATTTGCATGAACCATTGCAACCGGGCTTCCATTTGGCGTCATAACCAAATCAATTTCAGGATAAACTTTTGATATTTCCTTCTCTAATACAATCATGGAAAAAACGGAAGTCCCTACTGAAACATTTCCTGTACGTTTCCTCACACTATTCGTAGCAACCATACCTGTTCCCGCATCACCTTCAGGAGGGCAGAGTGGAATACCTGGTTGTAAATTTTGTGATCTGTCTAGGATTTTTGCTCCAATTTCAGTTAATTTACCTGCCTGCTCTCCCCCGTTATAAACCTTAGGAAGAATATCTTTAAGCTTCCAAGGAAAATTTTTATGAGATATTTTTTCATCGAACTGCTTAATCATGGATTCATTGTAATCTTTCGTTGATTCATCAATTGGGAACATGCCAGAAGCATCTCCAATACCGATGACTTTTTCTCCAGTAAGTAACCAGTGAATAAATCCAGCTAAAGTAGTCATAAAGTCAATACGTGACAAATGTTTCTCTTCATTTAATATTGCTTGATAGAGATGAGCTATACTCCACCTTTCGGGTATATTGAATTGAAACAAATCAGTTAGTTCTTTTGCTGCAACGCTAGTTGTTGTATTACGCCAAGTACGAAACGGAACAAGTAGTTCACCAGTTTTGTCAAAGACCATATACCCATGCATCATTGCTGAAAACCCAATAGAACCAATTGTCCGAATGGTAACTCCATAATTCCGTTCAACTTCTTGCTTCATTTCACTATAGGCTGTTTGTAAACCAGTGATAATATCCACTAAGTTGTACGTCCAAAATCCATTTTCCAAACGATTCTCCCATTCATAACTTCCAGATGCAATTGTTTCAAAACGGTTATCTATTAATACTGCCTTTATACGTGTAGATCCAAATTCGATTCCAAGTGAGGTTTCTCCCTTAGTAATCGCTTTCTTGATGTTCACTTGATTTGTATTCACGTTAATCCCCTCTCTAACACAACTTTAAAACCACGGACAAAAGAAGGCGCTTTAATTTTTACTCAATTTATATTTTCTTTTACAATTTCAGTATGAATGTTGTACGTACATTTGTCAATATAATTATTTTATATACACACAAGTTTAGAGCCGGAATTTCTCTACTCCCCTCTTTAATTGTTAAAATTTAAGGTATTTTCCCTACAAGATTGATAAGATCACAGAAAAGTAAGATTGAGTATAAACTCTTTAATAATAAGTTTAATTCTTTTCATTACTTGAAAACTATGGCAAAATATGTACAGACAAGCACCTTGAATAATTCCATCGAAATGTGAACAATAAAGGAAGTGAGCAACATGAAACCCAAATATCAAGTCATTAAGGATGATTTAAAAAGTAAAATACTTTCAGGAGAATACAACGTATTAGAAAAAATTCCTACTGAATCATCCTTACAAGAAATATACGATGTAAGTCGACATACTGTTCGAAAGGCTATTTTAGAACTATCAAATGAAGGATTTCTAAGAAGTGAAAAAGGATCTGGTACGTATGTTAGTAATGAATATCAATCCAGAACTGGCGGAAATTCCAATAATAAAACAATTGGTGTAATAACGACCTATATTTCAGATTACATTTTCCCGTCCATTATTCGTGGAATTGAAGGAAGATTAAATGAGGATAATTTCTCATTGCTATTAGCTAGTACAAATAACGATGTAGAACAAGAAAAAAAAGCTTTAGAAATGATGCTATCCTTTGGAGTGGACGGTTTGATTGTCGAACCTACGAAAAGCAATTTATACAATCCTAATATCGCCTATTACCTATCATTTATGGAACAGAATATTCCGTTCATCATGATCAATGCTTACTATGAAGAACTAGATGTTCCTTTCTTATGTCTCGATGACGTACAGTCTGGCTATCTGGCAACAAAAGAATTAATATTAAAAGGTCATTCAAAAATTGGGTTAATTTCAAAAACGGATGATTTACAAGGAAAGTTTCGAATGAAAGGCTATATAAAAGCTCTCGGGGAAGCCAAGCTACAATTTCAACCTGAGCATGTTTTTTCGTACGATACAGAGACGAAGCCATGCTTATACGCGAACTTAAAGGAGTTTCTAAATAAAAATAGGGACGTCTTAACAGCAATCGTTTGCTATAACGATGAAGTAGGGTTTATAGTGGCAAATTTGTGCAGACAACTTGGTATATCTATCCCAGAAGAACTATCCATTATTGGTCAAGATAATTCCTATATCACCAAAAATGCTAATATCAAACTAACCACATTAACACACCCGCAAGAACAAATGGGACGTGATGCAGCAAATTGGGTCATTAAGAAATTACAAGGTAAGAAGGAATTACCAAACGAACACTATTATCAACCTGTACTAATTGAAGGAGAAACGGTAAAAGAGTTGGGGGTCAAATCGTTGTAGTACGTTCATTTACCCCGGTATATCCGTATATTATACAAACCCAAAAGTTACTTTAGGTACTTAGCTAAAGTGACTTTTTATTTAAGTAAGTTCGAATAAATCGTCCGTTATAGAATTAGGACAGTGCAGAAAATGTTTTAGAATGAATTGCTCATAATCTCCTAATAAATTCATTTCATGCTCCTTGCTCAAAGAAAAACTGTTGGATATTATCCAAACATCATTCGAATTCTTCCGTAAAAAGGACTTAATACTCCCTATTATCTTCTTTTCTCATAACGCTTTTGCCTGGGCTCACTACCAGTGTATCGTTTCATACCTGGATTATCTAAATACCTGGTCAATGATTCTTTTAGCTCCGGGTATTCCTCAATTTCTTGGGATAAATCTTCTTTCCCTAAATCATCTTGTGAACTCAAATCATTATTTTCAATCTCAATAGAAATTAACTTACCATCCACAACAAAAACTCCAGATTGTTTTCCATTAAGAGCATGAAATAATTCTTGCTTTGTATGTTCGCTTAAAGGATTCATCTTAACATCACCTCAAGATTTATTATATGTTCTGACCTAGGATCCTTTACTTCTATTGGAACAAGGAACCACGGCTCTTTTTCATTGTCCGCCCTCTTTCAATGCGTTAACATAGAATAAAGCTATGTAAAAAGGAGCACACAACCATGATTTCTTTAGGCATATTAGATTATTCACCAATTGATGAAGGCAACAACGCACATGATGCATTATGGGAAACGACAGAACTTGCAAAATATGCAGAAGCACTAGGATACAAACGATTTTGGGTATCCGAGCATCACTTTGTAGATTCTGTAGCGAATAGCAGTCCGGAAATGTTGATGATGCACTTGGCATCCTCAACGAATGACATACGCATTGGATCAGGTGGTGTCATGCTTCCACATTACAGTAGTTACAAAGTCGCGGAAAACTTTCGAATGATGGAAGCTCTTCATCCCAATCGAATGGACCTTGGAATTGGTAGATCACCAAGTTTTCGCATCGTAAACCAAGCATTGAATGAAGGGAAGACTAAGAAAACATCCTATGAACAACAAGTAATGGATTTGAAAAAATATTTTACCGATAATATAGAAGACGAACACCGTTTTCAATCCTTGATTGCCACTCCAAAAGTTCCTACAAAACCTGAAATGTGGATGCTCGGAACTGGTGAAAAAGGTGCGGAAGTTGCTGCGAAACTAGGCTTAGGATATGTGTTTGCACACTTCACAAAGCCTGGAATAAAAGGAACCCAAGTTGCAAAGAGCTACCGTGATCACTTTCAAGCTTCCACTTTTCTAAAACAACCAAAGACAATTGTTGCTGTCTTTGCAGTAGTTGGGGAAACAGAGAAGGAAGCGGAGGATCTAGCAAAAGCATTTGATCTATGGTTACATTTTATTGAATCAGATAACCAACCACCTTATTACCCATCTGTTCAAACAGCAAAGAAACGTGGCTTTAGCTCTATTGAAGCACAAAAAGTAAAAGGAAACCGAAAGCGAATGATCGTTGGAACAGCCAAACACGCAAAAGAAGAAATGATAAAAATTGCTGAAGCTTATGATGCCGATGAAATTATGGTGATACCGAATGTTTCTGGAATTAAAAATAGGAAGAATGTGGTGCGGTTGTTGGCTAAGGAGTTTGAACTTTAACAAAAGGACAGAAACAGTTCCTCCTTGTCAAAATCTAATCAATACAACTGTTAAAGAGCCAAACATGTTGATCGTGCTTGGCTTTTTCTCTTATTCTCCACCATGTTTTTTCTTCAAGTTCTTAAATACTGCTTCACCATTTAGAAGATTTTCCCCGTTTTCAATTTGTGCTTCTCCCTCAGCTAACTTTTGATATAATTCTAGCTTTCCTAACGAGTCTTCATAAGTTTCCATACTCATAATCACTAAATCACCATACCCATTCTTCGTAATGAAAACTGGTTCCTTGATTTGATGACACAGTTCAGATATTTCAGTTGTATTTCTTAATTCCTTTATCGGGCGAATTTCAGGCAAAAAAAGCATCTCCTCGGTTCATTTTTGTGCCTAAATTATAGCATCTTTATGTACAGTTAACAATATATGATCTACCCATACATATTTTTACGATAAGGTTATTATCATACGTTACCGTTGTCCTTACTCTTTCAATATTCCATCCTAAATCAAACGTTTTTTTGAATGATGACCGAAAAAAAGTATTTCGTAATAAAAATGATGTTGTGACTAATGCGGGATTTAATGGGTAAATTAAAGGGTATATATAATTTATAACTTTTAATTTTATAGTACTTTTGCCTTAAACAAACCTAATTAACATACTAGAACTTTTCTTAGAAGGGATAAATATGCGCAAGGATAAACAACAGCAAGAGAAAAAAGGCGGTTGGTTAAAACAAAGTTCAAATATTAGTCTGGAGGAAGTAAATAATAGCGTAAAGATTCCAGCAAATGCTGGATTTTGGCGTAAATTTTTTGCATTCGCGGGACCAGGTTCCCTTGTTGCCGTTGGGTATGTTGACCCCGGAAACTGGGCCACATCGATTGCCGGCGGTGCACGGTTTGGATATACTCTATTGTCCGTCATTTTGATTGCAAATTTAATGGCCATTCTGCTACAAACTTTATCAGCTAAACTGGGAATCGTGACAGGTCGTGACCTCGCCCAAGCAACAAGGGACGCGACAGGGAAAAAGACAGCCTTTGTGCTATGGATCTTAACGGAACTTGCTATTATTGCAACAGATCTAGCGGAAGTAATCGGTTCAGCTATCGCATTAAATTTGCTGTTTGGCATTCCTTTGACGGTCGGGATTCTCATTACAACGCTAGATGTACTCTTACTTTTACTTCTGCAAAAAAAGGGGTTCCGGATAATCGAATCCATTGTCATCGTCCTAATGGTAACCATTTTCGGTGTCTTTGTATTTGAAGTGATTGCGTCCAAACCAGTTATTGCCGATCTCCTGGAAGGCTATATCCCTAGCAAGGAAATTGTGACAAATCCGGGAATGCTCTTTATTGCATTAGGTATACTTGGAGCAACGGTTATGCCACATAATCTATACCTTCATTCTTCCATTGTACAAACTCGCCAATACAAGCGGGACGATAATGGCAAGAAAGAGGCAATAAAATTTTCAGTTATGGATTCTACTTTTTCCTTAACTGTAGCATTTTTAATCAATTCAGCAATCCTAATTCTCGGTGCTTCTGCATTTCACGGCTTAGGTAGTCAAGTCTCCGAAATTGAAGAGGCCTACAAACTCTTAAGCCCAACAATCGGCGTAGGAATAGCAAGTACACTGTTTGCAGTTGCCCTGCTTGCTTCGGGTCAAAACTCTACCATTACTGGAACGCTATCCGGACAAATTGTAATGGAAGGCTTTATTCATCTCCGCATCTCACCGTGGCTTCGTCGGATCATCACTCGATTGATTGCTGTTATTCCAGCATTTATCATTACATGGATTGCCGGTTCTCGTGGAACAGCTGACCTTCTGTTATGGAGTCAGGTTATTCTAAGCCTACAGCTGCCATTCGCCATTGTACCCCTTGTTCTCTTTACAAACAGCAAAGAGAAAATGGGGATTTTCGCCAACAGTAACTGGGTAAAGGTTCTAGCTTGGATTATCACAGGTGTCATTATCGTATTAAACATTTTTCTTGTCGGTTATATTATCGTGACAGGACATGATTTAGGATAAAGAAGACTTCCATTAGTGGGGGATTCCCTTCATCCCCCACTGAAGGTTAGTTGCACTTATCGAGTCTTTACGACCTACCTTCTTTGTTCCCCAGAAGCATGAGGTGGGGTAAAATCATTATCTATTTCCAAAAATTAGCTTAGAAGGACAAGAATCCGGGTCCCACCCCATATCTTTCCATATATTTCGTGCTGCTTTTCTCGTCTTTTCTATAATGACTTTTCCGCGTTCCTCTGAGTAGTCGTTTGATGAAATACTTACTCCGATTGCCGCAATTGTATTCCCATTCCGATCATAAATTGGAAAAGAGAATCCCATCGTATTTTTAAAATGCTCGGAACGACTAAAAGAATAACCTTGTTCTCTAATTTTGCGAATTTCCTCTTTTAATTCAGCTACATTACGAATCGTGTTTTTTGTAATTTGTTTTATCGTTACTTTTTCAAGATATGAATCAATGACTGCATCATCCATAGCCGCTAGTAATAATTTCGGTGCCGACCCAGCATAAAGAGGAGATCTTCTACCTTTTTCAATGACTAAACGAACCGGTTTGGTGCTATCTATTTTTTCTACATAGACAGCCTCTTCTTTTTCTACTACCGTCAAGTGAACAAGTTCATTTAATGTTTCATTTAGCTCCATCATGTGCGGTAAGGCTATTTTTCGATATTCAATTTGCTCATTTACGTAATTACCATATTCCAACAGTTTAAGACCTAAGCGAAATTTAACATCGTGACTAGTATTCTTCACCTTTACCACTAACCCTGTTTCTTCTAATGATGATAGGAGGCGAAACACGGTCGTTTTGGGTAAACCAGACAATTCTACTAACTCGATAAGGGATAATTCAGCTTTTGTAGAGAAACAATCTAATATTTTTATCGCTTTTACAAGGCTCTGGCTCATACGGATTACCTCATTTCTTTCCTCTCCCATTGTATAAGGTGATAAAGGAGACTTTCATCAGAAGTTTTTTCTTCATCCCAACTGATAAATTAGAAAGCATCCATCCCCTTCATGATCAATTGTTTTTCATTCGCAATCGTAGGCACCCTATCCCCATTCAATACCTTTAAGAGATTTTCCACAATTACTGTTGATGTAGTCTTGGCTGCCTCCTCGCTAATTCCACCTATATGTGGTGTTACAATCACTTCTTCTAATTCAAAAAATGGATGGTTAGGTGAGGGAGGTTCTATCGAAAAAACATCCATCCCCGCACGGAGAAACTGCTTTTTCTTTAGCGCGTCCGCTAGATCCTTTTCGTGAATAATTCCACCGCGTGACGTATTAATCAAAACGGCACTTTGCTTCATCAGATTGAAATATTTTCTATCGATTAACTCATACGTTTCATCGGTTAACGGGATATGTAAACTAATCACATCACTTTCACGAAAAACCTTTTCCATGCTTTTAGTAAGTTCTACCCCTATTGTATCTGCGTTCTCCTGTCTTTCGGGTTTTATCGTACGAACATAAGCAGTGACGTCCATATCAAAACCAAGCTTCATGATTTTCGCTACCTTTTGAGCAATCGTCCCAAACCCAATCAACCCAAGTTTCTTCTTATGAACTTCTAGCGTATATTTTCCGTCACGATAATTATAATTTCCTTGTTTCGTTTCTTGATGAAAGGCTACGAGATTCTTCATGGTTGCTAAAATTAAACTTACTGTATGTTCTGCTGTTGCTTGACTATTAAGTTTTGGTGCATGTAATACTTTAATTCCTTTTTCTGTTGCATAGGCTACATCTATGTTATCAAGACCAACACCCGCTCCGGATATTGCCTTTACATTTTTACATGCATCGAGAATAGCTGGCGTAATTTGGGCAGGTGCTCTTAATATAATGCCTTCAACAGAATGATTCTTTAAAAAATGAATAATTTCCTTTTCATTAAAGTCAGCAAATTTAGTCACATTCGCTAAGCGATTTAATAATTTTTCCCCATCTGGATGATACATCGGGAGAATCTGAACAATATGTCTTTTCAGTTCGTTTTCCTCCTTTGATTTACGTATTCTTATTCATGAAAATTCTTCCCCTTCTCATTAGAAATCCGTAAAGGTTGTAAATTCCTCTATTTACTACCTAATTCATAGGAAGCTGGCAAAAAAATGCCAGCTTCCTCCCTTTTTATGGAAGATACTCAACTATAGTAGATATTCCTTGCCCCCCACCAATACATAGGGTAACAAGACCGTATTTCTCACCTCTACGTTCCATTTCATGAAGTAATTTTGTCATTAAGATGGCTCCTGTTGCGCCAATTGGATGCCCGAGGGCGATTGCTCCACCATTGACATTCACACGATTTATATCCATTTCCGCTTCTTTAATAACGGATAATGCTTGCGCTGCAAATGCTTCATTTAACTCGATTAAACCAATATCATTTATGGATAAACCACATTGCTTTAAAGCCTTTTGAGTGGATTCTACAGGGCCAATCCCCATAATTTCAGGAGAAACACCGCTAACTGCTTGAGCGATAATTTTCGCTTTTGGTTTCAAACCATACGCCTTCATTTTCTCTTCGTTCATCATTAATACTGCTGCTGCACCATCATTTCTGCCACTGGAGTTCGCTGCGGTAACGGAACCATTTTCTTTAAAGACAGGTTTAAGTGTGCTTATCTTTTCAACCGAAGAAAGTCGTGGATGTTCATCTTTTTCAAAAGAAATCGTCTTTTTACGTTCTTTTACCTCAAACGGAACGATTTCTTCCTTAAATTTACCTCCATTAATCGCTTGATCCGCTAATTCCTGACTACGATGGGCAAATTCATCTTGCTCTATCCGGGAAATATTATATTTTTCCGCTAAATTCTCTGCCGTTAGTCCCATTGTCAAATTCCCATATTTCTCCACTGGCTGTGAACACGGTTGACTTTCCGTATTTGGATCGAGCAGTAGCCCATTTCCTGCCCCGTAACCATAGCGTGCATTGCGAATATAGTACGGTGCAGTACTCATACTTTCTGCTCCACCTGCAACAACTACATCGGATAACCCCATCCTTAGTTGCATTTCCGCATTATTAATTGCTTGCAACCCTGACCCACATTGACGATGAACAGTGTAACCTGTAACAGATACAGGTAAATCAGCACGTAAAGCAGCTAACCTTGCTAAGTTTGATGTGTCCGCGCTTTGTTTTGCTTGTCCAAGAATGACCTCATCAACTGCAACCTCTGGACCATATCTTTGGAGCACTTCACGAATAACCTTTTCCGCCAAGTGATCGACGGGAACGTTTTTTAACGTCCCTCCCATTTTTCCAATTGCCGTTCGGACAGAGCCAATAATATAGGAATTCTTCATCATGATTTAACCTCTTTCTTCTTTAGACTTCGGATTAATTCACTTGCGATAATATTCCGTTGTATCTCAGAGGTACCTTCATAAATTTTCGTAATTCTTGCATCACGATAATATCTTTCAATCGGATAATCTTTCATATAGCCAATTCCCCCATGAATTTGTACCGCGAGATCTGCAACTTTATTGTAAACCTCTGAACCAAATAGTTTGGCAATTGCTGCCTCTTTCACGACACGTTGGTTCTGGTCTGTCATCCAAGCAACCCGGTAAGTCATGGAACGTAATACTTCAATTTGCATGCTAATTTCAGCTAACATATTTTGCACGCTTTGGATTTCTAGTATTGGTTTTCCAAACTGTTCTCGTTCGCTAGCATAGGACAAACAATGCTCTAGCAATCTTTCACATGAACCAAGGTTGCGTGCTGCTAAACCCGCACGACCATTTGCAAGAATCTTCAAGGCATTAATATATCCATTTCCTTCTTCCCCTAAGACATTCTCAGCTGGAACTTCCATATCTTCAAAAAATAGCTCTGCAGAATGGGAACCCCTTAGGCCCATTTTTTGTTCCACACTACCGAGTTTAAATCCTGGAAAGTCCTTTTCAACAATAAAAGATGTAATTCCTTTTGCTCCTTTTGAAGGATCTGTTACGGCCATCACGGTGAAAACATGACCATCTACGGCGTTCGTGATATAGTGTTTCGAGCCATTTAGAATGTATTTATCCCCTTTTCGAACTGCAGTAGTTTTCAGATTAGCAGCATTAGAGCCCGCACTTGGTTCGGTTAGGGCAAATGCTCCAATCCATTCTCCTGATGCCATTTTAGGCAAATATTTTTGTTTTTGCTCTTCTGTACCAAGTTCCACAATTCCGACAGAACCTATCCCAGTATGTGCTCCGATTAGTGTTGTATACCCGTTATGTGTCTTACCAAGTTCTTCATAGATAGCACATTTTCCGACCATATCAAGGCCAAGTCCGCCATACTCTTCTGGTATACTTAAGCTGAATAGCCCCATTTCTTTCGATTGTTCAACGATATGTTCCGGAATATGATCTTTTTCCTCGATTTCCATTGCTACTGGTTCCACAACTTCTCGCACAAATTTCCTTACATTCTCCTTTAAAAATTTAATATCCTCAGCAAATTCAAAATTCATATCCTGCATCTCCCCTTATTTATTTTGAAATTCAGCTTGCCTTTTTTCGATAAAAGCTGTTGTCCCTTCTTGCTTATCCTCTGTTCCAAAAGCTATCGACTGGGATAGTTTCTCTATCCATAATGCCGTTTCCATATCGAGGTCATAGCCTTTATGGACTGCATGCTTCGCTAATTGGATGGCGACTGGACCCTTCCTCATAATCTGACTAGCAACTTCTTCTATTTTTTCTTTCAATTCCTCACGCTCGACATAATAGGTAACTAGACCAATTCTTTCTGCTTCTTCACCATCAATCATTTTCCCTGTTAATATCATGTCCAGCGCCCGGCCTTTTCCAATGACTCTGGCAAGCCGTTGTGTCCCACCAGCTCCAGGAATAATTCCCAGATTCAATTCCGGTAAGCCAAACTTGGCATTTTTCGTTGCGATTCGTATGTCACAAGCTAATGCAAGCTCACATCCCCCGCCTAATGTATATCCATCAACGGCGGCAATCGTTACCTTGCTACAGTTCTCGATTTTCTGGTAAAGTCCTTGCATCCCCGGAACAAGTGCCTCTAGCGGTTTTCTGGCTTGCAACTGTTTAATATCCGCACCTGCAGCAAATGACTTCCCACCTGCACCTTGAACAACTATTACCTTCACATCTTGGCTTTTCTCCGCCTCATCTAATGCGCCTTCAATTTCGGCTAACATCTTAGCATCAAGCGCATTTCGTGCTTCAATTCGATTTAAAGTAAGAAAATAAATACCTTGTTGAATTTCCACGTCGACATAACTGACAGGTTCCATCCGTTTCCCTCCTAGCTATATTCATAGAATCCTTTTCCACTTTTCTTACCTAATCTACCTGCTTTGACATACTTCACTAAAAGTGGGCAAGGTCGATATTTCTCACCTAATGTTTCATATAAATACTCCATATTCCGTAATCGCGTATCAAGGCCTACTAGATCAGCTAGTTCCAGCGGTCCCATTGGATGGTTCAACCCTAGTTTCAGTGCTTTATCAATATCCCCTGCACTAGCCACGCCTTCCATCAACATGTTCATCGCTTCATTCCCAATTAAACAATTCATTCTTGATGTTACAAAGCCCGGAAATTCATTTACTTCCACCGATTCTTTATTTAATTTGGAAGCAACTTCTTTTACATAGGCGACCGTTTCATCCGATGTCTCCAAACCACGAATGATTTCCACTAATTTCATTTTGTGTACCGGGTTAAAAAAATGCATCGCGACAACTTTATCTGGTCGTGACGTTTGCGCACCAATTTCCGTTGGACTCATCGTGGAAGTATTAGTTGCCAAAATCGTATCTGGCTTACAAATTTGATCCAATTTCTTAAAGACATCAATCTTTAATTCTATTTTTTCTAATACAGCCTCAATGACTAGGATAGAATCTTTCGCTACTGTTTCAAGATCCGCTTCATAATGAATATTGCCTAAAGCATGTTGATAGACTTCCTCACGTACATATCCTTTTTCAAAACTAGTTTCTAACAAATGCGTAATATCCTTCTTAGCCCTTTGAAGGATCTCTTCACTAATATCATTTAGGAAAACGGTATACCCGGCAATTGCACAACTATATGCAATTCCTTTTCCCATTACGCCTGATCCGACTACGGTTACTTGATTCATTAATACATCTCCTTTGCATCTTCATATGTTTCTGTAATTAGTAGATCTTTTCGGAAGTTACGTTGGAATAGATATATAGCGACCATAATAATCACCCCAGCGACATCTGTATAAATTCCAGGAATGACCATTAGTAGTGAACCGATAAATAAGATGACTCTCTCATACCAAAACGAATGACGTAACAACCACCCTTCTATTGCGCATGCAATTCCAATAATCCCTATCGTTGCAGTGATGACCGATAGCAAAATTGCTGGTGCCGAACCAACTAATAAGAGTTCTTCCCCATACACGAATAGAAAAGGGACAATAAACGCTGCAAGCCCTAATCTTACTGCTGTTAACCCCGTCTTCATCGGATCAGAACCTGCAATCCCTGCTGCTGCGAAGGCCGCCAATGCCACCGGTGGAGTAATAGCTGATAATGCAGAAAAATAGAATACAAACATATGGGCAGCTAATGGGGATACTCCTAGTTCAATCAATGCCGGAATCGTCAATGGTACTTGAACTAGATATGCGGCAACCGTCGGAAGACCCATTCCTAAAATAATACTAGTAACCATCGTGAAAATAAGAGTTAAAATTAAAATCCCGCCCGATAGATCAATGATAATACTACTAAATTTCAAACCGATACCAGTTAAACTAATCATTCCAATAATTAGCCCTGCCGCTGCACAGGCTACTGCTGTTTCAAGGGATGCCTTAGCACCTAAATCTAACGCTTTAATAATCGTCTTAAATGAAAGTCTGCTAGCCTTACTAATCGCAGCAATTAAAACTGTTGCAATAATGGCATACAATCCTGCTTTCATCGGAGAACTACCAGCAACTAGCAAAACAACAATCAGTACAAGAGGAACAAAAAACATAAACCCCTTTTTGAATACTCCCCAAGTACTTGGTAACTTCTCTTTGTCCAAACCTACTAGACCATTCCGTTTCGCCCGTAAATCAACTTGAACATATAAGCATAAATAATAAAGTAGTGCTGGAATAATGGCCGCAATCGCAATATCCATATAAGGGACACCTAAATAGGCAGCGATAATAAAGGCGGATGCTCCCATGATTGGTGGCATAATTTGCCCACCAGTGGATGCCACCGATTCAACGGCCCCGGCAAAATCCTTCTTATATCCCGTTTTCTTCATTAGAGGAATCGTAAAAGTCCCAGTTGTTACCGTATTCGCCACGGCACTTCCAGAAATGGTTCCTAGAATAGAACTAGCAATAATTGCAGTCTTTGCAGGACCACCACGATATTTCCCCATTCCAGCAACAGACAGATCAATAAAGAACTGCCCTGCACCAGATACTTCTAGGAACTTCCCAAATAGTATAAATAAGAAGATAAACGTTGCGGATACGCCAAGTGGGGTACTAAAAACCCCTGTCACTGTATAGTACAAGTGATCAATGATCCACATCGTTGTAAATTCACGATGGGATAACGCACCAGGTAATAGATGCCCCCAGAAGCCATAAGCCAAGAAGAGTAATGCAAGAATGACTAGTGTATTTCCTATCACGCGCCTTGTTGCCTCAATCAGGACTAGACCGGCTATAATACCAAGTGCAATCTCGAATGGTGTCAGTGCTTCAATATAACTCATACGAGATTGAATCTCTTGGGCATTAAAGATAAAGTAGGAGTAAGATACGATGGTCAATAAAATTAAAATCCAATCATACCAAGGAACTCTTTCCCCTGATGAAGCTTTTTTACTAGGTTTATAGATAGCAAATACTAGAATCAAAGCAAATCCAATATGTGCGGATCGTTGCAAAATCGATTCGAATACACCAAATAATGCCGTGTAAAGATGAAAAATGGACATTCCAATGGCAACAATCGAAATAGCGGTACTAAAGGAGCCTTTTAAGTTTCTTACCTTTGCGTTGGGGATACCATCATCATCAAATTCTGAAGATGCTTGAGTCTCCGTGTTTTCAATTAAATCCTTTTCACTCATTTTTTCACTCTCCTTTCTTCGTTATATTTGTTTACTTCATGGCTCCAACTTCCTTGTAATATCTCTCCGCACCTGGGTGTAACTTACCAACATTATTTTCAACCGAATATTCTGGTGTAAAATCACTCATAATGGAAGAAATCGTTTCCCATGTATCACGATTCTCGAACATCATTTTTGTTAAATCATAAACTGCTTCTTCGCTCATTAAATCATCATTAACAAGTAATACCGTATAACCAGCAACGGTTCTCACATCTTCTTTTTGCTTCGGATAGGTTCCAGCTTCAACTGTATAATCTAGATATCCTTCATTTTTTTCATGTAAACCCGCAACAACTTCCTCATCAAGTGGGATTAAGCGAAGACCAAGTGTTGTATCTAATTCTTGAAAAGTAGAAACTGGTGCTGAAATCATCCCTGTTATTGCATCAATATGACCATCTCGTAATAAGTCCGCTGCTTCAGATGTTCCGACATATTCCACACCACCTAAATCATCGTAAGTCATATCGTGAAGCTCTAACACATCCAGAAAGGCAAGCTCCCCGCTATATCCTTTAATTCCCGGACTTACTATTTTCCCTTTTAAATCTTCAACCGTGTAAATATCCGAATCTGCACGGACAGCGATATGAAATACATTCGGATAGAGTGTTGCAACTGTACTGACATTATCAATTGGCTCTTCAAAAGCTGCAATACCATTTAATGCTTCTGGAACCGTTTGACCATTACTAAATCCTATATGGTAGACCCCTTGACCAAGCCCAAGTAAGTTAGAAACGGAGCCGCCTTCAACAATCGTAGTAGATGAATCCGGAAAAACTTCTGTCATGACATCCGCCATTGCGCCAGATAATGTATACCAAAATCCACCAACCGTCGCTGAGCCAAAAGTTATTTCGTTCGGCACTCCACTTTCTGTAGCTGCGGCATCCTTTCCAGCTCCATCAGACGACGAACAACCGATTAACATGAGCGACATAGCAGCCATACCTATAAACAAACCAAGTAACTTTTTCATCCTTTTCCTCCTTGTAATCTTATTTTTTAAGGGCTTTTAAAACTTTAAATTAACTTATTTGGTTATTTTTGAGGATGATATTTTCACATTGTCACATCCAAATTCAACTCCGGTTATTTCCTTTAGTTTCTCCATGCTAATATCCGATAAAATTTCAATTAATTCTGTTCCGGTATTGGTGAATTTAAATACTGCATGTTCAGTAACGAGTAAATCTGCTCTTCTTGTGCCACTACTAGGAAAAGTTAATTTATCGACAAGTTTTGATTTTCCATCCTTTGCTTGCAACGTGCATGCAATAATAATTCGTTTTGCGCCAGCCACAAGATCAATTGCCCCACCTACACCTAAAATGCTTTTTCCTGGGACTGCCCAATTTGCTATTTCACCATATTGGTCTACTTGTAAAGCTCCTAATACAGCTACATCAATATGACCACCACGTATCATTACAAACGAATCTGAACTGTCAAATAAAGAAGCCCCCTTCTCCATCGTAATCGGCTTCTTACTTGCACTAATTAAATCCATGTTTACATTTTCATCATCCGGAGTTGGTCCCATCCCTAATAATCCATTTTCGGATTGAAGGAATACTTTCTTCTCCCCAAGAAAATCCGGTATTAACGTTGGTATTCCTACACCAAGGTTTACAATTTGCCCCTCCGATAACTCCTCTGCTACACGCTTTGCAATTTTAATTCGTTCAGATTGACTCAACATATACACCGCCCTTCTTCACATATTTATTTAATACAACATGATCGACATAAACATGTGGTGTAACAATTTCTAAAGGATGCAAATCCCCTACTTCTACGATTTCATCTACCTCTGCAATTACTATTTCCCCTGCCGTTGCCATCACCGCGTTAAAGTTTCGTGCTGTGTGATCATATATAAGATTCCCTAGTGTATCCGCTTTCAAAGCTTTGATAATAGATACATCCCCCTTGATAGCTTGCTCAAGAATATACGTTTCTCCATCAAACACTTTTTGCTCTTTCCCGTCAGCAAGCGTAGTACCGATACCCGTCTTTGTATAAAAACCACCAATTCCTGCTCCTCCACAGCGAATAGCTTCAGCTAGTGTACCTTGTGGAACAAGTTCGATTTCAAGTTTTCCCTCTTTCCATGCCTCAACCGCATCTCTGTTCGTCGTAAAATAAGATCCTACCGCTTTCTTTAAATTACCAGATACTAACAACTTTCCTAGTCCTTTACCAACTTCCCCCAAATTATTGCTAACTACAGTTAGATCACGTATATTCGAATTTGCTAATTCATCTAGCAATGTAAGTGGTGTGCCAGATAAGCCAAATCCACCGACTAAAAGCGTGTCGCCATCCTTTATGTAGTTTAACGCATCCGAGCGATCAATTAATTTGTTCATAAGCCTTCTCCTCCCTGGAATGGTATACATTTAGCTTTTATCATCTTTCTACAACCAGAACTTTAATTAATGAGTTGGATTGTAGATATTCAATCCCCCTTCCACCTACTTTTTGGTCATTCCGTATTTCGGAATGAATATTCTGATTTATTATATTTAACATTCTAATTCAAATTTTCATAAAAATCAATAAAAATTTTTGGCGGATTTTGTAGGATTGATTTATTAAAGGAGGAATATGTGACCGCTAAAGCATTGCACACTGACAAAATGTTTGTATTAAAAAGTAAAAGCAGCCCCACTGTTACTAATAGTGAGAGCTGCCTTTTAAAACTTAAGGATCTTGAAGTTTTATTCTAGATTTATTGCAAAAGTAAACAAAATACATGTATAATATAAATACAATTATAATAAGCTAAAAATAGTCAGAGTGCTGCTAACACTCTGACTAGGCAACATACATGCCGCATGAAGAGCGGCTGACCTAAAGTATTGAAGTTTTATTTAAAAGTAGCCAATCTAACCTTTGGACTAGGGAGGACGGTTACTTTTTTCTTTGTAAGACTATCATCACAATAATTGTTACGGCTCCTATCAAAACAATGTTTGAAGTAAGTGCTATCATTATTGTGCTATGAACACCCTCTTTAGCAACATACATGCCGCAAAGAAGAGCGGCTGACCTTAGATATAAGTTTCAAAAAAGTAACTACCCATTTACCTTTGGTCGGGGCTGGGCAGTTACTTTTTTCTTTCTATGGTGATCACAAAGGATACTTTCTTTTCCAAATAAAACATACTCCATTTCCTTGTGAAAAGAAGGACTCCACTTTACGAACACCACCATGTATCTATTTGACATGAGTGGGACCTGTCCCTGCATCTCATTCATTAACTCGCATAACCTTAAATACTGTACTTTTTGGTATATTCGGGTTATGGTGCACCACATATGCTTTAGAAAAGCGATAAAGGTACTCCTCTTCATGTGACTTCGGTGTAAGAATAATCATTTTCCGCTTCAATTCCTGCTCATATAATTCAAACACTTTATCCTTTCTTCCCTCATCAAGTGCACTATCAAACTCGTCTAGAACAATATAGCCCGGAGATGCTTCGATTGTTTGTAGCAAGGCTAGAGCAAACAATAAGGAACTAAGAGATTCCTCTCCACCAGATACACCTTTTCCAACTTTTCCTCCTCGTGCTTTCACACTCACATCTTCTAATTTTCCACGGTGGCCTTCTTTCCGCGCTTTAATGAATAGGGTGTACCGAATTCGGCCACGTCGATCGGTGTTCATGTCCCACTCAATTTTCCCTTCAAATCCGAACATGGACATATAATGAACAAACTTTTGATTCACACCAATTATTTTCATGTTAATGGTATCTTCTAAATCTTCTTTAAGCCGTTCCATTCTATCCGTATATTCTTCCAATAAAAGTTTTGATTTTTTCACTTCATTTTCGGACCGATCGTATTCCTCTTTCATCTTCTTGTAATTCTCCGGTGCAGCTTCATCAATACCTGTTTCATTCACCGCGTTGTCATATTTCGTCTTTCCAAGGTCTCGCATTTCCTCTGCTTGTGGCTTTGTTGTTTCAGGTAACTGTTCCGCCTCTTCCTCAAACTTCTCGATTAGCCGTTGTGCAGTTTCCTGTAGCCTTATTACTTCTTTCCTTGTTCTAGAATAGGCCTCTTCACTCGTTACCCGCTCATCAGACTTATTCCTTATTTGTCTCTCTATTTGTTCAATCTCACGGTCTTGATAGATAACTTTATCTTCCAAGTCCTCCAAATCTCTTACTAACCGTCTCTCTTCACGTCTCTTCTCATCCAGTAAATCTTCCAATTCATTTAGCTGATCGTTTTTCTCTTTTTTATCTTGTTTTAGCTCAGCTACCAAACCTTTTAATTTTTGTACTTTAGTAATTTTTTCTTGTTCTTTTTGAAACTGAACATATGTTGCCTGAAATTCCTTATAGGTTGAAACCTTCTGCTTCCATTCAGCAAGCGACGTATTAAGCCTATTTATTTGAGACTGAATCGTATATTGCTCCTCTAGAACGGTACTCTTTTCACTATTTAACTTGTCAAATTGGTTTCTCCGCCATTCTCTTTCATTTTCTTTCGTTAAAAATGCTTCAGCATCCTTCAGTGACTCGCGCCGACTAAACAATATCGAATTTCTATTATTTAACTCATCAATTTCTTTCGTAAGTTGATCCATCTTATCCCCGATTGTGCCAAGCTCTTGTTCTAGCTTAACCTGATGGCTTTGCAACACTTTTTCACTTAAAATAATTTTATTTTCTTCTTGGGATCCTCTTATCCCCTGTTGATCCATTAACATCCCTTTTTCAATCACAGGCATTTCTTTGGTAAAAAAGGTTTGCGTCCACCATAGTGCTTTTACGGCAAATACATAAAGGTTATCACTTAAATTATCCTTAATCTTGATATGTTTGTCCGGAAGATGGGTAATTGTCTTTTTGGGAATTACGTTTGGCAATGGGACATGATACAAGTCATTTGGCGCTTGAAATACTTTTTTGTTAACAAATAATGTATATTTAATCGTATCAAATAACTGCTCATCACTTTGTTTTGCCGTCTCATCTAACTCCAGAAGCTCACGCAACGGATAGACTTTAATATTGTTTTCTTCAAAGTAATGAATCGACTCCTCCTGGCGAGGGCTGTATACCTGATTTTTTCGGAGGTACTCTAGTTCCTTAAATAACGCTTTTTCTTTCCCTACCAGTTCACGTAGCTCATCTTTATTAGAATCAAGCTTCCGTTCGTTCCTGTCCATTTCCGCTTGAACAGCACCGCTACTATGATACGTCTCAATTAGATCTCTCACTTGTTTTTGCTTCTCATTGTCTTGCTCGATTTCCACTTCCAATTTTGCCAATTGTGGTGTTAACTTGTCTAAAGTTTCCGCAAGGCTTTTACTCATTTCTTCCTTTTCACGAACAGAGACATCCAACTTAGCGTAGGTTTGTTCCGCTTCACTCAACGCCTCAGTAACTTCCTCTTCTGTCATGCCAATACGGTCTACTTTTTTAGTAATTTCTTCAATTTGATCAGAGATGGCATCTAGTTCTTCTTGCGTTGCTTTTAACTTTTGATTGGACTCCTCTAACTCATCCACCAATTCCTGTTTACGCACGTCAAGCAAGCCAAGCATTTCCGTAAACTCTGCATGCTGCTCTTTTTGCTCAACGTGATGGATGACTAGTGTTTTTTTCTCATCCATCTTTTCTTCCTTTGTATCAATCAATTCCTCAATCTGGCCTTTTAAGGAATCAATTTGCTTCAGATGATAATTTTCCAACCATTTCAAACCAAGATAATATTGCTTAAACCCTTCCTCAAGCCGACGGTTCCGATCGTGGTACCTATCGAGCTCCATCTTTTTTTGCTTCAGATGCATTTTGTTAAGCCCTTGTTTACTCTCTGCCTCTTGCAGGCTTTGTTCCGTTTCCTTCACAAGCTCCTTACTTTGCTCCCAATTTTTCTGGATCTTATCAATTCCATTCATTTCACTAAAAATCCGGAACCGCTCTTCGGGATGCATAACCGCAAATTGATTCACTTCTTTTTGATACCAAATCAAATAAAACTCATCAGGATCAACCGCATACTTATATAGCACTTGGTTTTTATATTCGGAAAAATTAAGATTTCCACCAGAAGAAAATTTCGTTGACCGCTCCCATTCGTCCATCACATCTCCCTCTTCAATGTAAAACTCCTTCTTAATTGGATCCCCTGGCTTTTGCTCAATATCTAACCGAAATTGAACGAACTGTGGGGCATCGACCTTAACCTTTCCTTCATTTTTGAAAAGCAGTTCAATTTTTGCCCGCCATGTTTGATCTGATGGAAGATTATTAGACTTTAATCCTTCTAAATCAACCTTACTAGAATAAAGTACCCCACCCATACAAAAAGTAATGGTTGACTTACCAGCACCATTTGGTCCAGAAATGAGAATGTGATCATCTTTATCTGAAAAATCCATAACCGTCGGGGTATAATCACGAATACCAGAAAATCTAAGTCTCCATGGAATCATCACCCACACCTCCGTTCATGTTGTATCGTTTAAAGAACCGTAACACGTCTTCCATATGAAGCTGATTCGACTGACTAAATTCCGCATACCGCCGCAAATACGAATCGGAGAACATATGTACACCAATAGCCGTAAGTTGATACGCCTCTTCATCAGAATTCGTATCATAAACTTCAATTGCACCAATTTTTTTCAAAGGATCTAAGTTTGCTTGAATTTTCCTTGTCACCTGCAGAGATTCATGACCAAAACTATGAATCAATTGTGAGAAAAGCGTGTATTCATTTTGCAACACCTCTTGGTGATAAAAAATAAACATGAGAATCGCAAGGCTCTCCTTGTTCAAGACATTTCTCGCTTGTTTTGCGGGTACTCGCATTAGCGCTACAACTTGGTTTCTACGCTCATCATAAATCACCTTAAAATAACGGCTAAGCCCTTGATTCACCCGTTTAATAAATGAAGCAAAAGCTTCCTCATCATTCGTAATACCAAGTAATTTCTCCACTTCCTTACGTGATAGACCAAAGTTCCCCGTTCGGATGGTAGCAGAAGAAGAAAACAAGATTTGCATAAAGACAAGCTCTTCTTCCTTTGTCAAAAACCCCTGTATCGACTGCAAGGCTGACAAGGGATTAATATTTTGAATCTCTTCTTCCTCGTTTTCTAATTCCATAGGTTCCTTGTTCATCCTCTATCCACCTCCAATCTCTCTCCGTCTTATTGTCATCTAATTTTCGATTTGCTTTCTCATCGATATCTGCCTTTTTATTAGCAATGAGTGCAGACACACCAATTAGACCATTTAAGACGTCACTCCATTTATCAGATCCAGCCTGAACTACTAATTCATCTAGTCCTGCTTCGTCTACGTTATCGAGGTATTTTTCAATCTGCTCGGTATGAATCATTTGTTTCGTCATTTGCCATCTTGAGTCTCCCATAAGCTCTTCTAGTTGATCCTCCATCACTTCTTCTAATTCTGGAAAATCCTCTTCCACCGTTTCTTCGATTTCCTCCGTGATTGGTTCATAGTTCTCCACATACTCGATCCCCTCATCAATTGCCACCGGCGGCAAGGGACTAGCAAATTTGACCGGTACCCACATACCATCCAATTCCTCATCCTCATATTGTCCCTGTTCCATAAAACTAAGGATTTGATGAGCATTAGGTATATCCGAACCTATTGGTGGATCAAATGACTTCACAATAAAATTCCGGAAGAGTTCAGGATGGATTGTCTTGATAAAATCTGTCTCTTGCAGATGGGCAAACTTAAGAATCTTGTTTATCGTCCCAAGACTTATCTTTGTTCCTTCACTTATCGCTGTTGTTCCCCTTTGCTTCACAGTAGCAAAAACAAGTTCCTGGTCTAGCGTTTCAAATTTAGCAAGCCTTTCAACCATTTTTACTTCCAATTCTTTCATCAATTGATGGATAACCTCTACCTGGTTCAATGCGTTGCGATCGGACAAATACTCTAACTCTCTTTCGGTTAATAGCGAGACCGCTTCCTCCACATTTTTAATCATACTCATTAGTTTGTTCCCACCAGAAATGCCCTTATCATCATAAGCCTCACTTAGCTCCGCATCTCTTTTTGCTTGGAAAAGCGATCGTTGAACATCATCATTCAAATAATACGCAAGGGAATCATTAGCAAGCCGAATCAAGACATCCATCATTCGCTTACCAACATCACGCATCTTGATTCGCTTCCCCGTTTTTGCAATCCAGTTGTATTTTCCCAACACAAACGTCAAGTGTTTTATGAAGCCGATTGTCATCTCTTCGTCATAACCGAACGTATGACGGTAACGATAAAAAAGTGTTTCCTCATTCTCGATTGGATCCGTAATCCCAAGCGCCTCTTGATTAATAATATTTAACACTCGCAAAAAACGTAGGACGTGAATCGGCGATTGAAAATATTCCTTATCACTTAGTTCACTCAACACGCCAGATAATGCCGCAATATCACGCATGGACTGAAGAAGCTCTGGCTTATCTCCATCTGTATCAAAAATGGAAATTAAGGCTTTATCCAATTCTTCCAATACCTCACT
The DNA here is from genome assembly GCF_042678465.1 of Oceanobacillus caeni. Lineage (NCBI taxonomy): Bacteria > Bacillati > Bacillota > Bacilli > Caryophanales > Bacillaceae > Oceanobacillus > Oceanobacillus caeni. Next base: position 118,080 of record NZ_JBHTKV010000003.1, on the reverse strand, counting down.
CCTCCAATCTCTTGTTCCTGTTCTTCCTTCCCAGCTTGAATCGACTGTTTATACCGTATTTCAAACTCCTCTATATCAGTTACGATCTCTAACGGTGGAACCACCCACTTTGTAAGGACTTGCTCATTTTCAGTCAGCTGGAAAATTTCCTTAGCAATCGTTAAACCCGCTTCATCGACATCCGTCCAGATAATTACTTGTTTCACAAAGGGAACGAGATTTCCAATCAATTGTCGGTGTGCTGATCGCAACTGCCCATCAATTCCTAACACAAAGCTCTTGGAATCTAGTAAAAATTCTTCTTCATAGGCCATCCGCGTTAACACGCCTCTATTCTCCACCAACCACAACACTTCCGCACTCGTTTGAAAGTTGTCGGTAAAAACCGCTAAATCGGTTGTAGCGTGAACACTCCCATAGCTGTACGTTACTTTTTTCCCACTCATTGGTCCGGAAAAAAATATCGGCGTAATCGTACCCAAACTAGCAAGACCTAACAAATGTAACGGACGTTCGAGAAATCGTTCTGCCTCTTCAATGAAATCTTTTTTATAGGAGTCAAATTCCTTTGACCCTCCTATTTTCCGATAATAACGAGCGCCAATTTGCTTCCAGTCATAATGATGTTCAATAGCAGCAATCTGGTACAAAGCTACTAAGAAATGTAAGAATAGGACTTGCTTTCTAAACCTCCAAGAAGGATTTACTGTTTCCATTTTATCAACTTGGCCTTCTAAAAACCGTTGTCCCTCATTGGCAATCAGTTGTAATCTATTTTCTAATAAGTCTAGTAATTCTAAGCGGAGCCCATCCTCCACTTTACCAGTGCCCCTCGTTTCTTCCCAGCGTGTTTTCCATTCATGGATAAGCTGCTTTTTTTCTTCTTCCTTTTGTTTTTGAATGAACTGTTGATATTGAAAAAGACCATAACCCATTCGATATTGCTCACTCTTCAAGGTCCGCTCATCTTTTTCAAAGCGATATTCCCTGATCAACCAACCATTACGAATCCAATCATACGTTTCATCTGATAGAGTCAAATGCTTCTTGACCTTTGAACTACTAAAAGCTTTTACTAGTTTTTCAGGTGGTGAGACCGTATGATCAGTAACGATTCCGATGGTTAACCTAGCAACTGTTCTTCTTGTTCTAGCAGTTCTCCTGATAACAGGGATATCCACGTTTCCGTTGTTTTCATTTATATCTATTAAATGAAGTTCTTCATTTTTTAATAAAATGTGCTCTTCTAAATACTCTTTCCATTCACTTGGAATCAAGCATTCTCCCCCCTCTACTTCCTAGTATATTTTATCACAGAGACGGGGGCTATCCTCCATCGTGTGAACTGACAAATTTATGTAATTGAGTTTTTACAACTACGACTTTCGAAATGGATTATCTCTTGTTAAATAAAATAAGACGGGTGCTATGAACACCCGCCTAAGTTAACATACATGCCGCAAGAAGAGCGGCTGACGTAAGAGATATAAGTTTCGTTTTAAAGAAGTAATTACCCTACACTTTGACCTAGCGGGGGCGATTACTTCTTTTTTCTATTGGTGACTAGTGCGATAATCGCAACAATTGCTGTCAGTCCTGTTCTTCATTGATTAAACAGTACTTTCCTCTCCTCCCCCGTAAACACCCGCGACCTCGTTAAAAATCGTTTGCCTTCAGGACCCTCCAGAGAAAACATTCCCCCGCGTCCATCGACAACATCAATAATAAGCTGCGTATGCTTCCAATACTCATATTGATCTTTAGCTATGAAAAATGGTGTGCCGCTAATTTCCCCTAAAAGGATGTCTGAATCTCCTGTACGAAACTCATCCCTTGGATAACACATCGGGGAACTCCCATCACAACATCCTCCTGATTGATGAAACATTAATGGCCCATGAAGATCTTTTAATTTGTCAATCAATTTCAAAGCCTCTTCCGTCGCAATGACACGTTTAACCATGTGATACCTCCTTTTTAATGAAAAAAGGAGCAACCCTTCACGATGGAATGAATGCTCCTTTGACAAAATCCGTTACTTACTACTGCTTAATACTGATATTTCTTTATTCATTACTGATATTCCGTTAATCTTTACTGATATCCGCTATTCTTTACTGATATTCCGGTACTGATTGCTGATATCCGTTACTCTCACTACCACCCAAGCTACAAATCTAATAAAATTTCCCGCAACCCATTAAAATAAACCAGTTGCCGTCTCACTATAATTTATCAATAAATTCTTCGTTTGTTGATAATGGCTTAGCATCATTAAATGATTTTCTCTTCCAATACCAGATTTCTTATATCCGCCAAATGCAGCATGTGCTGGGTATTGGTGATAGCAATTTGTCCAGACACGACCGGCTTCAATCTCCCTACCGAAACGATATGCCGTGTTAATATCTCGCGTCCAAACCCCCGCTCCTAATCCATATAACGTATCATTGGCGATTTCTAGTGCTTCCTCTTTATCCTTGAAGGTCGTTACAGAAAGAACCGGTCCAAAAATTTCTTCTTGGAAAATTCTCATTTTGTTATCGCCCTTAAAAATAGTTGGTTCTACATAATATCCGCCTGCCAGTTCTCCTTCTAATTTATTAACATTTCCGCCAACTAAGACTTCCGCACCTTCTTGTTTTCCAATACTTAAGTAGGAGCTTATTTTTTCCAATTGTTCATTTGATGCTTGTGCTCCCATCATCGTTTCTGTATCAAGTGGGTGACCAATTTTAATTTGGTTTACCCGTTCGATTGCTCTTTCGATAAATGCGTCATAAATAGATTCATGAACAAGCGCACGGGATGGACAAGTACAAACTTCCCCTTGGTTCAAGGCAAACATGACCATTCCTTCAATAGCTTTATCTAAGAAACCATCATCCTTATCCATCACATCTTCAAAGAAAATATTCGGCGATTTCCCACCTAATTCTAGAGTTACTGGAATAATATTTTCCGAAGCATATTGCATGATTAATCTTCCAGTAGTTGTCTCCCCTGTGAAGGCAACTTTGGAAATACCAGGATTCGTTGCAAGTGGTTTTCCGGCCTCTACCCCAAAGCCATTCACCACATTAACCACTCCCGCCGGCAATAAATCTTTCACAATGTCTAGAAGAACGTGAATCGATGCCGGAGTTTGTTCAGCTGGTTTTAAAACAACACAATTCCCAGCTGCTAATGCAGGTGCTAGTTTCCAAGTTGCCATTAGCAATGGAAAATTCCACGGAATAATCTGCCCAACTACTCCTAATGGTTCATGGAAATGATAGGCAACCGTATCATTATCCACTTGACTGATGCCACCTTCTTGCGCGCGGATAGCACCAGCAAAATAGCGGAAATGATCAACTGCAAGCGGGATATCTGCGGCAAGTGTTTCCCGAACGGCTTTTCCATTATCCCAAGTTTCAGCCACTGCTAAAACTTCCCTATTTTCTTCTATTCGATCAGCAATTTTATTTAGTATATTTGCTCTTTCTGCAACTGACGTCTTTGCCCATGCATCCTTCGCCGCGTGTGCCGCATCAACTGCTAATTGAACATCTTCTTTCGTGGAACGAGCAATTTCACAAAACACTTCACCAGTTACTGGAGTGACATTGTCAAAGTATTGCCCCTTCACGGGTGCACGGTATTCACCACCAATAAAATTATCATAACGTTTTTTAAATGAAAGGATAGAACCTTCTGTGTTTGGATTGTTGTACCTCAAGAATATTTCCCCCTTAATAATAGTAGAAATTGAGATGTTATGTATGATCCTGAAGAACCTCTCTAATAAACTTATTCTTGTTTTTCGGAAATATTCCAATGAATGATTGTTATTTCATTTAAAACGTATAGGTTAATTTCCCTTTGATTAACCAAAATGAATGTTGGATGAAAAAAAGAAATAATTACCCTACACTTTGGTCGCGGGAGGGCAATTACTTCTTTTTTCTAAAAACCAGAGGGATAGACCTGTCCTCCTGGCTCATTCTGGAAATAAATCTGATGATAAGTAACGTTCACCAGTATCTGGAGCAATGCATAAAACATTTGCAGAAGATGGGAGTGTTTTCGCTACTTGAATCGCAGAAAAGGCCGATGCTGCACTAGAAGCTCCCACAAAAATTCCTTCTTTTGCAGCAAGACTTCTAGCCATATTTTGTGCATCGTCATCATCGACATGAAGAATTTCATCATAAATTTCTTGATTTAAAATACTTGGAATAAATCCTGGCCCTGTTCCTGGAATCTTATGCGGACCCGGTTTACCGCCTGAGAGAACAGGTGATCCTTTTGGTTCCACAACGTAAATTTTCAAATGAGAAATTTGCTTTTTTAATTCTTCTCCAGTCCCTGTAACAGTTCCACCTGTACCTGCTGTTAACACGAATGCATCCAATTTCCCATCAAAGGCTTCCATAATTTCTACAGCAGTTGTTTCTCGATGTGCATCTGCATTTGCTTTGTTTTCAAACTGCATTGGAATGAAACTATTTGGTGTCTTTTTGGCTATTCTATCCGCTTCGTCAATAGCGCCTTGCATTCGCTGGCTTGATGGAGTTAAAACAACTTCCGCTCCATAAGCTTTCATAATTTTGATCCGCTCTTTCGTCGCATTGTCAGGCATCGTAACAATACAACGATAACCTTTTACGGCACTAACCATGCAAAGTCCGATTCCGGTATTACCGGATGTTGGTTCAATGATTGTGCTTTTTCCTGGAATCAACTTTCCTTCCTTTTCCGCTTCTTCAATCATATTAAATGCCGCTCGATCTTTGACACTTCCGCCGGGATTAAAAGATTCCAATTTCATAAAAACATTAGCACCGTTTGGATCAGGCAGTCTGTTTAATTGTACGATTGGTGTCTTACCGATAAGGTCGAGAATAGTTGAATATAATTTCATCCTGAGTACCACCTTTTGATTTTATTCTATCTGAAAGTACCAATTCCAACTAAAGTAGTATGTATACTAAATTTTAACGCATTTAGAGGTTATTAACAATGGAAAACCGAGATTTTTTGCCTAATTTTCTAAAAACTAATTGACTTTCCCTATTATCGTCATATAATCTAATTATAAATATTCCTATTATTATGATGTGAATTATAAGGTTATTAAAAGGTGGGAAAAACGCATGTTCCTAACGATAAAAAATGTACAGAAATGTTTTACGAACTACGGGAAAACGGAACTAGTTTTAAAAGACATTAATTTAAACATAAAAGAAGGAGAATTCGTTTCTCTTCTAGGGCCTTCTGGATGTGGTAAATCAACACTCCTTAATATTGTTGCAGGTCTTCTGACGCCAAGCGAAGGAGAGTTACACTTGGACGATTGCTTAATTACAAAACCAGGAAAAGACAGGGGAATGGTGTTTCAGCAAGCAGCCCTTTTTCCATGGCTGTCTGTTGAAGAAAATATCATGTTCGCTTTAAAGAAAGAAATGAAAAAGAAAGAAGCAAGAGTCATTGTACAGAAATATTTACAGTTGGTGCAGTTAAGTTCCTATGCCAAACATTCCCCACATGAACTTTCAGGCGGGATGCAGCAAAGAGTTTCCATTGCTAGAGCCCTAGCCATGAATCCACGCGTTCTTCTAATGGATGAACCGTTCGGTGCATTAGATGAGCAAACAAGAAGAAGACTCCAAGATGAACTAGAAAGAATTTGGTCCGAAACGAAAAAGACAATTCTTTTTGTTACACATAGTATCCAAGAGGCTATTAAATTATCAGATCGAATTATTGTATTAGGCACAAACCCCGGTAGAGTTTTAAAAGAGATTCCCATAAATATGGAACGACCACGAGAACAACATATACAGGAAATCGCTCATTACGAGGAATTGATTTCGAAATTACTAAAGAATGAGATAGATAATGTCGTAGAAGAGGCGTTATACGATGCAGTTAGCTATTAAACGAATCCTCTTTTTTGCGGCTTTAGGCGGACTCTGGGAGTTAGCAATTAGAATCTTTCATATTCCAGCTGTCATTTTGCCATCACCGGTAGATGTGCTGTTAAGCCTTCAGGAAAGTTTAGCTGACGGTTCCTTATTAGAGGACTTAGGAGCTAGTTTTACTCGATTAATCATTGGTTTATCCATTGCACTTATTATTGGTGTTTTATTAGGCGTATTCCTAGCCAATGTGAAAACCGCGGATGAAACGTTGGGATCACTGATACTGGCACTACAAAGTATTCCTAGTATTGTTTGGCTTCCACTAGCGATCATGTGGTTTGGACTCAATGAAAAATCAGTCATTTTCATTATCGTACTTGGTGCCGCTATTGTTATGACGATTAATATGCGGACAGGGATTAAAAATGTTCAACCACTTTATATTAAAGCAGCCCAAACCATGGGATCTACTGGAATTGATTTATTCATCCGCGTTATGTTACCAGCGGCGGTTCCATATGCTGTCACAGGAACCCGCTTAGCATGGGCTTTTGCATGGCGCGCCTTAATGGCAGGAGAGTTACTAAGTACAGGGCCAGGACTCGGTTATACCTTGAAATATGCATCTGACTTTGGACGGATGGATATGGTGATTGCAATCATGTTCGTTATTGGTGTTATTGGGGTAACCGTTGATATTCTTATTTTTCAACGGATAGAAAAAAGAGTCTTGGTGAAATGGGGACTTGAACAAAAAGAAGCAGCATAATACACGAGGAGGAAGAAGGATGAAAAAATGGTTATTAATGACTATATTCGTGCTCATCATAGGAGTATTAGCAGCATGTGGTGGGGGGAATGAAACTTCCGGCGGAAAAGAAGGAAAGGAAAAAGTTGTTATTGGCTATTTCCCCAATATTGATCACGCACCAGCAATGATTGCACGTGAAAAAGGATACTATGAAGAAGCGTTGGGAGAAAATGTTGAAATTGAATATCGTACATTTCCTGATGGTGGAACCTTTATGACTGCATTAAAATCTGGTGAAATTGACACTGGGTTAGTTGGACCAGGGCCGGTTTTAAACAACTATTCAAATGGAGCTAATGTCAAAATCATCGGTGGCGCGTCAACAGGTGGCACAGTGGTTGTTGCCAGTGAACAAAGTGGAATCGAAAGCTTGGAGGACATGAAAGGAAAAACATTCATCACACCAGGAATTGGCTGTACACATGATGTTCAATTTGAAACCTTTTTAATGGAAAAAGACCTAGATGATTTAGCATCTGCACGTATTGGGGGTTCTTTAAAACATGTTACTGGTAATCCAGCAACATATCAAGGAATGTTTGAAACAGGTCAAGTAGACTTAGCGGCGGTTCCAGAACCATGGGCAACTATTTTAATTGAAAACGGTGCGAATGTAGTTGTAAGCACAGAAGAAATTGCATATGGAGAAAACCTTCCGAACGTAGTTTTAGTGGCCTCGGGTAACCTAATAGAAGAAAATAAAGAAACGGTTCAAGGCCTAGTGAAAGCACAACAAAAAGCTATAGATTTTATTCATAACAACCAAGAGGAAACGCAAGATATAGTGATTAAGGCGATTAAAGATTTAACGAAACAGGAAATGGACAAAGAAATCGTAGCAAAAGCAATGGACCGCATGACGTATACAACTGAAATTGATGAGGAAGTGCTGAAAGAGTTTGGTCAATCCTCTTTTGATTTAGAATTCCTTAAAGAAACCCCTAATTTCGACGGCTTGGTATTAAAATCTAATTAATTCATAACATTAAACTCATCCTAAAGAGTAGGCTTTTTAAATGGCTACTCTTTGGGTATCAATTATCCAGATACCTTATTTGCAAGAGCCTATTTACATTTTTTCCACCATTCCATATGGCCCCATACACTTTTCTGCATCTTCCACCAAGTCCCTTCTAAAACATATGTTTCATATGATAATATTTTTGTGTTATAATAGGAACAAACGTTCTAAGGGTAGGTGGTTTTATTATGTCAGAAGTAAATGATCGTGGATCGATTAAATGGACAGCTATGATGCTACCAGAGCATATTCAGATGCTAAATAAGATGTGGAAAGACAAGGAAAGGAAAGCTAAGCCAATGTTAGACGAGCAAGAATTAGAAGAAATAAACATGAAACTGCAACTCGCTATTCATCATCATTTACCCGTTCAAATTAAATATTATTCCGATTATGATTACAAAGTGATTAAAGGCAAAATAAAAAAGATTGATCTCGCCGATAAATATATACAGTTAGATGATTATACGAAAATAGGATTAATGGATATTTTAGATGTTGTTACGGAATAGCCCTAGCCGATAAGGTTAGTGGCTTTTCGCCTTTCTCGGGTATTTCATAACATATCAAAATTAGACGAATCTTTTCGTTGCTGTTCTTATTCTATGTATTCATCACAAATCAAACGTTTGTTTGAATATGGATCGGTTGTTACTCAGCAAGGTTTCTAGCCATATTAAAACCCCTAATTAAGGAACTCCCTATTATCATATTTATAAGTCCCCTTATTGATTCATTGTTTTTTGTTGACAATAGTGTTCAGAAGCTATATTTTAAATATAAATTGCTTATTAAAATATTTTTTCTCTCCCCACTACCGTTCTTACAGGGCTGGAAACAATTGTTTGACAGGATAACTTTTCCCCGCTGCCGTTCTTGCAGGGCTGAGTTATCCTTTTATTCTTCAATTAATCTAATTATACTAGTCTTGTTTATAAAGCAATTTCGCCCTGTGTGCAAATACACATTACACCGCCCACATCTGCGGACGATGTAAAAATAAAGTTGTTTTTGGTGCAATTGCCGAGCTACACTTGTAGTTGTAATAATAAAGTCGTTTATTCAACAATCGCGAATGTCGCAAAATATTTTTATTAAACTGATCTTACCTATAATCTTCGGTACAAGGCTAATAGTCTGACCCCCCATAGCCTCTCCCTACGCTCTACTACTATCCTTCGCTTTAACAAGTTGTCCATCTCTGTCCCTAAACTTTAAAATCCCCTCGGCTGCACGATATGCTAATGCTCCTACTGTGCCTGTAGGGTTATAACCTCCATTATGAGGAAAAGCAGAGGCGCCAATGACGAATACATTATCCATATCCCACATTTGGAGATAATTATTAAGTGCAGATGTCTCGGGATTTTCTCCCATAATGACACCGCCAGTAATATGATCATTATGAGCGGGAACAATGTCGAAGTGTTCGGTTAACTCCCTCGTTTCCACCTTTTCTGCACCCATTTCATGCAAGATTTCTGCGCATCTTTCCGAAATAAAATCATGCAGTTTATGATCATGCTCGGTAAAATCATACGTCAATCGCATCAATGGGTTTCCATAAGCATCTTTATAGGTAGGGTCAAGACTTAAGTAATTATTACGATGAGGTAAAGAAGTACCTTGAGAAGTAACAGGTATCGAGCGATTAAAGTATTCGATTGATTTTTGTTTAAATTCTTTCCCCCATGTTGGCGTACCTTTTGGAGCTGCATTTTCATTAATCGGTCTTTTACCTAATTGCTTCATCGTGATGGAGCCGCCATGAATAAAATCCAAATCGGAATGATCAAAGTTATCATTGTTAAAGTCGTCCAAGGTCGTTCCAAGTGAACCGGCTCCCATTGCCGAATTAAACTTTTCCTTAAAGAATCCAGTGACAACTGGGGTAATGTGGTAACAATAATTTTTCCCGATTACACCAGTTCCTGTTTTTGGATCATAGGGCTTTCCAATATCAGATAATAATAAAAGGCGAGCATTACTCACTGTATAACTCGTTAACACTACAACATCCGCTGGCTGATCAAATTCTTCTCCTGTTTGAACGTCAACATATCGAACACCTGTCGCCCGTTTACCATCATGATGGATTGCCACGACATTGGCATGTGTCCGTAATTCAAAGTTATTTGTTTCTAATGCTGTTGGAACTACTGTTACATTTGGTGTCGATTTTGCACCATATTCGCAACCAAATGTTTCACAAAAGCCACAATACTGACATTGGTTTAATGTTTTTCCATCGGGATTGGTATAAGATTCAGATATATTTCCAGATGGCAAACGAAAAGGATGCAACCCTAGGTTTTTTGCTGCCTTCTCAAAACGATCAAGCATTGGAGTACTTTTCATCGGTGGAGTTGGATACTCCCTCTTTCTTTCAGGTCTTAAAGGATTTGGTTCCCCACTTGTTCCGGCCATCTTCTCAAACTTTTCATAATATGGCTCTAGTTCATCGTATGTGATGCCCCAATCTTGAATCAGATATTCTTTAGGGAGTTTATTCTTACCGTATTTCTTTTCCGTCATGGTTTTTATCTGAAAATCATAAGGTGAAAAAAACCACGTATCCCCGTTCCAGTGAGACCCTGCACCGCCCACCCCGGTTCCAATCAGAAATGCACCAAATTGTCGCATAGGTAATGCGACTTCATCAGGGTTATTCCGAAAAGTAATCGTTTCCTTGGATAAATCTTGCATCAGGTCATGCCGTATCGCATATCGATATTCATCGTGTATCATTTGAAAATCTTCGGTTGTCCGATTCTCACCTCGTTCAAGACCAACAACCTTTACTCCAGCTTTCCCGAGTTCTGAAGCAATGATGCCTCCAGCCCAACCTATTCCCACCGTAACTACGTCTACTTTATCTAGTGTTTTAACCATACGAAACCTCCATATTCTAGAATTTATAAATGATCCTTCAAAGAACTCGGTTCATATTCGATAAATTCCTCTTTCTCAATCTCCTGTATATAACTCATTTGATTGCCAGGGAATTCCTTCATTCTCCATCCATCCATATTGGCATTTCCACCATACAATGGATCTGCGTATACACCTGAGAGAGTTGCTGTACGAAGTTGATCAAAAAAATACGCCGAGCTAACATGCTTCATCTTTACCTTCTTTTCCTCGAATTTCCGTAGAATCTCATCCTGTTGTTCCCCTTCTAGTTCTGCAAAGGAAGTGCCATAGTTTTCTTGACTTTCTCTTTCCATAGCTTGGATCCCAGCTGTAAAAATTTCATGCCGTTTTAATGGAGATTGATAACCTTGGTAATCTGTCCCTTCTGAAAAAGGCCCTAACGTATACTCTTTTTCATTATTTCCATAGCCTCCAGCTAATTGGTGATCGATAAAATAAGGTACACCCAACGCGATTGCTCCTGGGCCATTTTCATCTTCTGGAAAAATCCTTTCCGTCGCTGCGCTAAGAATTTCGAAATCTTTCCTTCTCCTAAAATACATTAGTGCGCGATTATATGAATCTGCCTCATTCGTTGTAGTCTTCGGTGCTGTTTTTTGATTCCCTCCCCAAATAGTTGTACCGATTAGAGAGGTAAGAATACCACCGCCAATTGCTCCTCCAGCTACATAACCGGAGTTTTTAATAAATTTACGGCGGGATAAATCCGGTGCCTTCTTTTCTTCATCTGACAACTTTATTCCTCCTCGTCTTTATGTATGATAGTTGTTATTCAGTGTATCCAATTGGTTGATTAGTAAACTTGTCCATTAAAAATAGATTCACTCCTTGGTATTTTCAAAGTTTTACTGAGTAGAGTCAGCTTCACTTAAAGTAGGAAAAGCCGCACATCAAACGCTATGTGCGGCTTTACGTGAAATTTGCTATAAATAATATATGCCTTACCATGTCTTTGACGCGTCTAATGGTGCGAGCCAATGCGCATCCGCGTCTCATTCTTAATCATCTAATGCTTTGTTGTTATTCTTATCTTTTTTATCAATTTTATCGTCGTCATCGCTAATTAAATCATTTGTTGTGCTCTTAAATTCCCGTAATGTTTGTCCAGCCGCCTTCCCTATTTCCGGAAGTCTTCTAGGGCCAAAAATGATTAATGCTAAAAAGATGATGAGAATCAAACCTGGAATACCAATTTGTGCTAAACCCAATAAAACCCCTCCTATCCACTATATTTTTTCTTATAGTATTTCCATTTTTAATATGGTTTACACGAGGAATTCATTGGAAATCTAACATTTTAAAAGATGATAATTGATTTAACTGATATCTTGATATATACGCTGTCCGGTAAGCGGGTGCTGATATCTTGATATGAATACTGATATACCGTATGCGAGTGCTGATATATTGATATGAATACTGATATTCCGTATGCGAGTGCTGATATATTGATATGAATGCTGATATACCGTAAGCGAATGCTGATATATTGATATGAATACTGATATCCCGTAAGTGTGTGCTGATATCTTAATATGAATACTGATATTCCGTAAGTGTGTGCTGATATCTTGGTATATATGCAGATATTCCGTAATCGAGCTTAGGATATCGGTACTGGAGCTTTTTTATCAGTAGCTCGCACTCCATTTATCAGTAATCTCCTTCCATTTATCAGCACTCAACCTCATATATCAGCAATCATCTTCCATTTATCAGCACTCAATCTCATATATCAGTAATCACCTTCCATTTATCAGCATTCGCGCCACAGAACAAATAAAACAGCTACCCATCCCACTCTACAGTCAAGATAGATAGCTTTCTTCATCTATTTCCTCGCCCTAATCATTGCCCTTACTACTTCCGGATTAGGGCCGCCTGTTATTTTTCTTCTTTCAACAAAGCACATAGGGTCTACGATTGCTGCCCAATCTTCATTCGTTAATTGGATATCTTCTAACCACTCATTCACTTGGCGAACAGATAGATCATATAATTGCTTTCCTTCCGCATTCGTCCTCTTTGCAATGACACTAGCCTTTGAATGGGCTTTTCGAAAAGGGACCCCATAATCTCTTGTAAGAACATCTGCAAGTTCCGTGATGGTAATCATATTTTCCCTAGCTTGTTGATAAGCCCGATCCGTATGAATTTCCATCGTTAGAATTACCGCTCTCATTAAACACAAGACTCGATTTGCCTTTTTATAGCCAGTATAAAGGTGTGGCTGTAGATCATCTTCCGTATCATTGATATCCCCGTATGGCGTATTATGAATCATATGAATCACTGCCATTCCTTCCGCTGCTGCACTACTACTAATTGCTCGTGAGTGTTCGATGGAAACAGGATTTCTTTTTTGTGGCATGATACTACTAATTTGTACATAAGCATCAGAAACCTGGATTAAACCAACTTCTTTTGATGCCATTCGCAATAATTCTTGAATCCACCGACCCGTGTTTGTCATTAAACTTACTAATACCTGTGCAGCTTCAATTAGATAATCTCCAGTAGCAATAGCATCGTAAGAATTTTCTACCAGTCCATCAAAACCTAGGAGCTCAGCAACCCGCATTCGATTAATGGGAAAACCAGTAGTCGTAATAGCCACCGCCCCCATTGGGGATTGATTCACTGTTTTATATGCTTCCTTTAACCTTTGGATATCTCTTTGCAGATTATCATGAATTGCGACAAAATAATGTCCAAACGTTGTGGGCTGTGCTGGTTGAGTATGTGTATGCGCGGGCATAACGGAATCAACATGTTGCTCTGCCTGATAAAGAATTGTCTCTGCTAATTTTTCCGCATTGTCAATGGTTTGCTTTAAATAATCACGAATAACAATTCGATACATAGCTTCGCCCATATCATTTCTACTTTTTGCGATATGCATTTTCCCCGCTAAATCATCACCAATCCATTCCCCTATACGAGACTCTACGAAGAAAAATAAATCTTCGTATTCGGGTGAATACCCTATTTCTTCACGATCCATTAATTCTACATGTTTCACACCATCTAGAATCTTTTTCGCTTCCTCTTCTGTTAAAATCCCTTGCTCTTTAAGCATGGTCGTATGGGCTTTATGAATCAAAAACATGGAATCAAATAGATGTTCTTTTTGATCATAGAATACGGGTTTTAATAATGCTTCTACGTAAGTCTTTCCGGGAAATATTTTTCCATCAACTGATTCAAACTGTTTCTTTGTCATAACCATGAACTATGCACCTCAATCTAAGTTATAAAGCATTATCCGCCTTTACTTTAAAGAACTTACTCGAAATAATCATGACAATAGCAATTAGTCCAACCTGAATCATTCCATATGCTGCTGCCTGCCCCATATTAAACATTCTCAGCTGATTCATGATTTCAATAGATATCGGTCGATTTCCTAATGTATAAAGAAGGACAGAGGTTGGAAATTCCCCAACTGCTTGCACAAATGCTAACAATGTTCCACTTAATACCCCCGGCATAATAATGGGGATAACTACCCTTCTAAAGGTATAAAACCATTTGGCACCCAAATTCTGTGCTGCCTCCTCAATCGAATCATCCATTTGTTCAAGGACAGCAGTTGTGGAACGGACGACTAATGGAATAAATCGAACAAAATAAGCAAGTGGTAATATCCAAAATGTACCGACTAAAATATGACCAAAAGAAAATATTGAGGCTTTGTTGAATGCCAATATCATGTTCATCCCTACTACTGTTGCCGGTAACACCCACGGAATCATCACAAGTATATCTAATAAATTTTTACCAATAAACTTACGCTTTACTAAAGCATAAGAAGTAATAATGCCAAAAACAAATACACCTATACAAGCAATAAAAGACATGATTAAACTATTTCTAACAGGATCCCAAATATTTGGATCATCAAACAATAATCGGTAATTTTCTAGATTAAAGCTTTGAGGATACGTTTGCCAAGTCCATCCGCCTTCAGGAACAAGAGATAGAATAAGTAAAGTAGCATGCGGTAACAGCAGAATAATCATGGCTAATATTCCAAGTGTTACCATACACCCTTTTAAAAATGGATTATTGACCTCACTACGATGCGCTCCAATCCCTTTACTTGCCATCCTGTAATCTCGTCTGTTTTGATACCATCGCATAAACAGTAGGAAGGATATAGACACAACAGTTAGAATGATAGACTGAGTTGCCGCCATTTCTAAATCGCCATTCATTTTAGAAAAGTAGATTTGTAAACTTAGTACTCGGAATCCACCAGCTAATAAAAACGGTGCACTGAATGATGCCATGGAAACCATAAAAACAAGTAAGGAAGCTGCTACCAAACCAGGGGTTAATAAAGGAAACGTAATTTTCCAGAATACTTCAAAGCGGTTTGCGCCAAGATTATAGGCGGACTCCTCCAAAGAAGGATCAATATTATTTAGTGCAGATGAAGTCGTCATATAAAAATATGGATACATCGTATAGGCGTGGACAATGAGGATACCGCTAATCCCACCAATACTAAAGGGAACTTCAGATAAACGAAATAAGTCCTTAATCATGTTAGGAATCAAACCTGCTTCTCCATATAAATACATAAATGCCATAACCCCTACAAGAGATGGTAAAACGATCGGCATAATTGCAATACTCGAGAAGAATTTCCTCCCTGGAAAATCATAGCGGTTAAAAATATAAGCTAACGGTATTCCGATTAACGCACTAAAAAACACAGATAATAAAGAAATCCAAACCGAATTCCATAAAGCCTCTAAATTGGCATTAGCCTTTTCACCAAAGAAATCTTGATAGTTTTCTAAAGAAAAGGTACCATTCCTTTTAAAACTTTCAATCATTGTTTCAATAGATGGATAAAGTACATAGCCAACTAATACGAGAATAATTGGTATCAATAAAAGAATCGTTTTTCTTTTTTGTGCATTTAACATGTGTTCTTCACATCCTTGCCTTTGGAATCACACGTATTTGATTAGCTGGTAATTGTACATTTACTTTCTTACCTTCCTGTAGATATATACTAGGGCCTTTATTCAAATCTGTTGTTCTAATGGTTACTCCATTTTCTAGTGTTACATAAGTATGAACAGAGGCACCTGTGAACTGTACTAAGGATACTTCCCCTCGAAGAATGTTTTCCCCTTCTTTCTCCTCTCCCACAATTTGAACCGCTTCCGGCCGAATGGACATGACAAGTTCATCCGAATCTTTATAATTGGCAATATGAGGTTTCTCATCTACTACATAAATCGAAACATCTAAATCTTGTGTTCGATATACTCTTTGCTTATCCGCTTGTTCTTCAAAAATGACTGGGAGTAGATTAGTCTCTCCAATAAATTCCGCTACGAAATCATTAACCGGCTCGTTATAAATCTCTATCGGACTACCAATTTGCTGACAGACCCCCATATTAAAAACAGCAATCCGGTCACTCATTGTCAACGCCTCTACCTGATCATGCGTAACATAAATGGTGGTTATCGCATAATCTCTCTGTAGACGTAAAATTTCATTTCGCATTTCATCTCGTAACCTAGCATCTAAGTTACTTAATGGTTCATCAAGCAAAAGAATATCTGGCTCAATTACCAAAGCCCGAGCCAATGCAACGCGTTGTTGTTGACCACCGCTTAGTTGACTTACTTGTCTATCCATATATTGCTCCAAACGAACTTTCTTTAGCACTTCTTCTACTCGCTTTTTCATTTCCGTTCTATTTAACTTTCTTACCTTTAGCCCAAAGGCGACATTTTCAAAAACAGTCATATGTGGAAATAAGGCATAGTTTTGAAAAACCATGCCTGTATTCCTTTTCTCCGGTGGTACGGCAGTCATATCCTTATCATTAAACAAAACTTTACCTTTCGTAGGATAGTAGAAACCTGCGATCATACGAAGAGTTGTTGTCTTACCACATCCACTCGGACCTAGAAAAGTAAAAAATTCACCTTCATTTATTAACAGATCTAGATTTTTCACAGCTGTTACACTACCAAATTGCTTTGTTATTTTAGATAAATTGACAGTTGACATACCAACAACTCCCTTTAATCTGTCATAAAGTAGACTTCATCAATGGGGGGTTTACCTTCATCCCCCTCTTCAAGTTTTTGTTAGTAAATTAAGTGGTGGAAGTATTTATTCTTCGCTTAAATCTTTCTCTGTATTTTTAATATTATTATCCCAGTATTCCATCCATTCGGATTGCTTCTCATCAAATAATTCCCAATCAATGTCCATTGGTTTAATTTCTGTTTCCGTAATCCATTCTGGAAGTTCTTCTATATCATCACGCGTCGGAATACGATAATATTTTTCTGCCAAGAGTTTTGCCGCTTCCTTTGTATTAACGAATTCATAGAAAGCCTCAGCCGCTTTAGGATGTGGCGCATCTTTTAAAATAGCAATTCCCTCCGTTAAAACTGGTGTACCGCTTTCAGGGATAACATAACCAAATGGATAGTCCTTCTCTTCTGCTAACATAACAGTATCTGGCATATTCCATACAGATAGACTACCTACCCCCTTGGCCACTTGGTTATACATTATTTCTGGGTTAGCCGAATATTCTTTGGTATTATGATCAAATTTCTCCAACCATTCATAACCTTTTTGTGGATCTTCCGTGTCTTTATAAGTTCTATAAATCATAGCTGAATAAATAGTGCGCATTGTTCCAGATGCTAATGGGTACCGAACGATAATTTCATCTTCCCATTTTGGATCAAGTAAATCATCCCAATCTTTCGGAACTTCATCTTCTGATATTTCATTTGTGTTATATAGAATTACTTCTGGTGTAATGGATGTTCCAGTCCACATAAAGTCCTCATCATAATACATTTCATCTAAAGTATCTGCATAAGATGGTTTATATTCCGCTAGTAAACCATCGGCCTTAGCCTGATCAAAATTTAATTGAGGTGCTCCCCACCAAACGTCTGCTTGAACATTATTAGCTTCCGAACGAACACGGTCCAAAATCTCTTGGGATCCCATATCTAAAAATTGCATATCAATCCCATACTCTTCCTCAAATAATTTTTCAAATTCACCAAGTATATCGCTTCCATGCGGAGAATAAACAACAACCGTATCCTCTAAATCACCGGACTTTTCCCCAGCTTTATCATTTGTTTCCGCTTCACCAGAATCACCACTTGTATGATCTGATTCTCCTGCCATACAACCGGCAAGGAATATAAATAGTCCAAGTACCATCAGATATAGCCAACTTTTTCTCATACTTCTCAAAAAAAGTCTCCCCCTTCAATCAAATGTTTAACACACTGTCATACTCCCGTAAAAACAAAGCGACAGCACCAATGACCCCTGCCTCCTCACCAAAAGTAGTTTGCACTACATCACATTTTCTTGGCGTGAATCGTTGTATGATGTCTTGCATCTTATTGCTTATGACATGGTACGATTCACTGACACCACCCCCTAAAATAATTAACTCAGGGTCTAACAAGGAAATATAATTAGCAATGCCTAATGACAAATTCTCAATCGCAATATCAATAACCTTCATAGCATCATGATCCTTTTTTAGGTAAAGCTCAAATGCCTCTTTTGCTTCTACCTTTCTCCCTAACCGTTTGGACAGCTGTTCTCCAATAGATAATCCACCAGAAACACTTTCTAAAAAGCCATATCCATCAAAAACAGGGTGATAATTTTTAGCTAATGTTCTATCGGTGACCATATAGCCGATTTCTCCAGCAGCATAAGATTTCCCACGATACAGATCACCATTAATCATGATGCCGCTGCCAATTCCAGTTCCAATAGCAATATAGATTAAATTGTCCTTTTTTCTACCAATTCCCTTCCAATGTTCCCCAAGAACACTAATATTGACATCATTGTCAACGAAAATAGGAAGGTTAAATCTACTTCTAAGCACGTCAAGTATGGGGTAATTGTTCCACTCAAGTGCAGGTGCTTCGATTACTGTCCCACTTTCTACATTAACAATTCCAGGAACACCTACCCCCATCCCCATCAATTTAGATTCGCTGATTTGTAGGCGCTCTCTAATTTGTTCCATTTCAGTTTTAATTTCATCAAATAACCGCTCCCCTTTTATTTTCTTTGTAGGGAACACCGTCATATCATAAACCTTCCCACTTAAATCAGTGATTCCAACCGCTACCTTCGTCCCACCAATATCTACACCAATAATGTAACCTTTTTGAGGATTGAATCTTAAGTTTACGGGGCGTCTACCTCCTTTTTTAGGAACCTCACCAACTCCTGTTTCATAAACCCATTCCTCCTCTAATAACTGGTCAACGATAGTAGACACAGTAGGTTTAGATATAGACAATTTTTTTGAAATAGATGCACGTGAAATAAGATCTTCTTCCATAATGCACTTTAAAATTAATTTTTTATTCATTTGCTGTATGTAAGTAGAATTAGCTGAGTTTCCCTTTAGCATTTCATAGGCCCCTTACTTATCATTTGGAATTAAGTAAGTAAAGTTTACTTACCTAATTCCATATCAACTTTTATATTAAGTGATTGGACAAACGTTTGTAAAGTACAAATTTTCGGAATTATTAGTAATAATTAGGACCTTCCTAATATTTACATTTCTGACTCATATGTTATTTTGTTTATGAAGCAGTAAATCGGCCTAGCATGTTAGTTAGTAAAACTTACTAACAACATCTAAGGAAAGGAGGAAATATTCATACAGGCCTACTTAATTAAGGATAGGAGGAGTAACAATTATGAAAAAGGGGTTCTATTTGCTTCTTTCTATTGTCCTCATCACAGCTTATTTTCCTATAACAGCATTTGCAAACAATAGCAAAGAACAAGACGTTGAACTTTGGAATGTAGTAAAACCTCTAGATACAACAATAACTTTCTTAAATACCGGAGCACATCCTGACGATGAAAGGAGTGATTTTCTCGCTTATCTTTCTAGAGGTCTTGGAGTAAAAACTGCAAGTATGATTGCAAACCGTGGAGAAGGTGGGCAAAATGAAATTGGTAGTGAATTAGGAAGTGCATTAGGTATCATTCGCTCCAATGAAATGATAGAAGCCGCAAAAATTACCGGCGTTAAAGCTTACCATTTAAGCGAAACAACAGATGATACCATTTATGACTTTGGTTTCTCGAAATCTCCAGAAGAAACCCTTGAAAAATGGGGAGAAGAAGTAACATATGAGCGGTTAATTAAATTTATTCGAACTTTTCAACCAGATATAGTGATGCCATCTTTCAGAAACGTAAATAGTCAACATGGTCACCACAGAACAATGACTATCTTAAGTGAACGTGCATTTACAGATGCCGCAGATCCAAATGTTTTCCCAGAACAGTTGGAAAATGGATTGTCTGTATGGCAAATAAAGAAACTTTACCTACCAGCTGAATCAGAAGAAACAGCTACTACATCCATAGAAATTGGTGACATGGACCCAATTTATCAGATGACCTACCCACAACTTGGGGAAGAATCTAGAATGATGCATAAGAGTCAGGGGATGGGAAAGGAAGTCCCAGCAGAACCTAGGCAATTTCATCTAGAACTTATGAACTCCTCATCTTCAGAGAAAAACACAGATCTATTCGCAGGTATTCCATATGATTTCAAAGAATGGTCAGAAGCTATTCAAAATAAGGAACTTCAAGGAAAACTAGCAAATTTACAAGAAAAGCTAGACCACATTATAGAACTTTATCCTAACCGAGAAGCCATTCTACCAGAGTCCCAACAAGCATTAAAACAAGTGCAAAAGATTTATCATTCAGTAGAGAAAGCAAAAATAGACGATGATGTAAAAAATGATCTTCTTCATAAATTAGAAATAAAAGAAGAACAACTGCAACAAGTAAGTTTTGTATCATCTAGCCTCAAGGTTGAAACGTCTATGGAAAGCTACACATTAACACGAGGAGAACAAGCAAATATTACGATGGAAATCACTAATAATGGAAAGGAGAAAATTCAACATATTAATTCATCATTAGTCACACCGGACAATTGGAAAGTGAGCGGAGATGGAAACATCAAGCACTTAAAACCGGGAGAATCGAAATCCGTAACATACACTGTCAACATTCCAGATGATGCAGAATACTTTAACCCCTATGAAGAACCCATTATTCAAACAAAAATTACATTCAAAGAAAATGGTGTAGAATCAACAAAAATACTAGATTTAGATAATACAGTTGCAGTACTGCCAGAAATTAGTATTAGTGCCGAACCTAAGAATCTGTTCGTAAATACCGATGAGATTCAGGATCAAATCCCTGTAAAGGTTAAAGTGAAAAACTATGTAAAAGGTGAAAATAAAGCCACTGTTTCATTAAATCTCCCTGAAGGCTGGAATAGTGAGCCTAAACAAAAGGAAATTAAATTTACGGAACGAATGGAGGAAAATGAGGTTTCCTTTACTTTAACACCACCTTCTAACATAGAAGAGGGAGAGATAAACATGGAAACAATCGCAGAAGCAAATGGAAAACAGTACAACACAACCATACAAGAAATTTCATATGATCACATTCGTAATTCTTACTATGCCTATAAATCCGTCATTGATGGAGAGGCATTTGAGCTATTAAAACCTGAAAAATTAAAAGTAGGATATATTGAAAGTGGTTTTGATGAAGTGAGTAATTACTTAAAAAACGCCGGATTTGATATTACCAATCTTCAAGAGGAAGACTTAGCCTCTGGTGACCTTTCTCAATACGATACAATTATAACTGGAATTAGAGCTAATCTATCACGAGAAGACCTTGTCCATCATAATGATCGCTTACTAGAATATGTTAAAAACGGCGGGCATTTGGTTGTGCAATACCACAAACCAGGAGATAACTGGGATATTGAAAAGTCAGCACCATACCCATTGGAGATAGGAAATCCATCTATAGAGTGGCGTGTAACAGATGAAAACGCCAAAGTTACCGTAACCAAACCAGATCATAAACTATTCCATTACCCGAACAAAATTACAGATAATGACTGGGATAACTGGGTACAGGAAAGAGGACTTTATTTTCCTATGAAATGGGATGATCACTACGAAACATTCGTAAAAATGAATGACCCTGGTGAGGAACCATTTGATAGTGGAATACTTTTAGCTGAATACGGTGAAGGAACCTATCTATACACCAACCTCGTATTCTATCGACAAATCGACAACCAAGTACCGGGTGCCTATAGAATCTTTACTAACCTTATTAGCTATGGTGTAGAGTAGGTTAGATAAAAAGACAGTAGACTAGCAAAACTGGTCTACTGTTTTATAGCATTATATAAAAATATACGTTGAATTTCATAGAACTATATTTATTATGAAAAAAACTTATGTACAAAAAGATTTATATCCAGAGTGACAGTCAAATGTCCCTCTTCTTCACCTTATCCAAACAATCGATTTTCACCGAACTCCCTTTAATTCTTGCATAGCACGATAAATAGAATCTTCTTTCCCAAATGCACCAGCTTTCGTTACCGCGAAATATTCCTTTTCAGTTCCAATTAAAGATCCTAATGGAATTCCCGCTTCTATCTGTTTCACCAACTGAAAACCGATACCACCCAATTGACGAGAAATATCTTTTGCCGTATCCCCACCTGTAAGTACAAAACCAGTGAGTTGCTCCGCTTCTTCCGCTACTCTAACAGTAAGTTCTCCTAATGCGTGAGATATCTTTTCCCCAATTTGGTTACCAGTTAGCTCTAAACTGTTTCCAACCTGTTTCACTACTTGTCGAATCGTTTCATTCGAAGGCACGAAAAGAACAATATCATTTCCTTGGCGTAATCCAGTTAGACATTCTTTTATATAGTGATTCTTATGTATATCCCATTCTTCAGTAAATATTTCTACCGTATTTACCTCAACAGCCGTGATATTAGATTGCTTCGCAGCATATTTGACTTGATTTTGTGTTACTTGCGACAGGCTACCACAAACGGTCATAACTTGTTGAGATATTGAAAATTCTTGCTTCCCAACCTGTTGACCGAATCCCAGTACTTCTGGAAGCACTTCTGCTAACCCAGCAGATCCTGCCCATATCACATTTTTGGATATGGAGGCGATACGTTTTGCAGCCATTCGTAAATCATCCTGTGTTTCCGCATCGCAAACAATATACGTTACGCCACGATCTTTCCAAGACTTTAGCTTTTCTTGAAATTTGGACGAGTCTTTCTCATAGTCCGCCCTTGTTAATTGACCAATTGGCTCTTTCGTTTCATTTTCAAGTAAAACTGGAATAAAAGAAGTTGTAACAGGGTGTTTTGGATCCTTGGAAAATTCCGTATCCACTATTTTCTCCCCATTTACATAATGTATTCCATCCTTTGTTGTTCGACCAAGCGCCGGAAACGCCGGACCAACAACAACATATTCAGGATCAAAAACTTCCCTAATTGCCTTTAACTCTAACCCTGTATGTCCTCTTAATGTAGAATCCATTTTTTTATAAATATGGTTATATCCAGCTTCTTTTAAAAACAAGGAAGCGTGTTTCGCAGCGGAAACAGCTTCTTCCTTTAATAACGCTCGAGAATTCGTGTCAATCACAATCCCACTTGATAAATGATGATGATGAGTTGGAATTTCAAAGTAAACCGATGTATGGATTCCCTTCATCGTTAATTGAATTCCACTATCATTTGCACCTGTCAAATCATCCGCAATAATTCCTATCGGTCTATCCATGTTGTTCCATCACCCTCAGCTTTTATGAATTACTTATCGACCACATAATCATCTGGCACTCGAATACCTTTTTTCTCCAGTCTTTTCACAAGAAATCCAAGATAAATAGGTAGTAAAATGGCCGTTGTCACTACAGATGCAGCAACTTGAACAGTTGCAAGTTCAACATTTGCAGCAAATGCAGAGCTAGCTGCAGCGATAGCAGCAGGTGTTGCTACAGCATTACCAGCTGTGGATCCTTCAGCAACGCCAGCAATCGGATTCCATTTCATAGCTTTAAATACAAAGTAACCCGCAGTACCAGTAACAAATACAGTTAATAAACCAACTATAATACCGGATAATCCACCTTCGATAATGCTCTCAAAATTAATTCCCATTCCTAACGCAAATGCAAAAAATGGAATTAATACAGAACTTCCTTGATTAAAGAAGTCACGCATATCCTCGTCTAGATTACCTAAAACCATACCGATAACGATTGGTAATAATACGGAAATAAAGGAAACAATAGAGAACATACCATCAACAAATCCCATTGCGCCAAAAATAGCTAATGCAACCATCGTTAAAAATGGACCGTCATTTAATGCCAATAAAGAATACGCCGCACGATCTGTCTTATCTCCGTACTGTCCAACTAACGCAACATATAAACCACCATTACTATTAGTCATCGCAGCAATAATGGCAATTGGTGCAAGTCCCAACCATAGTCCATCATCACCAGCAAACATAAACGCAATTAAACCAACAATTGCACCAACAACCCATTTCGTTAATAAGAGGGTTGCCCCTTTCCCAAGACTGACTCCTATGTTTTTTAGGTTAATTTGGGCACCTGTAAATAGTAAGAACAAAGCGATTAATGTACTTGCTCCATCCACAAATAACGCTTCTGTAAAGTTTCCTATCCTTAATAAATCCGGCGCAAACGTATTGATTGTTGCAGCAAGCAACAACGGAACAACCATCATACCTCCTGGAATCTTTTCTAATGTAGCTTTAATTTTCATAAATATCTCCCCTTTTATACGAATCGTTTAATTATGTAACGATTATTATTTTATCAAGCGTTTGCATAAGCAAATTCTATACTAAATATATATATATTGCAACACATTTTATAAAAAACGAACCTATTGAATGATCTCAATAAAGATATTTTCGTTACATTTTTAAACAAATAAAAAAGGAGACAGTCTCCCATCTCTTCTTTTTATTGCTCTATGAATTTAATTTTCTCCATAATGTCGTTCGATTAATCCCTAATCGTTTTGCTGCTTTGGTTTGATTATGATTCTCTTCTTCAAGCACTTTTCTAATAACCTCTTGTTCTATTTCCTCTAATGTTTGGTTACTTGGTACATCTTCTTCAACAGTATCCTCTGTTTCTAAATGTGACAGAACGTCTATTACATGATTCCGTTCTATATATAAATCTGAAGTCGTCATACTTAATTCATTAATCACATTTTTCAACTGGGTAAAGTTCCCTGGCCAATCAAATTGTTTCAAATAATCCATCGCTTCTTTTTTCATACCTAATGTTTCATTCCCACTTTCTGCATGAAAATCGGATAGAAAATAGCCTATAAATGTTGGGATATCCCCTTTCCTTTCTTTTAATGGAACTAAGTGCAAAGGAAGGTTAGATAGTTTTTCATATAATTCCTTAAGAAATTGTCCTTGTTGAACCTTGGAATCCAAGGAATAATTTACTAAAGAGATTACTTTTATTTTTCCTGGAATTTGATTTAAAAGATCCAATAATTTATACTGTGTTTGTTTGGAAAGTTCTTCTATATTCTTGATAAGAAGAGTCCCTTTCTGCATCTTGAACAATGTACGGTTGAGCTCTTCCCACTCCAAATCATTTAAACGATTCCCCCACACAAAAACAATGGGATAATCCTGTCCAAATCGTTCAAAATGTATCGCCTGAGCTATCGTGCTTTTCCCTGTTCCGGCTTCGCCCACAATCATAATAGGAACATCCTTCAATGCATATTTACTTAAATTACTCCGCAAATTTTCCGCCTGACGACTGTCACCAATAATTGGTAAACGGGCAGGACAGTGATTGATTTGATAACTTTTCTTAACTAATTTAAAGGAGGAGTGTACAATAATTCCTGCCATCAATTTCTCTTTAACAGGAAAAACCTGTACCACATATCCTTTAGACTCTCCTTCTATTTCAGCCCATTCATTCTGTCCACGTTCTAAAACACGCTTCACAACTTTCCAAACATCAGGAATCAACATATTATGTTGAAGGAGTTCATTATCAAATAAACTATTTTTATCCAAAATTTCTTTCTCATTATTAACTAAAACAAACGGGAATGGCAGGGATTGTAAGATATGATGATATTCATTTATTTGTCTTGTTACACCTTTAAATAAACGGTATAACCGCCTGGCCTCATCATACGCATCCATAACAGCTTCTTTTCCAGATGTAATTAGTATCCCTCGTAAACCTATTTTTTCTGCTTCCTGTATCGTAATCGTATCCCCTAGTACAACGGTAAATCCTTGGTTCTTTAACTTTTCCAATGTTGGGACCACGTCATTGCTATTTTTCACAGTAACCACTCGGACATCGTATTCCATTATATTACACAATGTCCCAGCACCGCGGGTAATGTTTTCAAACCCTACAAGAGCCACCCCTTCATTCATTTCCCGAATTAACGTAAAAACACGAAGCAAATCATACCCACTAATATCGACATGAATAACTGGAATGGATACGATTTCCTGAATCAGCGAGGCGGTACCACCACGACTTATGATTATGTCATACTTGTCCTTTTCGGCACGTTCAGCAATATCAAACGCATCTTCTAGGTTAGCAACCTCAACATCTATATCAAAATCATTAGGGACATTGGTCTTTTTAACCGTTTCCGCTAACCCTGTATAGGGAGCAATAAAAAGTGCTTTTATCATCAGAACACACCTCGTTTGTTGCATTTTTAAACAGTGGTTTTATTATCCCATAGAACGGGAGGAGACACAAGCATAGTACGCTCCCCCCAAAAGTTAGAGTAGACATCTAACTTTTGGGTGTACTACAGATTTACTTCTGTTCCAAAGTGACATGACCAACATGACAACACGCATGCAATAAACCATCATTTTATTGATTTAAACACCATTAGTTTTTGTGATTGTACTAACATCCATTTATTATTTTGGTGTTATAATCAATATTCTAATAAAGGATGTGTATGATGTGAGATGTGAATGATCACTGCACGATTAAATGGACAGCTATCGCACATTCAGGGGAATTACAGCTGCTTGTCGGCACATTTCCTAGATTTCAGCAATCAAAATATAATAGTGAAATTAAAGGTCAATTCCCTTTATACGGAATTGACCTCTTTAATCTTTCAACCTATTTTCCCAAAACCCTTTTATAACGCCGTTCAACACTAATGGCAGTCCTCCCCATTTGTTCCCCAATTTCTTTATAAGATAACCCCTTCTTACGTAATTCTATAAGTAAGGTTTCCTCTTTCGTTGTCCATTTTTGATAACGCCTTTTCTTCGTAGTACACTTATCCTTCCTTCTTTCGTTCTCTACCCATTCCGGTTCAGGGGGGATGCTGTGGGGATCAATATCGGAAAATTGAACTTTATCTTTATGTTGCTCTGCCCATTCCCAAAAATCAGACGGATCTACAAAATAGAAATATTTACGTGCTCTTGTGGCTTTTTTGAAGTATGGTAAGTTATGATTCTCCGCCCAGCCCTTGACAGTATTTCGATCTACCTTTAAAAGTGTAGCCAATTCGTGAAATGTGAGATAACCCGTCTGTGATTTTGTATTTGATAGATAAATTCTCGTCATCTTAACCCTCACAGATTCATAAGAACGATCTAGATTTTGGGCAATCGTTGTAAGTTTATATAAACCTACATTATCTTTTAAATATGTAATTTCATCCGAAGTCCAACTTCTTCTCACTCTTCTCACCAACACCTTTCTAAATAAATATTTTTTATATGAACTTTTACACCCTCCAACTGGAATTCCATGGAAAAAATTCATTCTAAAACACTATAACATAGGACAATGGGATTATGTAAGGGGATAAAATTAAAAACACAGGTATATAGACCTACAAACTTATCCGTTATTATCAAGACATGGAATCTGGCTCCGTGACTTTAATGAAACCTCTTCTTCTTTCAATCGTATGTATAGTAGGAAAACTAGGGGGAATTTTATGAAAAAAACATTTGGATTTCTTTTTATAGCCATGGCCACACTTCTTTTTCCATTACAAGTATTCGCAGTTGATTTTTCCATCAACCAATCCGATATTCATGCCTATCTAAAAGAGAATGGTAGTGTTCAAGTAAGGGAGACTCACACATATGAATTTGATGGGAAATTTAATGGAATCACACGTAGTCTTATTCCACAGGATGGAACTTCCATCACGAATTTTGAAGCCACAGAAAATGGATCACCTTTAAAGATGGAACAAGAAGGAGAAACATATAAGATTTACCGTACCGGGAAAAATGAAATGATAACGATTGAGCTTTCCTATTTGATTGAGAATGGGATCGAAGTATATTCTGATATGGCTCAATTTTATTGGCCCTTCTTTGATACGAGTAATGAGTCAGATTACGAAAATCTAACCATCTATGTTCACCCACCTCAAGAAACCGATGATGCCATTGCCATAGGTTATGACGAAGCAGAAGGCACGGAACATATGGAGGATAATGGAACGGTAATTTTTCAAATGGGAATGGTAGATAATGGCGAAAAAGGAGATATCCGTGTCGCCTATGATCAGGAATTATTTCCAACTGCCCCTGTACACAATAACGTTCCGATTCGTGAAAAACTATTATTAGAAAAACAAGCAATGATTGACAAACAAGTAGCCTTCGAAAATCGAAAAGAAGGGCTAAGTAGGATAGCTCCTTACCTATTCACGGCTTTCACACTCTATTTGTTGGTTTTATTATTCTCTGCTTGGAGGAAACGCCAACACATTGCTCTAGAAGCACAACGTAAAAATTCCTTTTATTCCTTTGTCCCTAAACAAGTAATGAGTATGCCAGCAACGGTTTACTTTTATCGAAATAATTCTATTCCATATGCAGAAATGCTAACAGTAGGGCTAATGGACCTTGTGAGAAAGGGAAATATACAAAAGAAAAAAGAGGATAATTATCATTTATTCAATCCAATGACAGACTACCATCATGAGGACCACCTTATCCACTTCTTATTTGATAAAGTGGGAAAAAACGGTGTATTTACATTCGAAAAATTGGATGAGTATGTTAATAAAGGTAAAAATCAACAAAGCCTCCAAAATCAAATACGGCATTGGCTAACGCTAGTAAAAGAAGAGATTCACTCTCACGGCTTAACTGAGAAAAAGTTAAAACTCCGTTGGTTGACAGGAATAGTTGGCTTCTTATGTATTTCAATAATGATTATCTTCATTATTCATGAATTATATATGTGGTTTTTCTTATTTGCTATATTAATGGGAGCGTTATTTATGTTTTCGATCACCTATCGCCCAATGACAGTAAAGGGATATACCATTAAAAATCAATGGAAACAGTTAAAGGAGAAATTTGAAACAACAACATCACACACTTGGGACACATGGCCAGATGATGACAAAGAGCGTGCGCTTATCTTTTGCACGGGATTAAATGATAATAAATTAATAGAAAAAAACAAATCGTTGATCTATGCGATGAATGACTCTTTGGCTAGTCCAACAAACATGTTCTTACTTTTGGCCATATCTAGTTCGGCTACCACAAGCTTTCATTCAGCAACCGAAATTTCTGCCCAATCGTCAACAGTTACACCGGGTACTGGTACAGGTGTTGGTGGAGGTGGTGGAGGTTCTGGCGCATTTTAACTTTGGACTACCGTGTTTGGTTTATGATTGATAACTTATGATTAATGAAAAGTAGAATAATTCTACTGGTTTTCGAAATGTTATTGTTCTATTTTTACATTTTAAAATAGCGTCTTCCTAAGCTACCTCTCCCATCCTCCTTTTGTTAAAGCCATTCGATGGCAATGACTTGACTGGTGATATGGCATTTTATGCCTATGGGATCTAACACCTTTTTCTAATTTTTTTATTCGCCTATTCATAATTTCGAAAGGAGACTATTCATAGCCTTAACTAAAGGGTCATTTTCTCTTTTATAACCTTTCTTATCCATCATTTCTTGAATACGTTGCTGATTCACATATGCTTGTTTGTTCGAACCTAAAATGAGCTTTTTTTCACTAGTTATAACTTTTCTTCTTGGGAAATTTAAAATAACCAAAACATCACACCCCCTTCGCTTATTGTATGATTATTTTGGTTATTTTATGATTTTCTATTTTTATTTATAATCTCATTCCATATTTTCTCATCAGCTTATACATATCTCGTACAAATGGGTCATTTTCGCGTCTGTAACCATTTTTTCTAATTTCTTCATCAACTAATCTGTCAATGTTTCTTCCAACCTCACTAGACAAATGATTTACTTGTTGATTATTGGAAGCAGAATTAACAATCCTTCTTATTCCTCGTCTTCTATTTTCTCTACCTTCTCTGTTCTTAGTGTCCAGTACTACAGATTGGGAATCAGACATAAAAATCGACCTCCTTAAAAAAATTATATCATTTAATATTCGGTAACTCCACTAGATTCAGTTGTTTCTCCGGCCTCATTTTCAACCTCTTTTCCGCTTCCTTTATACCATTCCAAATCCACAAAGTTTTCTATAATCTTTATAATAGAGTTTATAAAATCAATATCACTATCATTAAAGTAGATATGTGCAGAGTGCATACATAAAATATAATATGAATTCTGCGTTTCTTCCATATCAAATGGAGAGAATGGAATAGCTAAAGTAGCTTGCCACAAATAGGGTTGTCTCTTTCTCATCACTTCATTAAAAGCAATAGTCATTTCTTGTTGTAATTCTTTAACGGTTTCTTTTGAAGCCGCTAGATTATTATTATCAATTAATTGCAAATGATATTTGATTTTAATTTCCGACTGGCTTTTTTTATAGAAACTTTCAAAGGTTTTTAATACCCCATTAAATAACATATCCGTATTGATATTTCCATTTTGATCAATAGCAGGGCTTAATGTTTCTTCAAAGTACGCTTTGGAAGTAACAAGGTTTAGAATTGTTTCTCTCACATTAGCCATTTCGTTTATAATAGAGCGACTTTCAACAACCTCATTCAATTTTTCTCTAAATTCTGCCGTTACGCCAAAACCCGAGAATTTTTTTAATCCACTTGTAGCAAATGGGAACGTTGTGATTAACCAAACTACTGATAACAATATAAGTATACCAATATACAACAATAGGTGTAAGATTGCTTTATTGCTAATTAAATATCCCCCTAGAGTTTGATCACCTATTGGTTCTGGATAAATGATTGTATCCAAGTTTCCAATAATAATAACTACTGCAAAACCTATGCAGACAATCGGGATCATATATTTTAAAAAATCAGTGGTACTTTTTTTAAAGTATTTTTGATACACGTTATGAAGTATTAATAAAATGATTACAATAATAATTAAACCAATAGTGTAGCTTATCCAAAACTCTGACATATTATATTTCCTTTCTATAAAATTTGTAAATCTTTATAGTAAACCTTTTTTCTTTATAAGGTAGTGGAATTTGACCTATATCATCATCTTGTGACTTTCCTGTTGTAGGGTGGAAGAATCGAAGGAAATGTTTCAGAAAGCAAACTTTTTCACATCCGGGAGTATCAACTATTTGTACATTATGCCCTCCTGCAGCAGCTCTTTTTATTGCTCTTATTACTTGTTCGTAACCTAAACCGTTTCCAACCAATCCTTCTCTAACATCTAGATAAAAAATACTGAAGTATTAGGAATGTGTCAAAAAGCTAAATTATGAAAACGGATTTGTAATGAAAGGCTATTTTATTGTTTTGGTGTAGTTGGAATGTAAAATTTGGAGGGGTTGGATTGTAGATATAGAGTTTTTGCATAAAAGAGAGAGGAAAACTTTAAACAGGGGGGTAGCCTTAATCTGAATCTAATGGTTCTGTATCCGAAATCCCCCCCCAACCCTTTTACATTTTGGATTTCCTGGCTCTTCTCACCTTTCTTTTTTATTAAAACCATTTATAATTATAGTAATATTTTTTTTTAGGAGTGCTGAAGAAAAGTGAAACCTATAAAGATTGAACAAGAAGATCTTAAAGAGGCAATTAAAAATGGCCATTCTTATTTTCAAGTCGACAACAAAAAGTATGTACTGTTAGAAATTGAGGAAGTAAATAAAAATGATTATTATATTGTTTCAGACTCAGTTGAGGAAAAAAAGTTACAGGAAGGTTTGAATAAACATAATCCCATTCTTTCTGAAGAAGAAATAAATGAAATGTTAAGAAGATAGCTATGAATTTACTATAAAGAAAATCAGCAATTCAATCCTTATTAGAGTTAGACGATATGAGGAATACCTTTGAACTTCCACCTATAGCGGCTTACCTTAAAGATTCCATTCAAACGTATTTTAAGAAACAAGGCTTTTCTATTTATCCAGATAATAAATATGATTACTTTATTAAACATTAACAGCTATTTATATCGAAAAATGCGAGTAGTACTGTGCAAAGGAACAAGAATCCCCATATTCACCATCATTCCCCAAAAATCCATGAGGAAATATTTCATTTCCCGGGGAATATCGACAATCCATTCAATTGATTTGTAGAAATTCGGAAATATAAAACATGTTCAACACAAAATAATAATAATAAGCACAACAGTACGACTGTGTAAGGTGGTTAGTTAAGAATCTGTTACCATTGGCCAATATGTCTCCTTTAATTTCATTGGTGGGTAAATCGCTCCATTTCCGATTCAAGTTTAGTTTATAACCCGCTGTTTAAAATAATCCTGTTGTGCTTTCAACATATTTCCCAAACTTACTAGAATATTGTCTGAGACTAGTAACGTTATCTTTAGATAATCGTCGTTGACTGAATTTAATTTCTGTTAAATCCTTTTTTATTGGTCTAATTTTTCGTTCATAATTCCTACCTCCCTTATTTTTTAAATAAAGGTCCTTATTGTCTTCATTTTCAACCTTTAAATAAAGATTCCACATCAAAAAGTCTGCAGAAATATAATTCTGCAGACTGCCAATATATTAGGTAGTTTATAAAAGTAACATTCTCAAAATAAAACTCACCACAGCATATCATATTGAATTTCCAAGAATGTTAAACTAACATTTGTCGCATTTCTTTGGCTACTTTTGCTGGATCCTCTGCCTTAGTTATCGCACTTCCGACGATAATAATATCCGGCTTTTCCTTTACAATTTCTGGGATGGTATCTAAGTTAATTCCTCCAGCAACCGCAACTTCAAAATTAAATCCATTAACCAAAATAAATAGTTCTGTATTAAACGTTCCCTCTGTTTGCTTATCTTTCCCAACGTGTAAACTTACTAGATCAGTTCCAATATTCTCTAGCTCTCTTATTCTATCTTTGGAATGACATTCTAATAAATCAATCATGATTCGTTTGTCCATTTCCTTCGCTACATTCAACGTGTCTTTAATAGTAGGGATGGCGGAAAATGCCATGACCGTCGTAATATCTGCACCTGCATCAAATGCTTGTAAGGCTTCATGTTTTCCGGCATCACATGTTTTCATATCAGCCAAAATTTCTTTATTAGGAAATTGCTCCCTCATGTCTCGAACGATGGACATTCCGTATTCCTTAATGACACCTGTACCTATTTCAATAATATCAATACTTTCCTTTGTATCCGTTACGAGTTGAAAACATTGCTCTTTCGTTAATCTATCCAATGCTAACTGTAATTTCATGATTGCACCTCAATTTTACCTTTCAATGGTTTCAATTTCGCCTAATTTTTCCTGAACTTCTTCATAATATGGTAATCCCTCATTATCACCTAACACGCTCACCACCATTGATCCAATCGTATTAGCAAAATGTAGGTTTCTCTCTAGTGACCATCCATTTACAATGCCATATAAGAAACCCGCATTAAAACCATCACCA
Organism: Oceanobacillus caeni; assembly: GCF_042678465.1. Taxonomy (NCBI): domain Bacteria; kingdom Bacillati; phylum Bacillota; class Bacilli; order Caryophanales; family Bacillaceae; genus Oceanobacillus; species Oceanobacillus caeni. The sequence goes on along the minus strand of NZ_JBHTKV010000003.1, from coordinate 84,567 downwards.
GCCCCTACTGTATCAGCAACTTTGCTTGCCTTAATAGCTGGGGAAAGAATCGTTTCCCCGTCGTGATATCCAACGGAGCCTTTATCCCCTTGTTTAATGGCAACATAGGAGATACCAAGTTCTTTAGCCTTTTCAATGATACGGTCAGGATCCTTTTCTCCAATAATGATATCCATTTCCTCAGCGCCGGCCAATAAAATATCAACATGTGGGAGAATTTCATATAAGACCTTACTAGCTTCTTCTTTACTCCACATGCGAAGTCGAATATTCGGATCAAAGGAGATCTTTAAGCTATGTTTCTTTGCTAAATCAATGGCTTTAAAAATAACCTGTTTATTAATTTCGCCGATTGCTGGATAGATACCAGTAAGATGTAAGATCTTTGCTTGCTTAAAAAATACTTCATCCAAATCAGTTGGACCTAATGTCAATGTTGGTGATTGGTTACGATAATAGAATGTCTTTCCACTTCCATCTTCTCTGATTTCTTTAAAGTTCAAGGAAGTTGGATACCCATTCACGTGTGCTACTTGTGATACATCAATTCCTTCGCCACGAGCAAAAGTTTTAATATATTTTCCAAATTCATCATTTCCTAATCGACTAATCCAACCAGCTTTCAGACCTAATCGGGAAACACCGATGGCTAAATTTAGCTCTGCTCCTCCTACCTTTTTTTCAAATCGATTAATAAATTTCAATGGACCAGTTGATTCGGGATTAAATGTAATCATTGCTTCCCCTATTGTAATTACGTCATTCAACCTAGCTACCTCCAAATCCCTTTTCATTTGTCAATATTTTTATATCACTATTAACAGAAACAATGACTTGATCTGCCATCGAAATAAATAGACCAGTTTCAACAACACCTACTGTTTCTTTCAATGATTCATGTAGTTCTTTTGGGTTGCTTATTTTTTCAAACTTACAATCTAGAATATAATTACCATTATCCGAGATAAAGATTTGATTTTTCCCTTTTCTTAATGTTGGGGCACATCCCAGTGCCTCAAGTTTTCTAGCGGTCACTTCCCAACCGAATGGTACAACTTCAACTGGTAGTGGAAAATCACCTAATGTAGATACTCTCTTTTTATCATTAACGATGATAATTAGCTTATCACTAGCGGCATCCACGATTTTTTCTCTTACAAGAGAACCTCCTCCGCCTTTTAGGAGATTTAGATTGCCATCCACTTCATCCGCACCATCAATTGCGATATCAACCTTGTTTACCTTAGAAAAGTCTGTTAAAGGGATGCCCAATTCCTTTGCTAGGCGCTCCGTCTTTCGTGAAGAAGGGATACCCTGAATAGATAGCCCATCTTTTACAAGTTCACCTAACTTTTTTAACATCCAATTAACCGTGGAACCTGAACCTAATCCAATAACCATTCCGTCTTCCACATACTCTAGTGATGCTTCCGCGGCTAACCTTTTATCAAGAATCTCTTTATCCATCATTTAGAGAACTCCTTTCCTTAACCAAATAAGCTCGGATTCAACCATTTTGGAATAGCAAATGCCAAGTCTGGGAGAAATGCTATTAGTAATAAGACAACTAATATAATCGCTAAATACGGAAGTACAGCAACAAATGACTTTTCTATAGACAAGTTTCCTATTTTAGCTGAAAGTAATAAGACAAGCCCATATGGCGGAGTAGCCAATCCAATTGCTAATGTAATAACGATAATTAAACCTAATTGAACTGGTTCAATTCCAAACTCAATAGCAGTTGGTAAAATCATTGGAACAAATAAAATCATTGCTGGTATCGCATCCATAAAAGTTCCAATAAATAAGAAGAAAAGAATAACAATCAGAATAAATATCCAAGATGAACCTACATTATTAGCAAAGAAATCTTGTGCAATCGTTCCCAATTGGTAATAACTCATTAATTCGCCAAGTGCACTTGCTGTTGCCAAAGCAAATAACGAAAGAGAACTTAGTGCAAGCGTATCCATTATTATTTTTGGAAGATCATTAAGTTTCAATGTCTTATAGTAAAACATACTAATTAATAATGTATAAACCGATGCAACAGCTGCAGCTTCTGTTGCTGTGAAAAATCCACTAATTATCCCGCCAATAATGATAATAGGTGTGAATAATGCAGGTAAAGACTCTAAAAACAATTTGGCAATTCTCTTGATCGGAACACGTTTTTCTTTTGGATAATTTCTTTTTATAGCAATAAAATAAACAAATAACATCATGCCGAGACCGATTAAGATTCCAGGAACGATTCCACCTAGGAATAAAGCACCAATAGATGCATTTGTTAATCCCGCGAAAATGATCATTGGTATACTTGGCGGAATTACTACTCCAATCGTAGAGGATGCAGCCGTTACCGCAACAGCTGTTTCCTTGTCATAGCCTTTCTTCACCATACTTGGTATAAGAATTTTACCCATACCTGCTGCGTCTGCCTGAGCTGCACCTGAAACCCCAGCAAACATCATGGATACCAAAATATTCGCATGTGCCAATGCCCCACGAATCGGTCCAACAATCGACATAGCAAAATCGATTAACTTCTCTGAGATTTTTCCAGAATTCATCAAGTTAGCAGCTAGAATAAATAACGGAATAGCTAGCAGTACAAATGAATCTAGACCATTCACCATTTTCATCGGTACGGTAGCTTCCGGTGTATACGGCATTCCGAAGATACCTAATAAGGCTACTATCCCAATTACAAAAGCAATTGGAACACCGATGAACATTAGAATAAGAAATAATCCTACTAATAATATAGCCATTAGCTACTTACCTCCCCCGACTTTAGCGCCTTCATATGATTCATTAAATGAGACAAGGAATAAACAATCATGGTTCCAGCCATTATTGGAATGGCAATCCAAATATAACCCATCTTCATTTCAGGGATCGTTGCCCATGTATAATTCCAGAATTCTGTTACGACTTGAATACCTAATAAAAAGATAACAATATTAAATGCAACAAGAATCAAATCGATTACTATATTCAATGTTGCACCTTTAGCCCCCGTTAATTTTCGTTGAATAAAGTCAAAATTAAAATGTTCTCTACGATTTACCATCACAGAAGATCCCATCAATATCGCCCAAATAAATGAATAGTTCGCCACTTCTTCTGTCCAAATAACGGAAATTCCCAAATGCCTTGTGACAATTTGCAAGATAATAACGAGGAAGAAAATACATAGAAATATAGAACCAACAATCATTTGTGCCTTATCAAGCGCTTGTACGAAACGTTTCACGGTATTACCTCCTTATGCTAACGCTTTATTTATCTAGTTCATAAATAGCTTTTAATAAATCTTCTACACCTATCTCTTTTGCAAAATCATTCAAGATTGGTCTAGCAATCTCAATAAATGGTTGTCTATCAATCTCATTTATAATCGCACCTTCATCTATTGCCTTTTGCTTATATTCTTCGTCTTGCGCAAGTGTTGCTTCTCTTTCTGCTTTAATAGATTCCTCTGCAGCTTTTAGAATGATTTCTTGCTGCTCTTTAGAGTACTGGTCAAACTTCTCACCATTTATTAAAAAGAATCTGGTTGTATAATCATGTGCCGTCTCCGTAATGTATTTACCGTTTGAAGTGGTGTGATGCGCTTGTTGCACAAAGAATGGATAAGCGTTTTCCGAAGAATCTACAACATCTTGTTGCAAACCTTGGTAAAGTTCTCCCCATGAAATAGAGGATGGGATTGCACCAGTTGAAGTCCAAAAATCGGAAACGACTCCAGATGTTTGGGTGCGAAGTGATACACCTTTAAGGTCATCCACTGATTCTATCGGTTTCTTACCATAATAATGTCTAACCCCGGCTGTCCAATAACCTAGTACTTTAAAGGAATTATTTGATTTTTCATTGATGATATCCGCTACTTTATTTCCTACTTCACCATCAACCGCCTGTAGCCAATGGTCATAACTATTAAATAAATATGGTGCTGAAAATAAATCTACTTCCCTAATCCCCGTTTGTGTCATAAAACCGGGTGAAGCAACGATGACATCAGCAGCGCCCAATTGAAGTTTCTCTACAAGCTGTGATTCTTCCGTACCAATTGTTCCAGCATGTACTTCTACTTCAATCGTCCCATTAGACTCCTGTTCGGCAACTTCCTTAAATTTTAATAAACCAGTCTGATATGGGTTATCAGGTGATGTTTGGTTATGAGCTGCAATAATCTTAATTTTCCCATCCCCATCGGCATCGACCTGATGAGTATTGCATCCTGCCAAAACCATAATACCTAAAATAATAGCCCCAATGAAAACGCTCTTAAATTTATTCATCTTTTTGCCTCCTTTTTCACTAAAAGCTATCGTTCAAGTTCTGTTAGCTTTCTAGTATATTGACTAGCTCTTTCCGTTAAATCCCTATAATCCTCTTTTGTTTTTAATTTGCTTGCATTTACTAGATTACTGCCAATTCCTACAGCGACACTTCCTTTTGCAAGATATTCATTCATGTTCTCAATCGTAATCCCACCCGTTACCATTGCTTGTACATGTGGAAGTGGTCCAAGAATATTTTTAATATAAGTTGGTCCTAAAACATCTGCTGGAAATACTTTGACCATTTGTGCCCCGTTTTCATAAGCAGTCAAGATTTCACTTGGTGTCATTACGCCGGGAATATTTAAAATGCCATAACGATTGGTCAGTTTTAACGTCTCCGTATTCAATGTTGGAGAGACAATAAACTTGGCACCAGCCATGATTACCGTTCTTGCCGTTTCCGGATCTAGTACAGTCCCTGCACCGATATGAACTTCTTCTCCAATTTGATTTACAGCGGTTTCAATTACACGCCCCACATTTGGTGTCTCTGCTGTAATTTCAACAGACTTGACACCACCGTCAGATAAGGCTTTAAGTATAGGGACGATATTTTCTTCATTTGATTTGCGGATTACAGCAACAATTTTATTCTTTTTAATTTCTTCTATAATTGACATAAATACATCTCCTATCTCTACTCTAAATTCGCATGTTTTTGATTTAAATTTTGACTTTCCTTTGGATAATGTTGTAGTAAATAAACAACAATCGCATCTAATAACAAATGGGCCGACTGATCAAATTGACTTCCTAACGGTTGAATGGTTTTTGGCTCTGTTTCCAAACGTTTCTTGGTTGCAGCAGGAATCCGTACAGATTGATCAGCAATTTGACCAATAGCAGAATCTTTATTGGTTGTTACCAGTGCTACCTTTGCATCCGCTTCTTTTGCCTTTTTTGCATACTGTACAAGTGAACCTGTGCTCCCGGACCCGGAAATGATTAGTAAAAGATCGTTTGGTTCTATACTAGGTGTAATAGTTTCACCTACAACATAGACAGGGAAATCACTGTGCATTAAGCGCATAGCAAATATTTTTCCAACTAATCCGGAACGACCTGTACCTGAGATAAAAATTCGCTTTGCCTTCTGAATCTCTTCTGCTAATCCTTTTGTTTCATCTGCGTCTATTTGCTGTACAACCTCATAAACTTCAGTTGCAACTGTTTTTATCATTTGTTCCATCGCTATTTCTCCTTCTGTTTTAGCATGATTCCCTTGAATTTAGCTTCGGTTCAAACCGGTAAATTTTAGGATCCATACAATTTTCTTTGTTTGTAATTCGATTAAGTAATAATTCTGCAGCCTTTTTTCCCATATCGAATGCAGGCTGTTGGATAGTGGTCAATGCCGGGCTATAAATGTTTGCATAGGATACCTCATCAATTCCAATGACCGCTAAATCTTCCGGTAAACGCATCCGATGTTTTTTTGTAAAGGCTAGTACTTCATGTAAAACTCTATCATTTAGTGCTAGGAGAGCATCTGGGGGGTTGTCCTGTTCTAACATTTCTTTCATAACCACCTGAATATTATTAATTTCTCCAACCATAAGATAGTTTTGGTTAAATGTAATTTGCTTATTGTCTAGTGCTTTTTTAAAACCATTTATTCGCTCCATTCTTGATGTAACATTTTCCCTAAGCGGGGGAGATAACATTCCTATTTCCCGATACCCTTTCCTTAGGAACTCTTCTACGGCAAGAAAGGAAGCCTTCTCATTATCCAATATGACCGTATCAATTTCTATCCCGGGAATAATTCTGTCCATAAACACCACAGGAAATTGGACCTCAATTAATGCTTTATAAAGCTCCACATTACCTCCCGTCGGAAATGCAATAATTCCATCCACCTGCTTAGATTGAAGCATTTCAATATATCGCTTCTCCTTTTCAGGATCATCATCGGCATTACAGATAATTACATGAAAGTCTTTCTCATTACAGAAATCCTCAATAGCGCGTATAACCTGTGTCGAAAAAACATGTAAAATATTTGCTACAATCACACCTATTGTCATTGTTGATTTCTGCTTTAAACTTCTTGCAATTATATTTGGACTATAGCCCAACTCCTTTACTGCTTGTTCAATACGTTCTTTGGTTTTTTGTCCCATATAATCGTATCGCTTATTCAAATACTGAGATACCGTGCTCTTAGATACACCTGCATGCTCAGCTACATCGGAAATTGTAATCCTTCTCATATATAATTCTCCCAAACCACTTGATATTCTAATTACTAAATCGGTTTAGTAAATCGATTTAGTCAAAGTATAATATAATTGTAACCGTTTTACAACCCTTATTTAGGAGACGAGGGGACAGGTTCATCGTCCCAACTTGTTGCAAAGGAAAAATGAGTAGCATCAACAGCTACTCGTTTTCCTATTTTTCATCCATTTAATTGTTACATGCAAAACAGGATTGAAATGCAGTTATTTTAGTAGATAAACCCTAGTTTCATAAGGCTTTAATGTGAATTCTTCCGTTAATTTATTCTCCATAACGTTATAGTTGTTTAGAACAAGTTGAGAGGTAGCATAGGTAACACTTGCTGGCATTCTGAAATTTGTTGCTTGATTTGCAAAGTTATTAATTACAAGTGCCTTTTGACTACCTAATGTACGCATATAGGCAAAGAGTTTAGGATGATCAGCTAATAGCAATTCATAGGTTCCATAAACAAATACTTGATTTTCTTTCCTTAAGCGAATTAATTTTTTATAAAAATTCAAAATAGAATCCGGGTCTGCCAATTGATCTGCAACATTAATTTCGGAATAATTCGCGTTCACTTTCAGCCATGATTCATTGGAAGTCGTAAATCCCGCCATACGGTCAGCACTCCATTGCATCGGCGTACGGGCATTATCGCGGCTTTGTTTCCAGATAACCTCCATCACTTCATCATGTGGGCGACCTTTTTCCGTTTCAATCCTATAATAATTAATCATCCCTACATCATCATAATCTTCAATGGACGAATATTGGACATTGGTCATTCCAATTTCCTGGCCCTGATAGATAAATGGAGTACCTTTCATCAAAAAGTATAAAGCACCAAGCATTTTAGCACTTTCTTTCCAGTACTTCTGTTCATCCCCCCAGCTAGACACTCGGCGTGGCTGGTCATGATTTTCGATAAATAACGCGTTCCATCCTCTTCCTTCTAAGCCAGTTTGCCATTTCGATAGATTTTCCTTTAACGCCTGTACATCAACAGTCCCATCCGTATCCTTTTCCCAAAGGCCTAAAAATTCAAACTGAAAAATCATATTGAAATAACCATTCTCTTCATTGACCCATTTATCCGCATTGTCTATCCCAACACCATTAGCTTCTCCAACCGTCATGATGTCATAGTTTTTGATCGTCCTTTGCGAAAATTCAGTTAGAAATTCGTCAATTCCCTCCACATTCATCATTTTGGGGAAACTTGGAACATACTCTAATTTTTTTGGATTGGGCATATCGGTTAATCCGGGTTCCTTTTTTATATGGGAAATGGCATCCACACGGAAACCGTCAATCCCCTTTTCAAGCCACCAGTTCACCATATCGTATAAGGCATTTCGCACATCTGGATTCTCCCAATTCAAGTCCGGCTGACGTTCAGAGAAAATGTGCATAAAATATTGCTTCGTCTCCTCATCATATTTCCAAGCCGAACCACTAAAAATGGACTCCCAGTTGTTTGGTTCCTTTCCATTTTTTCCGTCTCGCCAAATATACCAATCCCGTTTTGGACTATCTTTAGATGATTTAGATTCAATGAACCAAGGATGTTCATCACTTGTATGGTTAATGACTAAGTCCATAATCAATTTCATCCCACGTTGATGAACTTCTTCTAGCAGGTGATCAAAATCATCCATCGTCCCAAATTCGTCCATAATATCCTGGTAATCCGAAATATCATAACCGTTATCATCGTTAGGGGATTTATACATCGGACAAACCCAGATGACATCTATTCCTAGCTCTTTCAAGTAATCTAATTTCGAAATAATCCCTTTTATATCGCCAATACCGTCTCCATTGCTATCCATAAAACTTCTTGGATAGATCTGGTAGGCAACACTTTCTTTCCACCACTTTTTACTCATATTAAACCTCCACATTTTTCTCTACATCTGTATTAGGAATATGACCCAAATCCTTATTTGTTAACGAAAGCGCCGACTCTCTTTCCACAATATTAGTAGGAATGATAATGCTCTTCTTAAATAAAGATGGATCTTTTATTTCTTCTATAAGGCATCTCGCGGATTCATATCCTAACTGAAAAATTTGCGTATCGATGGATGTTAGTTTAGGGTTCGAAAAATTAGCGATTACCGTATTATTAAAGCTAATCACACTAACATCATCTGGTACCTTTATATCTTTTTCTCTCAATATTGTTAGTGCATTAAGCGCACTTAGATCATCTATTATTACAATCCCAGTAGGGGGCATATCTAAATCCATTAGTTCATTGACAGCATTTCTAATTAAGTCCGGGGATGCTGGATTCTTTATATACTCATCCGAAATATCCACCTGATTTAACAGAACCGCTTCTTTAAAACCTTGTAAACGATATTTAGCCATTTCAAATTCTAGTGACATGCCTATATAACCAATCTTGTCATGGCCTCTTTCTATCAAATATTCCGAAGCTTCTCTAGCAGCCTTTACGTTATCATTATCAATATAAGTAATTTCACTCATCCCGTCTAACGGCTTACCGATCACAACAAAAGGAATCCCGCACTCCATTAGATAAGGTACAACTTTATCATCTTGTTTGGAATAAGACACAATAATACCATCGACCTTTTTCCCCCGAACCATTTTAACTACATCCTGAAAAATAGCTTCTTCTGATTCACCTGTTGTCAGACTAATACTAAAATCCTGCTTGTGACACCAGGAACTGATTCCACGTAAAACTTCTGGAAAAAATGGATCGTGGAGTGATTCACTAGCCGAGCTCTTCATTACAATTCCAATGGTATTAGTAGATTGGCGAACTAAATTACGTGCATTTTCATTAATATGAAACCCCATATCATCCATTATTTGACGTACTTTTCGCTTGGTTCTTTCGCTAATCATCGGACTATCAGAAATAACCCGTGAGACTGTAGAGCTGGAGACACCTGCTTCTTTAGCAACATCCTTAATCGTAACCCCCATGTACCACACCACTTTCAACTTTAATGAACTAGTAAACTACCGAAGTAAGAGGGATTTTCCCCCTTTCTTAATATCTTAGCTCAATTAAACAGAAACCTTCAATCAATTTCTTGCATAAGTTTCTTTAATAACAGGAACACATAATGCACCGACCACAAGAAAAATACCAGATACCAAAATCATTGCTGGCATAGACGACCCAATTATTGGGAATAAAACAAAACTTAAACAAGAAGCGATAATTTGCGGTAAACAAATACTACCGTTAAAAAGTCCCAAGTACGTACCCATGTTTTTACCAGACAAAGCGTTAGTAAGCAGGGTAAATGGGAATGTCATCATAGCCGCCCAGGCAATACCAATTAGGATAAATGAAATAACCAGCGCTCCCTGATGATGAATAAAGAATACGGAACCAAATCCGATACCGCCTAATAACAAACTGATGGAATAAGCTAATTTATGCTTGTCGTTTGGTACACGTGACAAAGCAAGTGACCATACCACGGCCGCAATGGATTGTATAGCTGATAAAATACCAAACCAGTTCCCCGCCGCTTGAAATGCAGAACTCGATGAATCGGTTGTATTCCAAACATTTGCTGCGACTGCACCTGTACCATAAGTCCACAGATATTGAAAGCCCATCCAGCAGAATAATTGAACCAAAGTAACAGTCCAAAATACTTTTGGAGCGCTTTTTAGTAATCCAAAAACATTTACACGTTCTTTATTAGATTCCTCTAAAACACCATGGTAAGCAGCATATTCTTCTGGCGTATATTCTTTAACCTTGAATACCGTAAATAGACTGCAAATGATTAAAACAGCTGCACCAACATAAAATGAAATAACAACCGATTGTGGTACAACTCCCTTTGGTGCACTGTTTGACACACCTAACATAGTTAATATAAATGGAAAAACACTTGCTAAAACAGCACCACTATTGGATAAAAAGCTTTGAATGGAATAAGCAAAGCCCTTTTGTTCTTCGTTAACCATGTCACCAACCATCATTTTGAATGGCTGCATTGCCACATTCGATGATACATCCATAAACAAAATTGTAACCGCTCCAAATGCCAGTGCGAACACAGTGCTAAAACCAAAACTACCCGCATTTGGTAATAAACACATAACAATAACCGCAACAACGGCTCCAACAAGTAGATAAGGAATACGCCGACCAAGTCTTGGCATCCAAGTACGATCGGATAGATATCCAACGATAGGTTGAACAATTAAACCTGCCAGTGGCGGTAATATAAAGAAGAAGCCTAAGTTAGTAGGGTCGGCGCCAATCGTTTGGAAGATCCGCCCCATATTTGAACTTTGTAAAGAGAATGCCATTTGCACTCCCAAGAAACCAAAACTTATTAACCAAATCGTACTAATAGGAAGATTTGGCAAATGACCTTGAGGACTTTCTTCACTAGTCTGATTAATCTTCTCTGATAACATAATATCCTCCTAGAAATAAACTGTATTTTTTATAAAGTGAAACTCAATCAGTGGGGGTCTTACAGCCAGTTAACTTGCGTTAAACACCATTAGTAGTCTCAATTACACCGTTTTCATAAGTTGCATAAAATAACTCAAACGCTTGCATCACACTGGAAAATAATTTGACGTCTACTATCAAACCTTTTCTATATATGAATACTTGTAAACACCTTTTCCAAAACAATTATTAGTATACAACAGATTAAATAACAATGCAATCGTTTGCATAAAATTATAATCCTTTATCCAGATCATCCCAATTGGGATAAGGAACCTGTCCCTGTAGCTCTTGCCTATCGATCTTCGGGTTTTTAAGTAATAGATCTGTACAAAATCTTCATTTCCTTCCCCAAAACCAAACAACACCAAGGAAAATTCCCCAGTGTTGTTTTGTTCACCCTAATCAAACAGCGTCAGTATGTTCTTGTCTATTCTCTTGCTTTGAATTGTTACCAGACCCTATGAAATATAATACTAATCCGATTAGGTACCACCCTCCGACGATTAGCCATTCAATAGGCCATATTAAGGAAGATGGCATTCCAGGCATATAAAGCGTTATAAATAGTACACTTAAAATAATTGCTAGAATTCCAGTAGTTTTCCAGTACTTAATTTTATATGGACGTTCTAATTTTGGCTCTGTTTTTCGTAATTTCATAAAAGAAAGTGATACGATCAGGTATCCGATTACAATTCCAATTCCTCCTGCATTTACAAACCAATTCAAGGCGGAATGTCCTAATAAAGGAGCGAAAATTCCGAGCACTCCTAAGAAGATAATGCCGTGGGTTGGGGTATTATATTTGGGATGAATGTAAGCAAACCATCTAGGAATCATATCTCGTATTGCCATCGCATATAGGATACGGCTTCCACCGATAATAAATGCATTCCAACTCGTAATAATACCAGCAACCCCTGCGATAACGATGATGTTAGCAAATACCTGGCTATTAAATAGATTTCCCATTGCATCTGCAGTTGCTAGATTTGTAGTTGTTAGTTCTGCTGGTGATAAACCAACAGATACACCAAAGGCAATTAATACGTAGAAAGCAATAGATACAATAATAGAAATAATTAATATTCGTCCAATGAATTTTGGTGGTGCTTTTACTTCTGATGCAATCTGTGGTATGACGTCGAATCCAACAAATAAGAATGGAATCATAATTAATACGGTCATCATCCCCCCTATGCCATCCCCTTGTAATGATTGGATAATTGGTGTGTTACCGCTTCCAAACCCACCAACAACTAATACTAAACCAATGAGTACAACCGCTGCCGTTAAAATATTTTGCAAAATGGTTGCAGGTTTAACTCCAAAATAGTTAAGAGACGTGAGTATAATAGCACCTACAGAACCAATCAATGCCCAGGTGAGATAGATATCAAATCCTCCCATAGACCATAGATACCCAAGGTGATCAACTGGAATCACGTAATCGATAACAGTTGGTAATGCTACCGCCTCAAACGTGATAACGGATACATATCCAAACAGGACACTCCATGCAGCGAAATAACCTAATCGCTTATTAAAAGCACGTACAACGAATACTAATCCACCACCTGTTTCTGGTATTGCTGCTGCAAGTTCAGCATAGGTTAGACCGATAAAAATAACCAATAAACCACCCAAACCAAAGGCAATTGCTGTTCCTAAGAAACCAGCTTGACTAATCCAATCTCCAGATAGAACTACCCATCCCCAACCAAGCATTGCCCCCATCGAGAGAAATAGGACGTCCGTCATGGACATCGACTTTATTAACTTCTTTTCTTCTTTCATCCAAACACCCCTTGTCATATTATTCGTACAATCTTTTATCATTGCGATTATGCTTATCGAAAGGGTATGAAGGAAGGATCTATACATTAACGAAATGAAAATGTTTCAACCTTCTATAAGAATAAGGGAGAAAGATCCCCCTTTAAAAAGGAGACCTTTACAAATTCCCAATAGATAAATATTTCGTTTCCAAATATGGTTCAATGCCTTCTATTCCGCCTTCACGTCCAATTCCACTTTCTTTCACACCACCGAACGGTACATGTGCAGCGGAGGGAGCACCATCATTCCATCCAACGATTCCAAATTCTAAATTTTCATTTAGATACACACCTGTACGATAATCATTGGTAAAGAAGTAAGAAGCTAAGCCATAAGGTGTACCGTTAGCAATGTCTACTGCTTCTTCTAACGTTTCAAAAGTCGTGATAGGTAGAACAGGGCCAAACGTTTCTTCTTGCATAATGTTCATATCAAGATTCACATTTTTAAGAACAGTTGGGTACACGAAGAAAAAGCCTTTTTCTGCATCAGCATTATACTCGTTTCCACAAATTACTTCAGCACCTTTTGCAGTGGCATCTTCAACTTGGGAAACAATCTTGTTAAAGCCCTTTTCATTAATTACAGGTCCTACTTGTGTATCTTCATTTAATCCGTTCCCTACTTTTAATTCACTAACTTTAGCGGCTAATTTTTCAGAGAACTCATCAGCAATACTCTCGTGAACAAGTAAACGATTGGCACAAATACATGTTTGTCCAGCATTGCGGAATTTCGATGCGATTGTTTGGTCAACAGCTAAATCAAGATCGGCATCTTTTGCAACAATAACTGGGGCATGTCCGCCAAGTTCCATGGACACATGTTTGACCGTATCTGCACTGTTTTTTATTAACAGTTTTCCAACGGGAGTAGAACCAGTAAACGTAATTTTTCGGATATATTTACTGTCCGTAAACAATTTTCCTACTTCACTACCATATCCATTCACACATTGAACGACATTTTCTGGAATACCTGCTTCATGTGCAAGTTCAATTAACCTGATTGTAGTCAGTGGTGTATCTTCCGCTGGCTTCACAATAAAAGTACATCCAGCAGCAAGCGCTGGTGCCGCTTTTCTTGTCATCATAGCAGCAGGGAAGTTCCATGGTGTAATGGCTGCAACTAGACCTACTGGCTTACGCGTAATGACAATTCGCTTCGATTCCGTATTTGCAGGAATAGTCCGGCCATATAATCGTTTGGCTTCTTCTGCATACCAATCGATATAACTTGTCGCGTAATCCACTTCACCAAGGGATTCTTTAATGGGTTTTCCGCTCTCTAACGTCATAACCCTTGCAATGTCTTCTTTATTATTTTGAATAAGATCAGACCATTTTTTTAGGAGCTTTGAGCGTTCATGAGCATTTACATTGGACCATGTTTTAAAACTTTCATGGCCTCTTAGAATAGCTTCATTAATTTCTTCTTTCGTATTGACTTTTACTTCACCTATTCGTTCACCAGTTGCTGGATTTTTAACCTGAATCACAGTCATTTGTTTTCCCCCTTTACGCATTGTGGAAGGCATCTTCTAAAATATCCAACCCTTTATTTAATTCTACATCTGTCGTTACAAGTGGTGCAAGGAAACGAACGACATTACCCTTAATCCCTGCGGAAAGTAATAAGAGACCATTTTCATTAGCGTATGTTGTTATTGCTCCTGTTCTTGCTTTATCCGGGTTTTTGTCTATTTGGTTATCCACGATTTCCACCGCTACCATTGATCCTAAACGACGAATATCACCAACGAATTCATATTTTTTTCGAAGTTCTTGAAGTTTGTCTTCCAATTTTTGTCCAAGAAGTTCAGATTTGGTGAGTAAATCTTCTTCCTCGATTATATCGATAACCGCTAATGCAGCAGCACAAGCTACAGGGCTACCAGCATAAGTTCCACCGAGTTCTCCAGGGTTAGCTGCATCTAAAATTTCCTTTCTACCAACGACACCACTCAGCGGAAGTCCTGCAGCAAGCGACTTGGAAACCGTTACAAGATCAGGTATGACATCAAAGTGTTCCATTGCAAAAAGTTTTCCTGTACGCCCAAAACCAGTTTGAATTTCATCTGCTACAAAAACAATGCCATGTTCGGAACAGAAATCTCTTACCTCTTGAACAAATTTCTTCGGAGGAATAATAAATCCACCTTCACCTTGAACTGGTTCCATAACCACACATGCAACGTTTTCCGGTGCTACCGTTTCTACAAAGAAGTCTTTGAAATTTTGAATTGTTAGATCCACATATTCATCATCCGTTAATCCTGCTGGTTTCTGATATAAATATGGATATGGCGCTTGATACACTTCTGGTGCAAAAGGGCCGAATCCAAATTTATATGGTTTCACTTTACTTGTCATACTCATTGTCATGTTTGTTCTTCCATGAAACCCACGAACAAATGAAACAACAGCTTGCCTTCCTGTATATTTACGTGATACCTTTATTGCATTTTCAACAGCCTCTGCTCCTGAATTTAAGAGAAGTGCCTGCTTATCAAAATTTCCTGGTGTAATTTCACATAATTTTTCCGCCAAGTTAATGTATCCATCATACATCATGACATTGAAACCAGGATGCAAGAATTTATCCACTTGTTCTTTTACGGCAGCTGTTACTTTAGGATGAGTATGACCAACATTTAATGTTCCAATGGCCCCAGCAAAATCAATCCACTCTTTCCCGTCCATATCTGTAATGGTTGCACCCTTTGCGTAATTTGCCACATTCAAATTACCATTGCTTACACCTTTAGGTATATATTTTTTCCTTTTTTCTTGAAGTTCTTCCATTCCAACTGTTGTTGTCATCATTATTCGCCCCCTAAAATGTTAATATGTTATAATTTTACAATTTTCTGTTATAATGAAAAGTACCAGAATTCAAATTCCAAAGGTACCAGATTGGAGCGAGAGAATGATTTTTATTAAAATCAACACCAATAATCAAAAAAAATTCATCTATCAACAAATCTATACGGAAATTAGGAAATTGATTTTAAATAAAAAGCTTCTCACCGATGAAAAACTCCCTTCTAAAAGGAAATTAGCGGAGGAACTGGGGGTAAGCATCAATTCGGTTTCTAATGCATATGAACAGCTACTTGCTGAAGGATATATTTATACCATTGAAAGAAAAGGATACTATGTAGAAAAAATAACGAAATTTGAGAATCCAAATGAATGTTCCAAACAGATGGATTTCCCACTTGATTTAAGGGAAAAGCATACAGAGGATAAATCAGCTTGGCTTTCTTTATCCCATATGACGGCGGATATTACCATGTTTCCCTTCAAGGAATGGATGAAATGCGAAAAGACGGCAATTAAAAATCACGGAAAAGAGCTTTCGGAAATCGCCCATCCTCAAGGTCCTTATCTTGTTCGTCAAACGATCTCACGTTTAATTGCAAGGAGTCGCGGGGTAGTTTGTGAACCAGAACAAGTCATTATTGGACCTGGAACACAACCACTTATTCGTCAACTAATGAGTATGCAAAAGCAAAACACAAAAGTTGCTATGGAAAATCCCGGTTACTTTCGCTTCTACCAACTGTTAGAGAATATGAATTTTAGAGTCACACCGATTCCGTTAGATGAGCAAGGCATTAACGTAGAAAAAGTCGAAGCATTGAACCCCAATTTTCTTTTTATTACACCATCACATCAATTCCCAACAGGCAATATTATGCCTATATCAAGAAGAATTGAAATACTAAATTGGGTTGTTAACGCTCATGATGCCTATATTGTGGAGGATGATTATGACAGTGAATTTAAATATGGAACCGATAACATCCCTTCCTTACAAAGTCTCGACCGCAATCAACGTGTCATCTATGCTGGTACCTTTTCCAAAACTATGCTGCCAAGTTTTCGGATAAGTTATCTTGTCTTGCCTATAAAACTATTAAGAGAATATAAACGTCATTATTCTAGTTGGATACAAGGAAGCAATTCATTAAATTTGTTCACGCTCCATTATTTTATAGAAACAGGGGAGTATGCAAAGCACATCAAACGAATGAACCATCATTATGAAAATAAAAGAAAACAACTTATTCAAAAGCTTAGGTTTCGATTCAAACAAGACATTACCATCCAAGATATTCCAGCAGGTCTCCATTTTCTTGCCGAATTCAAAACGAACAAAACCTATGCAGAAGTAGAGGCAAAGGCTAAAGAGGAAAAACTAGAAATCTATTCCCTTACGCGATTTATGTTAAAAGAGATTCCAGCAAATGAAAATAAAATAACGTTAATCATTGGGTTTGCAACTATCCAAGAAAAGGATATTGAAGAAGCTGTGGAGCGGTTGTATCGGGTAATTTATTAAGGGAAATTGGGGATCACTGTCATATCCCTTTTTCAAGTTGGGAATCTCCATAGTCTCATTTTTAGAGGATAGTAGTGTTACTACCCTCTAAAATGGGGAAATTTTCATTCTACCTTTTTGAAGGCGCAAACAAAAATACTAATTTCTATAAAGTTAATTTCCTAATTAGAATTATTTAATTCTGAAACAACTAACAACGTTGATCACGCATCCATCGTTTCGTTTGTCTGCACTTCTTCTGGTTTTTCCGTTCGATCCATCATTGAAACAACAATCATCACAATAATATTGACAGCGATTCCATATAATATTGGGTTACTTGAAGAGAGCCCTTCAATAGCAAGGCCGGCTAAAACAACCACTGCGCTAATCACAATCGAATAAAATGCAGCTTTTGCAGTAGCTCTTTTCCAAAACAAACCAAACACTATCGGAATGAAAATGGATCCCGCTAACAGGGCATAGGCTACATCAATTGCAACAAGAAGCTCTTGAATCCATAATGCAATAACAATGGCAACGATACCAATAACCAACGTAGTTACACGTGATAGTAGCAAAAATTGCCTATCCGATATATCTTTAAAAAAATGATCCTTTAAAATATCTTTAGTTATTAAGGTTGAAGAAGCCAATAATGTACCAGATGCAGTTGACATAATAGCTGCTGCCACAGCAGCAAAAACGATGCCTAGGAGCCCCGTAGGTAATGTTTCAAAGGCCATACTTGTAAAGACATTTTGTGTGTTCTCGATACTTGGAAGGACAATAAGCGCACACATACCAATAATAACCATTGCTAAGGAATATAATAGACTATAGACTCCGACAAGTATTCCCCCAGTACGGGCTGTTTTAAGGTTCTTTGCAGTAAAATAGCGCTGCCAAATATCCTGCCCCACCATCATTCCAAGTGTAAAGGTCAAGAGATATTGGATGATTTCCTTAAACCCAATAGCTGAAAAATCAAAGTACGAGCTAGGCAATTGTGCTGTTAGTTCAGCAAAACCTCCTACTTTTGACAAGCTGGTTGGTAGCATGATTAAAAATATACCCGCCGTCATGATCAAAAACTGGATAATATCTGTCATGGACACAGACCACATACCACCAAGAATGGTATAGAAAAACACGACTCCCCCACCGATTAACATGGAGAAAACCAAATTCCAATCGAAAATAGCACTTAAAAGCGCACCAATAGCAATTACTTGGGTAACACTTACCATTAGGGCATAAATAGCGGCGATTACAGCTCCAATTAATTTTGATTCAACATTAAAGAGTTTACCAAGTAACTCACTAATAGTCATTAATTTATAACCAGTTACCTTTTTAAGCAAAAAAATACCAAAAAGGGTAATACCTAGTCCCATTGAAAAGACAAACCAAACTCCTGAAAATCCAATTTCATAACCGAGTTGGGCTGATCCTATTGTCGAAGAACCACCAAGAAAAACAGCAGTCAAACAACCAAAGAGCATGAAAACGCCAAGATTTCTTCCTGCTAAAATATAGATTTCTGATGTTTTCGCTTTTATGGTACCAATTATACCGACTACAACAAGGATAGCGAAATAAATAATAATAATCATCATATCAATCCATGTCATTTCCGTCTCACCTTCCTTGTAACTTTCTTAATATAGACTCACAATGGAATATTCAGAAAACCATATCCGTTATTTATAATAATTCTCTACCATTTGAATAAATATAATAGAAGAGGTAAAGAACCCTATAAGTAGAAGTTCTCACCTCATAATACCTTTATTTATTTTCTTCTTGCTGTGCACGTTTTTTCATGGCTATCAAACTGATCATCTCAAAAATGATTGAAGATGCTGCCACAGCTGTAATTTCACCACTGTCATATGTCGGTAAAACTTCAACAAGGTCAAAACCTTTAATATCAAGCCCGTGTAAACCTCTGACATATTCTAGCCCTTCATAACTAGTTGGACCGCCTACCTCAGGCGTACCCGTTCCTGGTGCATAGGCAGGATCAAGGAAGTCGATGTCATATGTAACAAATACTGGTCTATCTCCTGCGCGGGCATGAATTCGCTCAATCACCTTGTCATAACCGATTTCTCTTACTTCCTTCATCGGAATAACTTCGTATCCAAGCTCCCTCGCATCTTCAATATCTTCTGGACCATAAAGTGGCCCACGCATACCTACCTGAATGGAATGATCAACATCAATCAATCCTTCTTCTACAGCTCGACGGAATGGTGTTCCATGCATATACTTTTCGCCGAAATAATTGTCCCATGTATCGCCGTGTGAATCAAAGTGAACAAGTGCAATCGGTCCATATTTTTTTGCAAAAGCCCGTAAATGACCCAATGAAATAGAATGATCGCCACCCATTATAACTGGAATTATCTCTTTATCTAAGACTGGCTCAAGTGCATTTACAATGTTATCGTAAGTACGATGAATATTTCCTGGAATGACATCTACATCCCCGTAATCTACTCCAGAACAATAATCAAAAATATTAATATCCTGATCAGGGTTATAAGGACGAAGCAATACAGAAAAATCCCGAATATGTTGTGGGCCATATCTTTGTCCAGTTCGGTTAGATGCAGCTGTATCGAACGGTACCCCCATAACTACAAAATCTACATTGTCTGTTCGTTCAATATGTTCCAATCGCATAAATGTACGCGGTCCTGTAAAGCGCGGTGATTTTGATGAATCTTTTGGTTGATACATCGTTATTCCTCCCCAAATTATTATTTTTGTAAATATAGATTGCAAATTTCATGCCAATTATAAAAAGTTGTTTTATCAAACTACTTCTTTAAAAAGTCAATTCATTATTGAATCAAAACATAATCTATTAATTCAAAATGAATTATTTGATTCATTTTGAATTAATATTGTACTTTTTCAAACGGCGGACAACTGTCGGCTGGCTCAAACCAAGATAATCGGCCATTTCGTACGTAGTTTTATATTGTCTATAAGCACGTCTCAACCAACTTTTTTCAACTTCTTCCAATGCTTCCTGCAATGTCAATCCTCGTTGTTCAAAGGTTTCAAGCGGCCATTCTTCTCTAAATTGCTCAAACGTTTCCATCTCTTTGACAAGGGGTAGACTGGACGGATAAATTACGTTTGTATCGGAAGTTAATACTAAACGTTCGACAAGATTTTCAAGTTCTCGGACATTTCCAGGCCATTCATACTGCTGAAAAACATCTATTGTCGACGAATGAAAAAATTTTTTCATGTTATATTTCTTATTGAAAATAGACAAATAATTTTGAGCTAGATGATAAATATCGTCTTTCCTATTACGCAATGGAGGAATTGTAATCGGTATCACATTCAAGCGATAAAACAAGTCCTTTCTGAATTTCCCTTGATTAACCATTTCCTCCAAGTCCTGATTGGTTGCAACAATAAGCCTGAAATCAACATTCTTTGACTTAGAACCGCCAATACGGGTAACCTTCCTATCTTGTAGTACTTTTAATAATTTAACTTGAATCGCGAGTGGTAATTCAGCAATTTCATCAAGAAATAACGTTCCTTGATGGGCAAGCTCAATCATCCCTGCTTTACCATTTTTACTAGCACCAGTAAAAGACCCAGGTTCATAGCCGAATAATTCAGATTCGAAAAGCGTCTCCGGAATCGCTCCACAATTCACCTCAATAAACTTAGCCTTATGTCGATCACTTCCATCGTGTAAAGAACGGGCAAAGACATTTTTCCCAACTCCTGACTCCCCAAGTAAAACAACAGTTGCATCCGACTTTGCTACCCGATTCAATAATTCACGTATTTCCATCATCGCTTTACTTTTAATGACGACTTGATCAGGTTTTGATTCTTTTTCTCTTAATTCTTCTATCTCAGACTCATATTTCACCATTTTTGTACGTAATTGTTCATAGTCTTCTTTTAACTGTTGGATTTCCGTTAAATCATGGGAAAAACTAATAACCCGAACAATATCATGTTTCCAGTCAAATACAGGAATCCCAGTAGCCATAATAACCTTACCAGTCGGGGTCCTTTGCATGACCTGAACTTCCTTTTTCTCTTTTAAGACAAATGCCGTTACCGAGGGATAAAAAATGTGCTCCTTTTCCAACTGGAATATCGTTTTACCAACTAGATCATCCTGTTCCTTTCCATAAATGCTGGTACAATTGGAACTAACCCGTAGAACCCTTCCTTCTCCATCTGTTACAACAATATTATCGTTGGATGCATCAAGGATCCCATCCAATTCCATTTTTAGAAGCTCTAATTCATTCACCAACTTATCACCTATCTTTTTGACAAATTTCTAGATACTTAGCGTTTTAATTGTACCACTATTTATATTATTTTAAATAGATTAATAACGTCAGAAACCAAGTAACGGTGAATATACGGAATTTAATTAGAAAAAAGTTAAGGAATACTTCTTTTTACCATGGAACACAGTGACAGTTTTGAGACCATTCAATAGGCCCTTTTCAGCACCTAATTCCCGATCCAGACATAAATTTTGTGAAACTCAAATTTAACCTATGAATTTCAAAAAACTGACAATAAATTAAGTGGTTGGGGCTGATCCTAATCCCTACAAAATATATATTGACCTCATACAAAAGAGCGTTTATAATAACAGTACATGTTAATTGTGATGGAGATTTGGAGATTCAACTAATAATTGTACACCCAACAAGTGTGTAGATTTTAGTTGAATTTTTTTCGTTCTTTCTATTACAAAGGGGGTTAGAACTTAATTAGTTTCTTTTTTATTCCTCGCATTTAACAACATTTCATCTATTTGTATATTTCATCTTAGGAGGGTTAGTATGTTAAAACTATTTAAACCTGCTCCAGCAGTGAAAAGGTTACCTGAGGATCAAATTGATTCTGAGTATAAGAAGCTAAGGTTACAGGTATTTATTGGTATTTTTATCGGTTACGCAGCTTATTATTTAATTCGTAAAAACTTCTCTTTAGCAATGCCATATCTACAAGAAGAAGGATTTTCAAAAGGGGAATTAGGTCTGGCCTTATCAGCTATATCTATTGCATATGGAATTAGTAAATTTGTAATGGGTACTGTTTCGGACAGGAGCAACGCCAGAATATTCTTAGTAGCTGGTTTAATCTTATCTGCTATCATTAATTTATTAATGGGATTTGTTCCATTCTTTACATCGACAGTTACTATTATGTTTATTATGTTATTTATAAATGGTTGGTTTCAAGGTATGGGCTGGCCACCATCAGGTCGCGTGTTAGTGCACTGGTTCAGTGTTAATGAGAGAGGTAGTAAAACCGCAATATGGAATGTGGCACACAATGTTGGTGGAGGACTAATGGCTCCATTGGCTATTGCAGGTGTTTCCATAATCTCCACATATTTTGGTGCACACTTTATCGGATATGAAGGGGTATTCATTATACCTGCAATTGTTGCTATTTTAGTAGCCATTGTTGCATATATGCTTATTCGTGATACTCCACAATCAGTTGGTTTGCCGTCAATTGAAGAACATCGTAATGATTATCCAAGTAAATCGAAGAAAACATTTGAAACAGAGTTAACCACAAAAGAAATTTTATTTAAGTATGTATTAAATAACAAATGGGTTTGGGCAATTGCAATTGCGAACATTTTTGTTTATTTTGTTCGCTACGGTGTTCTAGACTGGGCTCCAACCTATTTAAGTGAGGAAAAAGGCTTCAATATGAATGAATCCGGTGTCGCTTATTTTTTATATGAGTGGGCTGGTATTCCAGGTACATTATTATGTGGCTGGATTTCTGACAAATTATTTAAAGGTCGCCGTGGACCAGCTGGTGTAGTTTTCATGCTAGGCGTATTAATTGCAGTTCTTGTTTATTGGTTAAATCCTGCTGGAAATCCATTGATTGACCATATTGCATTAATTGCTATTGGATTCTTAATTTATGGGCCAGTAATGTTAATCGGTTTACAAGCACTTGACTTTGTTCCTAAAAAAGCTGCAGGTACCGCTGCTGGATTAACCGGTTTATTCGGTTACCTAGGTGGTTCTGTTGCAGCAAACGCCATTATGGGGGCAGTAGTAGAGGGATCTGGTTGGAATGCAGGATTTATTCTTCTAACTATTTCTTGTGCCCTAGCTGTTGTTTTATTTGCTCTTACATGGAATGTCCGTGGACAAGAAGTCATTAAAAAATACTAATAATCCTTAAGGTAGCTGTCTAATATGTTATTAGGCAGCTTTGTTGTTTCATCCGTTTTGTAATTTTATCTGTAAATTAATCTCCTTCAAACCAAAATCTCACCTATTTTCAAGAAATAATATCCGCAAACTTTGCCCGACAAGCTTCGCCCAAATCTTGTGGTGCTATTTTTAACTGCATTCCAATTTTTCCTGCACTGACAATCATAAACTCCAACTTTTCTGCACTTACATTAATATAGGTTGGAAACAGTTTTTTCATACCGATTGGTGAGCAACCACCACGAATATAACCAGTAAGACTTAATAAATCCTTCATTGCAAGCATTTCAATTTTCTTCTCACCTATCGCCTTAGCTGCTTTTTTCAAATCCAATTCCTTTGCAACAGGCACAACAAAGACGTAGTAACGATTTGCACCAGCTGTAGTAACTAATGTTTTATAAACGTATTCATGAGGATAACCGATTTTTTCGGAAACAGAAATACCATCTACCGGTTTTCCGTCTTCAGTGTTATATTCTAATAATTCATAGGGAATCTTTTGCTGCTCAATCAAACGAACTGCATTTGTTTTGGTTACTTTTTTTGCCACATTCTTTTCTTCCTTTCCACAGGTTCACACCTTCTTATAGCTTATTTCAGACTTGTAAAATGGTTATGCATTTACTAGAAAGCCAATTGAACTAGCATACCTTTCAGCCGTTAGCGCTATGATGGATTAACGGTTCCCTCTTTGCAATGAGGATATGACTTAAGCGATATAATAAAAAACCCAAATTATTACGAAACTCTAAATAAGAATTTCACATGATAGTTCGGGTTTTTCATTGGCTGAAATACTTTGTCCCAGCTTTTCTTTATATTAATTAAATACCATACCGCCATCTGTTAAGATGTTTTGGCCTGTAATATAATCTGAAGCAGGTGACGCTAAGAACGAAACAAGATTAGCTACATCTTCTGGAGTTTGAGGACGTCCAAGCGCGATTCCTTCTGTGAACTTCGCAAACGCTTCTCCTTTTTTCGTTCCCATATGTTCCATCATTTTTTCATCTAATCTTTCCCACATTCCAGTGCCAACAATACCAGGACAATATGAATTTACGGTAATTTTATCTTTTGCTAATTCTTTTGCAGCAGTTTGTGTTAATCCCTTCACTGCGAATTTAGTTGCAGAATAAATGCCTAACATTTCCATGCCTTCTTGACCAGCAATTGAACAAGCGTTAATGATTTTACCACCTGTTTCTTGTTTTTTCATTTGATTTGCCGCTGCTTTAATGCCGTAGATAGTACCCTTAATATTAACATCAAGAGTAAAATCAACTGACTTCGGATCAACATGTGTAAGTGGTCCCACTTGTCCTTCCACACCTGCGTTATTAATAAATACATCGACACTGCCAAATGTATCAACTGCATGCTGAACAAGAGCTTCTTGATCTTCGGGTTTTGTCACATTACCAACAAATGATGTTACTTGAACCCCTTTTTCTTGAAATTGCTTCCTTGTTTCTTCTAAAACAGTTTCGTTTAAGTCACTCAATACAATGGAAAATCCATCTGCTGCCAACTTTTCTGCTAACCCTTTACCGATACCTTGTGCTGAACCAGTGATAACTGCTACCTTTGATTTACTCATAATGTCCTACCTCCGATGTATACTTTTTGGTTACATCTTTATTTTATTTTATATTTTTTTGGGAGTCAAATTATTGGTTTACAGCCAGGGAGCCTGTTCCTACAATTCTCTACATTCTTGCAAATATCCTTTGCTTTAACCAGTAGTCCGTTAGTTTCCCTAAACTTTAAAAATCCCCTGCTGCACGATAAGCCAATTGGTGCTACACCTAATAACCTCCAACCCCTCTTATAATATTTCCATTTTGGATGAGATTAACGAAGGTAAATATTTTAGAGGACAGAATAAAAATTACGCAGCAACTAGAAAACGAGTAGCCACTATTGCTACTCGCTTTCCTTTACGTCATCCATTTTAAAACCTTTCCCCTTCGAAATTACCAAGGAACCTGTGAAGGATGGCATTTAAACCAACCAAGCCATTCTGATAATGCACACCCCGCCTGGAATCCAATCTCACCATCTCTCCACTTACTTCCAAGGGAGGTAGATCCTATCGTTTTACTAGTTGACGCTGCTTCTACCGTATTTGCAGAGAAGTTAGTTCCAATAACTAAAGCTCCTGCTATTACTAAAACAGCTGTGATTCTACCTAATTTTTTCAAGTTTCCCATCCTCTCCAAGTATTTTTCACAAATTTCACCTAAAATATCATTTAGGCGACTTTTTAAAAGACAGATAATGTTAATCCACGCTTCCCTATCCATCATTATAGAAAAGGGAGCCATTCAGGAATAACGACCATCTAGGATGAGGGTAACACAAGCTGCGGAAGATTGACCATAGCCAGATTTTCCTAAATCACAACAAGTCATAGCTAGAGAAGACTTTAACATTTATGGTGATAATTACCATTTATTTAGAACTATTTACTACAATTTCATAGTAAATTAGACATATTAAACCAATGAACTCCTAATAAATCAAACGTTCGTTTTAATTATCAGTAATTTTAATATAAACATCCCTGTCCCTCGGATCGTACATTCCTCAAACAGTTGTTTCTCCTTTTGATTTACGATCTGGATATAATAGACTAAATACAATTCCAACTGCTAGGCACACAAAAAAGGTTCCAGCTCTGGCTGATACGATAGCTTCTAGCGGAGAAAGCGTCCAAATAATGGCACTAAAAAAGCCTGTAATGATGGTTGCTATGACACCAATTCCAGATGTCTTTTTCCAAAAGAACGTTAAAAGTACAACGACAGAAAATGTATTCCCTATTCCAGCCCAAGCAAAACCAACGACACCACCGACAAATGATTCGGATAACAACGAAATAACAATTCCAAGTATCCCACTTACAATAACCGTAATCCTTGATATTTTTAATATGTTGCGTTCGTTCGCTTTAATTCCAAATGTCTTATGAATAATATCTTCACTAACAGATGTCATCACAACTAATAATTGAGATGACGCCGTCGACATAATTGCAGCTAAAATAGCAGCAAAAATGATTCCTGCAATCCAAGGTGGCAATAGCTCAGAAACCATGTAAGGTAAAATCATTTCCGAATCTGCAATCGTGCCTTGTTTATATAGAACCGATCCAAAAATACCTACCAAGAAAGCGCCAATATACACGACAATAGTCCATAAATATGCCACCCATTTCGCAGTTTTTAGTTCTTTCTCGTTTTTAATTGCCATAAAGCGTGTACTCAATTGTGGCTGACCACCAAGAAAGCCAAAAAACCAAGAAAAGTTTGTTAATAACATCGCTCCAAGTGCTAATCCAGAAAGGCCACCTAACCACCTGTTTCCTCCATTACCCATCGAAGCTAGCGACTCGCTTATCGATAAACCGTTTTGCTGTATTTCTATGAAAGCTACAGTTGGTACGATAATAAAGGCAAGCAACATGAGTGCACTTTGAACAGCGTCTGTCCACGCAACGGACATAAATCCACCCATGCAGGAATATGCAATAACAATAATAGCGACAACAATCGTGCCTAAAGTAATATCAATACCAGAAATCGAATACAACGTTTTTCCTGTTCCTGAAAACTGCCCCGCTATGTAAAATAGGGAAAATGCTCCCATAATAATGGCTGATAATAGTCGAATCGTTCTACCATGCTCTGGGTATTTTACTGCGAAATAATCTGGCAACGTATAGACATTATATTTTTTCCTCTCTTGGTAAAACCTTTTTGCTAAGAAACTCCAAGAAAAGATAATCCCGATAAACATTCCAGACAGTAGCCAAACACCGGACAAACCAGCTAAATAAATGAAACCAACCGCACCTAAGAACATATAAGCTGATTCTGCAGTTGCTCTCTCAGAGAAGGCTAAAACCCATCCAGGTATCTTATCCCCACCTAGAAAGTAATCGGATGATTGCATCTTTTTTCGACTGAAATATACACCGATTCCTAATACAATAAGAAGATAAATAGCTATTTCTGCATAAATGATAATGCTCTCAGTTGTTAAATTCATGATTACTCCTCCACAATTCCTAGTAAACGGATATATTTACAATTATAATAGAATTAGTATAATATAGATAAGAATATTGTCAATCTATTAATTTGAAGGAAGTGTATTATTTTGAGTGAAACAAAAGTTCATATACCACCATTGTCAATGGATAACATTACTGCCAAACTTTTTACACACTTAGAAAAATCAGTCATTACCCAGTTTGGAGAAGAAGGAAAAGCTTTGTTTCAACAAGGAGTTCAAAATTTCGGATATAAAGATGCAGAAGAAATTGCTCTTCAAGCCACTAAAGAAGGCGTAATTCATCGATTATATAGCTATATTCCTAGAAATCATCAAGCGGTGAGGAAATATGAAAATCTAACAAATTATGCTTTAATGGCAAAGCTCTTTGCACAAATCTCTAAAGTTATTGTTGATAGATTCGGAGAAAAAGGAAAAGATGCAATCCGAGAAGGTGTCCGCACTTTTGGCGAGGAACGTGGTCGCGGAATCGCACAACGCGCTCGGGCAAATGGAGAAGAAAATACGAGACAAAACTACCTAACAAACTATGATATGGGTAGAAGTGAACTATTCACCTACACAACGGAATATAAAGAAGGAGAAATTGAACAAAACTTCACCGTATGCCCCTTTGGCCAACAATGGGCAGATGATGATATGCATGAATATGGAATTTTATATTGTGAAATGATTGATCCTGCAGTAGCTAGAGGATTTAATCCCGATTTCAAAGTGGAACATGATAAATATATTTTAAAAGAAGGTAACTGTCATTTCCGGTTTATATTGGAGGACAATAAAGCCAATGAATAATCGGCCGATTCATGAATAACTTAAATGAATTGGCGAAAATTGGTCATAATTGAAAACAACTAAAATGCTAATAAAGCGTATAGAAAAACTAGAAAAATAACTTTATAGGAGATCCATTCTGAAAACGTTTGTTTAAAAAGCTATTCTCTGTTTATTTAGAGAATAGCTTTTTCTATTTAGTCTTTTTTTCACCTTTTAAAGCCGAGATACCATTTACACGGTTGTCCCCGAGTACTGATATCCCTACGGTGTATGCTGATATCTTACACATGAGTACTGATATTACTACGGTGTTTACTGATTTCTTGACCGTGAGCTGATATTCCAAGGTTTATACTGATGTCTTGCTCATGAGTACTGATATCCCTACAGAGTTTACCGATTTCTTGACCATGTGTGCTGATATCTCAACGATATTTACCGATATCTCGCCCGTGTGTGCTGATATCCCAACGATGTTTACCGATATTTCGCCCATGACTGCCGATATTCCTACGGTGTTTACTGATATCTTGTACATGAGTACTGATATCCCAACAATGTTTACCGATATCTCGCCCGTGTGTGCTGATATCCCAACGGTGTTTACCGATATCTCGCCCGTGTGTGCTGATATTCCAACGGTGTTTACCGATATCTTGACCATGTGTGCTGATATCCAGATGACAATTCCTTTTCAGTAAGCTGGGATGAGGTACCCCCCACAACTCCGCCGCTTCACCTACTTTTACAATCCACTCAATATTAAGTTGGTTTCCACTATTTTACTAAAAATAAATTTTTAAAAAATATTGACGATACTAAAAAGTAGTGCTATTATACCTAACAAACGTTAGGGAGGAAAAAATGACAAAGGACAGGATTATCGAAGCGACAATTAGGAATTTTGCAGAACATGGGTATCAAGGGGCTTCAATGCGAAAAATAGCGGAAGGTGTAGGAATTAAGCCAGCATCGATTTATCATTTTTTTGAAAACAAACAGAAATTGTTTATCGAAGCGATAAAAGTAATTCTAAACCATCACTTTTCTAGCATGAAAGAGACCTTTGAACAATATCAAAGTGATTCATTGCACATATTATTTTCTGAATTATTGAACAAGATAACTTTCCATCATACTTCAAACCAGGAAGAGACTAAAGCATATGTGTTAATGGTGAACTCCTCAATTCCTGATATAAAAGAAGAGGTACGTCACTATTTAGAAACCTATGATTCTTGGTTGGTTACCCAATTGATGGAAATAATCGTTATAAGATATCCACATTTAGACACAGAAGAAATAAAAGAAATCATCGATTATTTTATTTTTCTCGGAAATGGTTTATTTTGGGGAATTATCATTTATGAAAAGGACGATATCCAAAGGAATCTGAAACAAGCGACATATTTAATGAATCAATACTTAATTCATAGGTTTGGAAGTGATATAGATGAAGGACAAAAGTTTAATTGAGGATTTGGATTATTTACAAAAACAGGTGCATCAGGTATCGATGCATTTTTAGTAGCCTTTATCATCCAAATCGTTATTGGATTTGTTTTAAAAAATAGGAATACAACTTTCAAGGAGGATGCAGCATGAGATTAATTGGGAAAGAAGAAATAGAAAATATTGCAATCGGAGCAGCTTTATTAGGTACTGGCGGTGGTGGAGACCCATTCGTTGGAAAAATGATGGCACTTCAAGCCATTGAAGAACACGGACCAGTGAAATTACTTGATGTCGATGAAATTGAAGATGATGATATGATTGTCCCTTCTGCAATGATGGGCGCCCCTACTGTATTAGTAGAAAAAATCCCTAGTGGCGATCAAGCACAACAAGCTTTTAAATCATTAGAAAAAGTATTAAATAAAACGATTAAAGCAACGATGCCAATTGAAGCTGGCGGCGTCAACTCCCTGTTACCACTCGCATTAGCTGCATCTATTGGATTACCCGTTGTCGATGCAGATGGTATGGGACGAGCCTTTCCAGAGTTACAAATGGTTACTTTTTATTTAAATGATGTCAGTACAACACCAATGGTTCTGGCTGATGAAAAAGGAAATAATATGGTATTAAATACAGTGAATGGAAAATGGGCAGAAAACATAGCTCGTTCTGCAACAATGGTTATGGGTGGATCGGTCATAAACGCTATTTACCCAATGACTGGAAAACAAGTAAAAGAATCAAGTATCTACCGTTCCTTAACATTGGAAGAGGAAATCGGCCGTACCATTCGAGAAGCAAAACAGAATAAACAAAATCCAATAGACGAGATTTTAAAACTTTTAGGTGGATTTAAACTATTTACTGGAAAAGTTACTGATATTGAACGGAAAACGGATGGTGGCTTTGTACGCGGGATGGCAACCATCGAAGGACTAGGTCAAGATAAAGGGGAGCAATGTTATTTGGAATTTCAAAATGAAAATCTTATGGCAAAAACAAATAACAATATCCTCTGCATGACACCTGATTTAATCTGTGCATTAGATACGGAAACTTCCCTTCCTTTCACAACAGAAGGATTGAGATATGGAGCAAGAACGACAATAATTGGCATTCCTGCTGATAAAAAATGGCGTACCGAAAGAGGAATTGAAGTTGCTGGTCCACGTTATTTTGGATATGACAACGACTATACACCAGTAGAAGAATTGAACAGAAAGGCAGGAAATTAAATCATGAATTATCGTTTAGGTATTGACGTAGGTGGTACAAATACGGATGGAGTTCTTTTAGACCGAAATATGAAAGTTATTCACTCCTTAAAAACTCCAACTACGGAAGACGTAGAAACAGGCATTTATAATACAATCCATCAACTTGTAGAAGAAGCTAAAGTAAATGTTGAAAATATTGAATTTGCCATGCTTGGTACAACCCAATGTACGAATGCTATTGTAGAAAGAAAAAAACTAAATCGAGTAGCCACTATCCGAATCGGTGCTCCTGCCGCGACAGCCATTAAGCCACTTGCCGGTGTACCAGAAGATTTACAAGCAATTCTTGGAGGACACACCTATATGGTTGAAGGCGGACACGAATATAATGGAGACGAAATTAATACGTTAAATGAAGACAGAATTCGCTCCATTGCGGAGGAAATTAAAGGAAAAGTAGATTCGATTGCTCTTACGTCCATCTTCTCCCCTGTAGACCAAACACATGAAACGAAGGCCGAGGAGATTTTACGTGAAGTATTAGGAAATGATATTTCGATTTCTCTTTCTAGTGAAGTAGGAAGCATTGGTTTACTAGAAAGAGAAAATGCAACCATATTAAATGCTTCTATTATCAATGTAGCGAAAACAACTGCAGAAGGTTTTGAAAAAGCACTTCAACATAACGGTATTCATGCTAAAGTCTTTTTCTGTCAAAACGATGGAACATTAATGTCCAAAGAATATACGTTAAAATATCCAATTCTAACCGTTGCATGTGGGCCGACAAATAGTTTACGTGGAGCATCATTTCTATCGGATAATAAGGATGCAATTATTGTTGACGTCGGAGGTACCACATCAGATGTTGGTGTATTAGTAAAAGGATTCCCAAGACAATCATCTCTCGCGGTCGAGTTAGGTGGCGTTCGTACTAATTTCCGTATGCCAGATATTAATTCCATTGGATTAGGAGGCGGAACCATTATTCGCGTTGCTGAGGACAATACATTTACAGTTGGTCCTGACAGTGTAGGTCACCGCCTTCTGGAAGAAGCACTTGTATTCGGCGGTTCCACTCTAACTACGACAGATGTAGCAGTTGCCCTAGGTAAAGTAAAACTAGGAAATCCGGAAAATGTCGCACAACTTGACAAAAATCTATTAGAAGCGATTTACAAGCGTATGGTGGAAATGATAGAAGAAGCTGTTGACAAGATAAAAACAAGCGCAGCCGATATGCCAGTAGTTTTTGTCGGTGGAGGAAGTGTCTTATTTCCAAATGAAATTAAAGGCGCATCTCAAGTATACCAACCCGAAAATGGCGGTGTTGCAAATGCAATTGGTTCAGCTATTTCACAAATCAGTGGGGAAATTGAAAAAATTTATTCCATCAGCAAAGAAAATAGAGAAGAAATACTAAAACAAGCAAAAGAGCTCGCTATTTCAGAAACGATTAAAGCTGGAGCAGATAGTGAAAAGGTAGAAATTGTAGATATGGAGAGCGTACCACTTGCTTATCTTCCTGGTAATGCAACAAGAGTTAAAGTTAAAGCAGCTGGGGACTTGGCAATTCAGGTATAGCTAGCGGGAAGCAGGAATGGTACCACTCCTGCTTCTTTTTTTGAACTACTCTCTGTCATACTAATACTAATCAGCCACGTAACCGACCTTGCTTCAGATAAAAAACAACTCTCCAATCAACTTTCTTCAACGATTTAATTAAAAATTGGAGAAGACCCTTTCTCAAAATACCTTCTCATACATTGAAAACTCATCTAAACCAACATTAATGTGTGGATGCCTATTAAATAAAAGCATAAAAAGATGCGGACCAGATCCGAAAATTCCTAATAGTGCGCACTCAGAGCAAGTTGGGACGAAGGGTCTGTCCCTGTAGATCCCTTGTTATTCACTATTCATTTCACCTTTTTCTTCACCAAGAAGTATTTTTATATAATCTCGTTTTGAATAAAGAATTCGATAAATGGATACATAGACTTTATCTAATTTGTAAAAAACAAGGTAATTTCCACAAATTAAATATCTATAATCTGTTGGAACATCCATTTTCGATGATAACTCAATACCTAGCATAGGGAAACCCTTCAGCTTTTCGTAACACCCCATGATATTTTCAATTGTATCTACCCCAGCACCAGGATTGTCAAGCTCTTTGGTAATGTATTCTCTGATATCAAACAAGTCTTGTTTTGCAAGGGGATTGATTCTTAATTGACACATAAAATTATACTCCTAAGTCTTTTTTAACTTGTTCCTCAGTTAGCCATTCATCCCCCTCTTTTATGGCCCTCTCAGCCTCCATTAATTTTGAAAGAAGCTTGATTGTAGCTTGGTTTTTTTCATATTCCTCTATATCAAGAATAGCA
The DNA here is from genome assembly GCF_042678465.1 of Oceanobacillus caeni. NCBI lineage: Bacteria > Bacillati > Bacillota > Bacilli > Caryophanales > Bacillaceae > Oceanobacillus > Oceanobacillus caeni. Next base: position 51,162 of record NZ_JBHTKV010000003.1, on the reverse strand, counting down.
AATCTCCCTCTTCCATTTTTTGTTAAAAAAACTGGATCACCCATAGATATATCTTTTAAAACATCATTATAATTTCTTAAATCAGACACCGGCTTAATATTAGGCATAATATCAACTCCTTTTGTTAGTATTATACCATTATTTTACGTAAAATTATACGTGGATTTTCACAACACTTCATTCTATATAAAATTATAAAAGTTTAACAAGGGACGAAGAATCTGCCCTTTCAGTTCTTTGGTAGTGATTCCCGATATCTTACCACGAGTACTGATATCTCAGTGATGAATTCCGATAACAAACTCACAAGGGCGGATATCTTGTCCGTGAATCCTTTGTCCCAATTCAATAACCGGTCTTTGCAATATATGCGATATAATAGAAACTTTTAACCTAAGACACTCCATCGCCTCAATAATTACCTTTTATTCGAAATAGTGTAGGCTAACCTATAGAAATTTAGAATAATTTTATGTATAATGGATATAGATAAAGAGAGAAGTGTATTAATACACTTCTCTCACAACCTCTACCGTCAGGGTGGTGGTTGTCTTAAATATTTGATTTATTTATGAGAACCACCCTTTTGCTTGTGACGGCGCGGGGTGGCTTTCTTGTCTTCTAGTATGTTTTTCCGAAAGAAAAAAGCACTTGATTCACGCACGATCCCTTTCAGAATTTCTCGTAAAAATTTTAGAAAACTTGACATTTGCCAATCCTTTTCGGCAAATGTCTTAGTTGCACTTATGCAGAGTGTATGCTTCTTTCTGCCAAGAAATGTTTCCATGATTATCACCTCCTTTCCCCAGTAGGAAAGAAGAGCGACAACCAACCACCCTCACAATATTCAGTTGCTACTTTATTTTAACATAATATAAAAGCGTTTTAATCTACTAATTTCCGACAAATACTGACAAAGATTAATGAGTGAAAATCTCCTTACTTATGTAAGCATACTCATCAGCCACAGGAACAGGCAAACCTATCCCCACAGTTCTACTGCTCCCTATCCTCCATCCGTTCCCAACACTCTATTCCATCTTGATTTTCTAATACATCCCGATAAAATACAGGGTCTTTTCCAGCTTTTCGTTGTTTCATGTAATCGTCAAGAACAATCTTGGCAATTTTAAAGAGCCTCGTAATGGCATATAAGTTAATTAACGCCATGATTGCCATGGTTAGGTCGGCAAGTGCCCAGACAAGATCAAAGGATGCAAGGGTTCCAAAGATGACCATGATAAGAACGACAACTCGGTAAATAAATAAAGTTAGTTTACTATCCTTAATATAGTAGATATTGCTTTCCCCATAATAATAATTTCCCAGAATCGAACTAAACGCAAATAGGAAAATGGCGATAGCAACAAATATACCCGCCCAGTCTCCTAGAAGATTGGTAAAAGCAGATTGCGTTATCTGAATCCCCTCTGCATCACTACCTGCAAATCCACCAGAAGCAAGAATAACCAATCCAGTTGCGCTACAGATTAATAAGGTATCAAAGAACACGCCAAGTGCTTGAACGAGTCCTTGTTTTACCGGATGCGAAACGTCAGCAGTTGCTGCGGCATTCGGTACGGACCCCATCCCAGCTTCATTAGAGAATAGCCCACGTTTCACACCCATCATGATGGCTGCACCGAAGCCTCCTCCCGCAACTTGTTCAATACCAAATGCATTAGCAAAAATAAGCCTAATAATGCCTGGTATCACTTCTAAGTTCATCGCCAATACCACAAAGGAGATTAGAATATAAATAATCGCCATTACTGGTACAATGATTTGTGAAACATTAGCAATACTCCTTATTCCTCCAAAAATAACTAATGCTGTAAGAATGGTTAAAATGATAGCAACAGCAGTAGGACTTATTGAAAATTGATTTTTAAAGGCAAGACTAATCGTATTAGACTGAACGGAATTAAATATAAGTCCATATGTAAATGTGATGGTAACCGCAAATACAATACCTAGCCAACGACTTTTTAAACCTTTCTCAATATAATAAGCTGGACCACCTCGGTAAAGATTTTTATCATTCACTTTATATACTTGACCAAGTGTACTCTCAACGAATCCAGATGCTGCACCGACAATCGCAACCAGCCACATCCAAAATAATGCCCCCGGACCTCCAAGTGCCACCGCAGACGCGATCCCTGCCATATTTCCTGTACCTACCCTTGAAGCCGCACTAATAGCAAATGCTTGGAAAGAACTTGTCCCTTTCTTCCCTGAATCAGAATACGCACGTTTATCGGTTATCACTCGAAACATTTCTCTTATGGAAAATTGAACAAAACCAGTTCGAATTGTAAAATATAACCCTAAACCAATCAAAACAATAATAAGTACATAAGACCATAGAAAATCATTTAAATGGGAAATAATACTCTCCATAAATTCCATTGATTTTTGCACTCCTTTCTTATACACCATAATAGTATACCATAAGAGCCATAGGACAGGTTTACTGTCCCAAATTAACTACAAGTACCCCACCCCTTTAACAAAGATATCTTTTTCCAACTTCCCCTTTTTATTCCTTTTTAAACACGAGTTATAACTAGATAAGGAATTTGAACCCTTCTTAAATTTCTCCCCCCTCACCTCGATTCCTTTCGATTGTATTTATGAAAGGAGGTGAGAAACAAATGGCAGCATTCGAATTAACGAAGTCTACATTACAGCTTGTTTTAAATGATGGGAATGATTTAAAAACTGGTATGCCAGTCTACAAGTATAAGAGTTTCAACAATGTAAAAACTTCCGCAACGGCGGATCAGCTATATGCTGTAGCCAATGCTTTTGCTGGTTTACAAGATCGCCCATTATACAACATCATTCGTAAAGACACAGCTGATGTTACTGCTGAGTAAAGGCCGACAAAAATAATAAAAAGGAGTGAGAGAGTTGAGAAAATTAGAGCTTAAATTTACAAACGAAGATGGAAAAGTAGTTACATTTTCACTAGATAATCCTATCGAACCAGTAGATCCTTCAGCTGTTAATGCTGCAATGGATACAATCATCAACGAAAATGCCTTCACATCGACTGGTGGAGATTTGGTAGAAAAGCATAGTGCCCGCATTGTAGAAAACACTGTGGAAGAAATCGATATTGAAATTTAACCTTAAGAAATAGACCAGCCGATGTTTATCGCTGGTCTATTTTACTAAACAAGGATTGGAGGTTTTTTCTGTGGAAGCTTGGATAGCATTCATCACAGATGTTGGTTTTCCTATCGCGGTGACGTTTTACCTATTACACCGTGTCGAGGGGAAACTGAATCAACTGATTGAATCGATACATGCATTGCCGGAGAAAATGAAATAATTAGTAAAACAGCCCCACTAAAAAAGTGAGGCTGTTTCTTTTCCAATAAATTACCTTTTAGTTAGCTAAACCTTTCACACGCGTTAAAGTAGTTTAAGTCAGTTTCCGAAAATAGGCCAATTGAATCTTATTTATTATTTAATTCAAAGTATAAATGTTCCTCTGTAGAATTAAACTTTAAAATAGACTTTTCTTGTAATAGTAGTTCTTTCACAGGTAAAATAATTGGCTGGTTATGATAACTTCCGAGTTTAAATTCTAGTTGGTTTGTACTTTCCTTAGCTTTCATTATAGAAAAAACTAGCTTCTCTGTTTCAGATACTACATAGACCTTGCTTTCCTTTAAATTTAACTTTTTTATATTTCTAAATAAAGTTGTAAAATTTCTATACATCTTTGATTCAGTTTCTGATTTAGTTATATACGTAGACACCTCATTAGGTTCTGGCCTTAAGTGTAATAATAATATATCTTCATTCTTAGTAACAAATCTGAAGGTAACGGTATAACCAGAGATTGGAATATGTTGCCTTAGATTGATTCTTATAAGATTAGATGAAGTTAAAGACACTTTTACAACCGGCTGTAATAAATCAGATACTATGCTGTTCCCCTTCCAATAATCCTCATTATTCAAAAAGTTAACCAGCTGATCTAATTTCATATGTTTATCAATATTTAATGGCTTTGATTTATTAAAAGAGAACATTAATAAAGGCAAAATCACTAAAAGAATTATTAAAATAAAAGATGAAAATACTACCAGTACAGAGTCAAACACTGTTTTGGCATCTAAAGAATAAGCTATTCCACCAAATAACCAACAAACCGCAAGACTATATGAAATAATTATAAACATAATCAAAGTAATCTTATACGCCTTTACGTTTGATAATAACGTTACTAAGTAATTGATTTGTATGATAACTCTATTTTTATCAACTTCGTTTTTATCCTGATTCAATTCTAAACTTATGTCACGTGCTAAGTCATTTGACTTTTGAATTACTCTTTCATTATGTTGACTAAAAACTATAGTTGTTAATGCCAATAATGCAGCAATAACAGCTGACACCCAACCCAGATATTGAATAGAATAAATGCTAATGCCATCCATCAATTCCCAAAGACCAACAGCAAATAAGTATGATATATAGTCATACATTTTGATTACACTTCTCTATAATATCTGTAGAAATCTCTAACAATTTATCTACTTTTGTTTTATCCGTAGTAATTGGATAGGTAATTAACCCATTGGTGTAAATTTTAAGAAGTATAGGATTATTATCGGCAAGCTCCAATTTAGCTTTTATTCCAAAGAAAGGATCTACGTCAACCGAAGTAATCTCCTGACTTAAACTTTCCTTATATTTACAGTTCAAGGGTAATCTAAAAACTTCAATGGTAACATTACTACCTAATAATTTATCCAATACTTTCCCTAAATACTTATAATTTTGAACAGATGATGTGAATAAATAAAAATAATTACTCTTCCTTATAAAGTTTACCATATTCATTTTTCCATACCTAAAGGAATTGGACCATTGAATTTCACCCATACTATTACTTTCATCAAAAAAATTCATGGCATAGAAATGGTCATTATCATCCATAAACATAATATCCTTTAGATTTTTTTCAACATTAACAATATCATTTACTTTAACGATTACCATACTGTTTGAAAGGAACAAGGCCTAAACCCTCCTTATTGGCTCATTTAATATCCAATTTAATTCCACCAAAGTAATCACGAATCTCCTCTTCTTTATCAGGAATTCTTTTAATCAGATTTTCTTCTATCGTTGTTACATATTGTGTAAAACTTTTCTTCGATTGAAAAGCATCTCTTGAAAGTTGATTATTAACAATCTCTGATCCAATTTCAATAGTTTGCTTATCTTCTAGTAGGTTAACAATAGTATAATATAATTCTTGACAAATTTCTTTTAAAATATAGCCCTTTACATTAGGCTCACTAAAAACAATCTTTAACATCCCTTTAAAGTCGATTGTTAATCCCGTGGTAAGTACTTCAACCTTATTCTGATATTTACTAACTGTTATTGTAAACTTAGAAATCTTATCACCATTAAATATACGCTCGATAACATCAGGGTCCGCAAACAAGTTTTTCCCACCTAAAGTTGCATTCTTGACACGAGGTGCTTTATCATTATCAAAGGAAATGGAATCAACACTATTTAATTGATAATCCATTCTTTTTAGCTCATCAAAGATCATGCGTATTACCAACAGAGTCAATGAATCAAAATCTGTTAGTCTTGCATTGGGCATATTTCTAGTTTGTTGGTTAACATATACTTGCTTTAAATTAACAGTCGGACCAAGCGATTCCTTTGTAAATTGAATAAGTTTATTAATAACCTTATTGTATCCTGCAAAAGTACTTAATGCTATTTTTTGATTTAAATCAAAGATAATTCCTATTTTCCCACTATATATTTCTTGTCCTTTTTCACCTGTAGTTGGATCTTGGTAAAACTCACTATATCTGAGCGTCAATTCAACAGTTTTTCCGGTTGTATCCAGATCAATTCGCGGTTCTGTAAATTCGAAGGAATCATATTCAATAAAATCATCCGATTCATAAATTTCCTGTAGCAATGAACTTATTTCAACTGGACTCAAATCAGTTTCAAGTATAGATAAAAAATATGGTTCTCCAACTGAATAACGGTCATTTAGTAAATTAGCTATATCATCTAGTACCTGATCAGACTCATCGATATTATCCCTTACTACCTGCATAACAAATTGCAAGCATTGCTGTTCATTGCCTTGAATAAAGGAGTCCTCGTCTATTCCAAAGTTGTTAGATAAATATTCACCTATTGCTGATAGTCTTTTAATTTTATTATGTCTAATTTTCTGTCTATATATCTTTTCAAATTTTTCAATATCCACTTTATTTCCCCCAATACAGAAAACAGTCAGTTTTTGTTTATATTTTCCTATAATCCTGTATAATTACAGCACTTCTATTTTCTACTCTAATCATTCAGGACTATATACCTAAATACTCCCATATTTCAATATATTTATCAAACAAATTTTTCCGTCTATAATTCCATAAATATATGATGAATCCCTTCTCTAGACTTCCCTGTAAGCTCCGCAATTATATGAAAAAAAGTACTCCCCTCCTCCACCTTGCACAAAATTTTCCTTTGGGCATATGGTGAAAGGAAAAAGGAGGAGAATACGATGTACCCATATGGCTATTATCCGTTCGTTTATATTCCGACAAATTTGTTGAATCCCACAAGAGGTCAAGTTAGCAGAGCTTATGCAGACATCCGTGGAAATGAGTTGACACCGAACTTACGTGGGCGTGTCTATTTTCAAGATGTGCCAAATGGAGTGGAAGTATCGGTAGAAGTGTCGGGATTACCGAAGTATCAGCCGGCCCATGGCAATCAAGCTCCAATTGGTCCTCACGGTTTCCATATACATGAGCATGGAGATTGTTCTGTAGGGGAAAAAACAGATCCTTTTAAGCACGCTGGTGAACATTGGAATCCAAATAACCAGCCGCATGGTCATCATCCAGGTGATTTTCCAGTTTTGTTCTCCAATGATGGTTATGCAAGAATGACGTTTTTTACCAATCGTTTCAAAAGTAAAGACATCGTTGGCAAGTCCATCATGATTCACGAAAATCCAGACGACTATCGTTCACAGCCTTCCGGGAATTCAGGTAAGCGTATAGGCTGTGGTGTGATCCAGGCGTACTAGAGAAACACCTTGACTAAGGGGACGGAACCCGATTACCCTCCCTTTCGTAAGCAAACAAACCGTCCCCTTGCTTCCATGCCTCAATATCCCCACTGCTTTTTAATATAAAAAGGAATCAATTACGCCATCCGATAATTGATGTGCCCACCACCTTCTATTACTTTAATTTCTAACTCTCCTTCCTATGGTATCTTTATCCTCCACATCGTATTCAACTAAGTTGAATACAAATAAATCCAATTGAATAAATATTACTACAGACAACTTTTAGGAGGTTATTTTCATGTCAACTCGTATTCCTGGATTCTATAACTTATTACCTGAAGAAAGGCTATCACAAATAGCCAAAGCTACCAATTTAACGGATAAAGAGCTTGAGATCATTAAGGGGAATAAAGGATTCTCGGTAAAAGAAGCAGATAGAATGATTGAAAATGTCATTGGATATATGCCAATTCCACTTGGGATTGCCGTCAATTTTAAAATTAATAATAAAGATGTCTTTATTCCCATGGCAACGGAAGAACCATCTGTAGTAGCAGCGGCTAGTAATGCAGCAAAGTATGCCTATGACTCTGGTGGGTTTACAACCTCTTATAGTGGGGCAATCATGAGAGGACAAATACAAATTACCGAAGTAAAAGATCCGTATGGAGCATTGGCAAAAGTCTATGAAAACAAAAGAGAAATATTGCAACTCTGTAACAAACAAGATCCCACACTCGTATCACTTGGTGGTGGAGCAAAGAACCTAGAAGTACATGTCATAGATGGACCTACCAAAAAAATGGTGGTAGTTCACTTATTTGTGGATACAAAAGACGCTATGGGGGCAAACGCAGTAAATACCATGGCGGAAGCAGTTGCTCCATTATTAGAAAAGATAACTAACGGCAAAGTGGTTTTACGCATATTATCTAACCTTGCTGACCAACGTATCGTACGTGCCCGTGCCACTTTTCAGGATCCATTTAATGATAATAAAGAAGCAATGAATAAGTTTATGGATGCTTATGAATTAGCAATGATTGATCCATATCGTTCAGCCACACATAATAAAGGAATCATGAATGGAATTTCATCCGTAGTGCTTGCATCAGGAAATGACACCAGAGCTGTGGAAGCAGGTGCGCATGCGTATGCTTCTAGATTGGGGACTTACCGCTCATTGACTCACTGGGAAAAAGGTGAAAATCATAGTATTATAGGTACTATCGAACTTCCCCTTGCTGTCGGTTTAATTGGTGGCGCAACAACTTCTCATCCAGTAGCAAAACTAGCCACAAAAATAATGCAAGTAGAAACAGCTGAAGAACTTGCTAGCAATATTGCTTCTGTTGGTCTAGCACAGAATTTCGCTGCGCTAAGAGTATTAGCTAGTGAGGGCATACAACAGGGACATATGAGACTACATGCAAGAAACCTCGCTTTAATGGCAGGTGCAAAAGACAATCAAATTGATAAAGTTATAGAATTAGCTGCAAAACAAGGGAAGTTTAAGTTTGATGATATTAAAAAGATTGTAAAAGCCCTTTCTTATTAGTCAAAGACTTAAGCTTGTTCATATTTGATATATTTTGCTAATAAATTATTATAAAGAAGTCTTCCATCAGTGGAGGTTTTCCTTCATCCCTCACTGATGGTTACCAAAAAGCTTGAGGTGGGATAAAAAATAAATAGTGGAGGGCGGTACCATGGAAGAGGAAAAGAAGAACCTGGTTGATATTTGGGAAGATCATGTGGATATCAAAGACCTTAGCATAGCCATGGGACTTTGTATTCTTTTTGCACTTGGTGGTTACCTAATTGCTCCAGGAAATGGCCCACAGTCATTAATCTTTGGTATCTTAGGTGGTGTCCTAGGTTTTATTATTAGTAGTATCATGATTAAGCCTAAACGGACCATTATTGAGACATGGGAGGATGAGTAAGCATGGATGTAATGATTATTTTCCAAATCGTCGTTGCCGCAATCCTTGGTGCTGGACTATATACAATCATTGGAATCGCTCCCGGTACAGATGAAACCGCGGTACTAGCACCCGTTACCATTGCACTTGCGTTATTAGGCATTTCTCCATACGTTATATTGGCATTTTTCATGTCTGCGATAGTGGCAAAGAAACTAACCGATTCTATTCCGGTTGCCATTGCCGGGATACCGGGTGGGGTAATGGCTGCACCAATGGTCGAACATGCTATGGTTTTAAAAAGTTACGGTATGCCAGATGTTAGTATAAGAAAAATGTCCTCAGGCTCTGTTATTGGTACATTAGTCTCTATTCCTTTAAGTTTCTTGATTGCAAATGCGATTCTCCCATTTGCCGATAAAATCAGCAGCTATTCAGGTTTAATCTTTTTCTTAGGAACTGTTTTTCTAGCACTTTTGTCAAAAAATAAAATTTTATCTTTAGTCATCATTGTTCCTTTCGCATTACTTATCCAAGGACTCCGTCATTTGTATTGGGGATTAGAAATTATTCCATCAGATTCAACTGTTTTCGTATCCTTCTTTCTAGGTATTACGATCGGACCAATCGCCTTTTCTTTATTTGAACTTTTAAATAAAGACCATCGTAGAAAATTACCTCGACTTGGAAATAAGGAAATACATGTTAACTATTCAAAAAAGGTTAAAGGATTACCAAATCCGTTTAAAGTTCTAACGAAAAAAGAATCCGGCACCGCGGCCTTAGGTAGTGCACTAGGTTCTATTACTTTCTTTCTTACACCAGTTGGGATGACTGTATTTTTAGGTGAGTTTTTAACAAGGCATATTAAAGATCCTGTTCAAAGAGCCTCAAGGGCTATTTCAACAATGGATGCTTTAACCAATGCCTCCTATATATCTGGTACATTAATTCCACTGATAGCTATAGGACTACCATTATCACCAATGGCAATTGGCCCAGCTGCTGGACTATTTAACGCACCACCTATCTTCACTCCTGAACATAATATACATCACATTCTTTCTATGGGTGAAATCATGCTCGTATCTATCATTGGAGCCACAATTGCACTACTTATCACTTTCTATGTAACCATTAAATATGCTACACAAATCTGTTCCTTTGTATTTAAATACATCCCTCACGAGGCACTAATTGGACTTTTCGCGGGACTAGTAGTGATGTTGGCGTTTATGGATGCAGGTTGGATCAACATTTTCGGTGTTATTCTTGTTGCCTTAGTATCAGGGCTACTCCACCGCTATGGAGTAAATTATGGAGTAATGTTCATGATACTGTACGCAGCACCATGGTTATTAGGATTATTTAGCTAAAGGTGCTTGATTCCATGGATTTGAACGATGATAAAGGTGACAAGCCCTATGTTCCATTTAAGTGAACGATATAAATTTGGACGACGGGAGACTCATGCAAATATCTAAATAATGTGCACATTAACGGGGGTTGTCTCCCTTACCTTAGTTAGGGCTGGGCGGTTACTTTTTTCTTTCTTTAACGAAAACAAGAACCAATGTTATCGATCCTATCAACACTAAATTTGATTGTAGTATCAGATTTAATGCCTCAAATGTCGTCAATCTTACCACCCTTAATTTAATCAGCCCAAGTGGGAAGAAAAAATTCTAAAAGTAGAAATCTGGAATATATTTATGTATAATGGGTATAGATAAAGGGAGAAGAACTAATAGTACTTCTCCCGCAACCTCTACCGTCAGGGTGGTGGTTGTCTTAAATGTTTGATTATTTATGAGAACCACCCCTTTGCTATGGACGGCGCGGGGTGGCTTTCTTGTTTTCTAGTATGTTTTTCCCGAATGAAATATGCACTTAATTCACGCACAATTCCTTTCAGAAAATGCATTTATTCAAAGTCTTTACTCAAAATATCAATGCGCTCTTCAAAAGATACTTCGCGATGAATTTCATGTAACATCCATACATACCCAAAGCTATCAGAAAACATAGCATTTGAAATGCCCATTTCCTCCATTCTTGTGACAGGTTGAATTTCTGTTGCATTAGCAGCCATCGCTTTGTCATATACTTCTTGGATGTTTGGAACCACGATATTAAACCAAAATGATTGCCTGTCCCCTTCTTTCGGCGCAAATAGTTGGTATTCAGGATTTTCATCAAGCATATGGAAACGCGTACCGTAAATAGTGAATACCGCTTCGTTATTGCCTACTTTAAAATCTGTCTCTTCCACAACCTCTACATCAAAAATAGCTTTGTACTGCTCTAGTGCAGCTTTACTATCTTTGACAACAAAATCAAATTCCACTCCATTCATCGTTTGGCACTCTCCTAACTTCTAATTACTTTTTATCGTCTATTACACTATCTTCCACATCACACTTGTTTTTATTCTACTTTATTTACACCCATTTAAACAACACGAAGGCGCACGGAATAACTTAAGTTTATCAGTGGCATTGCTCTAGTCATTATACATTAGCAAGTTCCCTTGTTAATTTTGAATATACTTATTAAAGATATCGCCAAAATCTTTTCGAGTATTATCATTGTATGTCGTATTTAGCCAATCAAAAGCAAATTTTGTAGCTTTTTCAAATTCATTAGCAATAGTTCCTTCTCGAAAGCGATTGTCGGTGAATAAAGTTTTGGATAAATCAAGACTTTCTTTCGCATAACCTAGGACACGTGCATCACTATCTTGAATGTGCGAAATAGTAACTAATGATTTATACAGATCAGCAATAGCCTCGCCTTCTTTTTTCTCAATATCTACAGAAATGGCTTGTCCACCTATCGTGAATTTTATTTCAAGGTCCAAATCAATCGTACCAGCGGTTTCAACAGTGACATTTTGAATGGGGTTGCAGTAGTAATCATATCGATAAATATTTCGCTTACTGCTCGTTGCCTTTTCCCCATCTAAGTGGATTAAGGCACGATTCGTGAAACAATATTCATCCGATTTCGATTTAATCAGAAAATGAATTTGTTCCCCTTCTTCATGTAATACATAATCATCTGATTCCGTTTTATCAAAATCATCTGGCCGAATAATTTTACCAATATCACTCAATCCTAGTGCATCACTAGCAATCTTTTTAAACATGTAGCACATTCTCCTCCAACGAAACTACCCACAGCAGGAATTATTCATCCGGTACTAGGAGTTGTTTCTTTGATAAATTGTCCTAACAATACTATTTTAACGTAATTTATAAATTAGTAGAAATATGAGGGCGATACTTATATAAAAACTTCTTGAATTCATTCGTGAAATTTGGGAGGGGTTGTGTGGGAGGTTGTTGCACACGTCTTTTAAAAAAACGTATTAGATAACAAGAAAACCACCCGTAGGAAGCATAAGGGTGGTTCTTGAAAGAAATAAATACCTCATTATTTAACAGCTACTTTATCTTTCCAAGAGCTAGCTGATTCATATAAAACTTTATTAAGATCTTCAATATTATTTCTACCTTCTGATCTCATCCAATCTCTACAAGCCGCTTCACCTTCTTCAGCAAAGACACTTACACCATTTTTCCAAGTTGCACGCCCACATAGTACACCATTAAATGTAGATCCCGCTTCTTTTGCAAATACAATTGTTTCTTGGAACAATTTAGCAGAGACTCCAGCACTTAAGAAAATAAATGGAACATCAGTTGCCTCACTTTGTTCTTTAAAATATTGAAGTGCTTCTTCACGTGTATAAACAACTTCATCGCTAGAAAAGCCTTCTACAAAGTTCATATTAACAGGAACTTCTACCTTTAATACATCGACATGATATTGGGGTTTCGAAAATTCCTTCATCGCTTTAATTACTTTAGACGGTTTTACCTTTGCATAGTCTTTTCCTTTTACATCGTCATTTTTAGCATCATAAGTTACAATTTCCAAAAAGAATGGAATATCCTCAGCAAGGCATTCTGAACCTACTCTTTCCATATACACATGCTTAAATTCATTGATCTTATCATCTTCATCAACATCATAATATAATAAGAATTTAACAGCATCAGCACCTTGTTCTTTCAAACGTTGCACAGACCATTCTTCTAATAAATCAGGCAATCTTCCTGGTTCTGTTACGTCATATCCAGTTTTTTCATAGGCAACAAGTAAGCCAGCATCTTTATCTCGTTTTCTTGAAGCAGGAAGTCCATATTCAGGGTCAAGTAAAATAGATGTAGAATAAGGAGTTAATTCTTCAGAAACAACTTCTTTAAAATTAACAATTGCATTTTCATCCTCAGAAGCAATCATTTTTTTCAATGAACCGCGTTGGTCAATTGCCAAAGCTCCAATAATTCCATCTTCATTTGATAAACGTTTTAATGCTTCATATTTTTTTTGACTAATTGTAATCATAAAGGTACCTCCAACTTAATTTTCAGGTGATATTTTATAAAGTAACTTAACATGATGTGAGTCCTTTTCAATCATTTTATTGAAAGGAATTTCCTTATCTTCCAGTTCGAACTCTCCAGTAATTAGTGGGGTAACATCGATTTCTTTTGTTGCCATATATCGAAGTGCTGCTTGCCATTCATATCCTGGGAAAGGACTACTGTAAGACATCCAAGAACCTCTTATTTCTAATTCACCACGAAGAATTTTTTCAAAGACTTCAGGTTTAAATGTAATGTCTTTTTTACACGTACCAATATAAACAACCTTTCCACGTTTCGCTACATATTCAATAGCTTGGACTTGTGTAATATTGCTACCCGCTGTTTCATAAACGATTTCCGGTTGTTCATTAGTCTCAAAATATTGATCCATTGAATCTTTAAGTGGATTAATTATTACATCTGCACCAATCTCTTTTGCTAATTGAAGTTTTTCCTCGTTTAGATCAACAACGATAATTTTACCTGCTCCTTTAGCACGTAATGTCAGTAATGTTAGAAGACCAATTGTTCCTGCTCCAAGCACTAAAACAGTTGCTCCCGCATGAACATTTACACGATCAACACCATGTATTGCAACCGTTAATGGTTCTACTAATGCTGCTTCTTTTAAAGAAAGTTCATTAGGGATTTTAAAGCAGTTAATTTCTGGTGCAGCAACATATTCTGCCATTGCACCGTCTTCTCTAGAACCAATAAAGCTATACTTTTTACACAAAGCAGGTTCACCTTGTTGGCAAAACTCACATTCACCACATGGTACAAGTGGTGCTACAGCTACCCTATCTCCAACCTTTAGTTTTGTAACATCTTCACCAACTTCGTCTACTATACCAGAAAACTCATGTCCTAATATTTGTGGGAAAGAATGAACTCCTCCGTTAAAGTACCTTGGAATATCTGATCCACAAATTCCGCAGTAGCCAACTTTTATAACTACTTTTCCTTTTTCAGCCACTGGTTTATCGACTTCGACTAAGTTAAATTTTTCTACGTCAACTACATTAAGTGCCTTCAATTGTTTCACTTCCTACTGTTTATTCTTGATCGTCTTCTACATAAAGGGTTTGCTTTTTATATTTTCTAAATGTATACCAGAAGCAAAATACATAGACTACTAGGATTATGGAGAAGCCTATTCCCATTTCTACAGATAGTCCTTTTGTTAATAAATAAGTAATTGGACTACCAGCTTGGTCTAGGGAAGATACACGATCTCCCTCATCTACTAATCCGACATTTTGACCCAATTTCGTTTGTACATTAATCATTTGGTTAGAAATCCAAATGGTAACAAACATGATAACAGACCCAGAAATTAAAGTTCTAAACAAGTTACCTTTATGGATCGCTACAGCCATTGCCACGAAGAAACCAATTGTAGCTAAGTCACCAAAAGGTAATACTTGGTTACCTGGTACAAGTGCTGCAATTACAATGGTTAATGGAACAAACAATAAACTTGCTGAAATTACTTGAGAGTCACCTAATAATAGAGCCGGGTCTAAACCAATTCTAAAGTTACTGCCACTAAAGCGTTTATCAAGCATTTTCTTGGCTGCATCTGATATTGGCAATAAACCTTGCATGATAAGTTTAACAACCATCGGCATTAATACCATTACTGCGGCCATTTGAATAGCTAATTGTAATGCTTGTCCAACTTCATATCCGGCAAGTAAACCAATAATAAAACCAAGGATGGCTCCAATAATTGTTGGTTCTCCAAATGGCCCCATTTTTTGTTCAATTTTTTCACCGTCAATATTAATTTTGTTAATTCCAGGAATACGATCTAATAAATCATTTATAGGAGTTGCGAACACACCCATGTATGATGAGGTACCATGTGGTATAGCAATTCCTTCTAATCCAAAGTATTTATCTGTAACTTGTCCAAACATGTCCCCAAGTTTATAAGCGATAATCGCATGTACAATTACACCAACAATACCAAGAGCAAAATTTCCTGTTGCAACATACACAATCGCTCCAGTAAATGCCATATGCCAAATGTTCCAAATATCGACGTTTACAACTTTTGTCATACGTAATAATATCATGATGATATTAACCGCAATCGCAATCGGGATTGCAATTAGTCCCATGGAAGATGCCCAAGCCATTGGGGCTGTACCAGGCCAACCTAAGTCAACTACAGATAGACCTAAATTAAAATTATCCGCCATGGATTGTGCTGCAGGTCCTAAATTTTGATTTAACAAATCTACAACTAAACCAATACCAATAAAACCAATACCTATCGTTATACCCGAACGTAGAGATTTACCTACCCCTTGTCTTAATAACAATCCAATAATGAATATGACAATCGGCAACATTACACTTGCACCTAAATCAACAATATATTGTATGACTGCCATGTAGTTCTCCTCATTTCTTGATGAAATTTTTCTTTTTGTATATAATGGTAGTAAGTATATTTTTTTATTGTGGCTAGGCTATTTTAGTACTAAAATAGCCAGCTTTTTTCTTTATTTGGATAACAGTGGGGATGGATTCCTTCATCCCCTATTTATCTTCCTATACAGGCAGTTGATCTCCTACCTTCTTTGTTTCCCAAAAAAGCTTGGGGGTGGAAGCCTTACTGCCCATTTAGGTGGGATAAATTTTTTACCTTATTTCCTTAAAACATCTAAAATTTGTTGTTCCGTTTTCTCTACACCAATACCTGAAATAAATGCAACACCATGAATAACTGGTACTCCAAGGTCTTTTGTTACTCTAGCTGTTGTTACGATTAAATCGGCATTATCTTTTTTCGATTCCAATTCATTCACTCTATACTGAGAAACATCTGCATCGATTCCTTCTCTTTTAAGTAATTCTCTAATTTTTTCTGCTGCTACCGTTGAAGTTGCTACTGCTCCACCACATGCTACAATTACATTCTTTTTCATTTTGAATTCCTCCTAAAAATTATAGATTTTGCTCAATAATTTCTTTCATTTGTTCTGTATTTTCACTGTCAATGAGACCTTGAATGAATCCTTCTTTTTGGATGGATTCTATTAATTTCTGTAATGTTGTTAAATGCTGTTGTCCATCGCCAATCGCTAACATAATGACAACTTGAACATCAACTAAATCTTCCTCACTCCCTCCCATTTCATTAAATGAAACAGGTTCTTTTAATGTAGCAAAGACGAGTCGGTCTTCATTTACTAACTTTCCATCTGTATGTGGAATTGCCACACCAGGATTTACTGGTAGCCCTGTTGGAAATTCACCTTCCCTTGTTTTTAGCGCTTCCACAAAACCTTCTTTAACAATATTATTTTGAATTAATTCATTACCTAAAGTTTCCAACAATTCCTCTTTACTGTTCACTTGTATATCTTTTTTAATATACTTTAAATCAATCACTGTCTGTCCCCCTCTAAGAATCCGCTATCACAAGTTTTACATTATTTTTTAATACATTTGATTGAATTCCCTCATCAATTACTTTATCTGTAATAATAATGTCTAAATCAGAAAACTTGGCGACTGAATTAAATGCTGTGGCTCCAAATTTACTATTATCTGCAACCACTATTTTATTTTGGCAATGTTTCAACATACGCTTTGAAATTTCTGTTTCTCCAATATGATGATTGGTAACTCCGCTTATTGTATCGATTCCACCACAACCGAAAAAACCAATATCTACAAAAATATCTTCAATATTATTAGTTGCAAAAGGCCCATAAAGAGAACCTTCATTTTTCCTTACCACTCCGCCTAAAATCACAAGATTAATAGATTCACGATGAATAAGAAGATTAATTATTGGTATCGTATTGGTTACAACGGTAATATCTTTTAAATGCAATAGTTCTTCAGCCAACATGTAGGTTGTTGTACCATAATCAAGATAGATAATGTCACCATTCTCTACATACTTCGCAGCCTCTTTTGCAATTTTACGTTTTGCAAACTCATTTTTTGTTTTCCGCCGTTCATAATTTGATTCCTGGTTTGGGGTATCTAATACAGCACCACCATGTACCTTTTTTATTAAGCCTTCTTCTTCTAATTCATATAAATCCTTACGTATAGTTTCCCTTGTAACCTTAAGTTTCTTGCTTAATGCTAGTATTTTTACCGATTTATTTTTATTCAGGATCTCAAGGATTTGAGATTTCCTTTGTTCCGAGTTCAACGTCTTACCACAACCTTTCTTGTAAGCGTTAAATTAATATTAACCCAAAAAAAATGAAAACGCAATACTTTTTGGCGAATATTTTTGCATTTCTTGTCAAAAATTTGGCATTATCTCCACAAACTTGGTTTTATTAACGTTTTCACTTTGTTTTCGTTTGCATATTTCATAAGTGATATTGTTTTTTTCTTTTGCATTTTGTATTATGGGAAAAAGGAGTGATTTTAATGATACATTTAATTTGTCCAAATCCAGCTATCGATCGAACGCTTTTAATAAAGAATTTTAGTTCTGCAATACCTAATCGCCCCTATGAGGTCAAAGAATTTCCTGGTGGGAAAAGTTTCAATGTAGCCTATGCCCTTAAACGAGAAAACCCAAATGCTAAAGTTGCTATTCACACCATAATCGGCGGGCATAATGGGGAATATTTAAAGCAATTAGCCGAGGGAAAACAATATCAAATTATCGATACGGCCGTTAAACAAAACACAAGATTATGCAATATTCTTGTTGATACGGAAAAAAGTACTATCTATCCTGTTTACGAAAAGGGCCTTCAACTAAGTGATGACATTTTAAAGGATTTCAGTGCTCAAATCGTCTCCACAGTCCAGGACAATGATACGGTAGTATTTTCTGGTTCCTTAATGAAGGGAATGCCAGATGATTATATTGTTCAAATTACCCAAAAAATAGATAAAGAGAATGTTAAAATTTTCGTTGATACAAGTGGTAGGCCTCTTGTAGAAGCATACAAATCCAATCCTTACGTCATAAAGATTAATGACGAGGAAATTATGGATTTATTTCCAAATGAAACATTGAGTACGAAAGAGGATTATATTCAATTAATAAGAAAAATTGACCACATCCCGTATTTTATTGTAACGTTGGGAGCAAAAGGCGTTATTGCTAAAATGGAGGATCAATTATTTTTTGCAAAGGCAAATGAAATTAAAGCAAAAAACCCAATAGCTTCTGGAGACTTTTTTTTAGGAATTTTAACGCATTGTATTGAAAGCAATCTTAACCATGAAGAAACCTTAAAGCTTGCCATAGCTTACTCTACTGCAAATTGCTTAAATTGGTACCCAGAAGTGAATCAAGAAGATGTTAACAAAGTTTATCATACGGTATGTTTGGAAAAATTATAAAAGTATCAATAGCGCTTGGAAACTTTATCCTAGCGCTTACTTTTTTCCCTATCACTGCATCTAAGCATTTATATGGTAGTAGATTCCTTATACGATACTGAAAGTCTTTCTTTCATAACAACTGTTGTTAATCCTGTCGCTGGATAAAAATAAAACATTTTTTTGAATAATGACTGGTTCTTGCTTTCCAAGGTATGTTCGAAGGGTGACGGGGGTGTTGGTATCCCGTTGGCGAGCCTAACAGTTGTATGCACATCATCCTCTCCCCTTCTTTCCCGAAATGTCATGTGCCTTTTAAGAGAAGCACTTCCATCCGAAGAAGAAATAGACAGTCTTTTGGATGAAGAGGATGGTGAATAAAATGTCGTCGCTATTAATCTATTTCCAATAAAAAAGGTGCAAGATTATAAAAACATATAAGATTGCACCTTTTTTATTAACTTACTGCAAGGAAATAATAACCCTCTTCTAACATTTGTTTTGATATGCTCCTGTAGCATCACGCCTCCCTCCCCTTCATCCTAAAAACTTATTCCGATAATGACTCAAGGCCAACAGAGGAAAAATATATTGGTAACTATGGTAATGAATATAAAACCCACCTGCCATTCCTTGCCCTTTTGGATAGGATAAGGTCCAATCCTTTTTATGAGAATTGTCTAGTAAAAACTTTACCCCCTTCTTTATCTCCGGTGTGACATTGTCGGATGCCGCAATGAGCGCATCCAATGCCCAGGCAGTATGTGTTAATGTGCTACTTTCAAGTGGGGTATAAGTTTGATTGATATCACTATAACAAGATTCCCCCCACCCTCCATCCGGGTTCTGAATGCTTTTTAACCATTTTAGTGATTGCCGAACGGAAGCATGCCCTGGATTCACACCGGTTGCAATCATACCGGTTATAGAAGCCCATGTTCCATATATATAGCAAATTCCCCATCTTCCATACCAGGAACCATCCATTTCTTGATGGCGAATTAGCCAATTCACTCCATTTTTTATGGCGATATGATTTTTGGACAAGTTGGTGAAGTTCCCGTAAAACTCCAGGGTCCTTCCTGTCAAATCTGCGCTAGAAGGATCCGTTAATAAATATTTAGCCCCTTCAATCGGGATAAACTTCACAATCTCTTTATCCACATTTTTTTCAAAAGCAGCCCAGCCACCGTCTTGATTCTGCATAGAAAAAACCCAGTTAATTCCTCTGTCCCAAGCCTGGCGATAAATGGGCTCATTCCGCAACAAATGAGTAATAGATCGTAAGGAAGCAGTTGTATCGTCTATATCCGGGTTCATGGTGTTCCGATCAGAAAATCCCCATCCACCTGGTAAACCGGATGGATTATGAATTACCCAGTCTCCATAACGGGAATGTTGTCGAGAAAGTAAGTAGTTATTGGCTTGTTGAATCATTGGATCATCCCAAGGAATACCAGCACGTTGCAGGGCATCATTGATTAAGGAAGTATTCCAGACGTTAGCCGTGGTGTATTGCATATGCGTATGACCATCAATCTGACAGGCCATGCCTTTTAATCCCTTTACTGCTTTTGTGATAATGGGATCATTTTTAGGATGCCTGAGGGCTAATAACGAAAAGATCATTAAAAAGGTGGAACTGAAATAATTATATAAGGTCCCATCCGGTTCAATCCGATCTAAGATATATTTTTTCGTTTGTTGGATGGCTAGTGAATGAATGTGTGCGGGAAGCCCGATGATATGTTTGATTCCTTGTTGAATAAAGAAATAAAAAGAACGCCACTCCCCGGAACGAATGAGGAAGAATTCGTCATTTTCCGCATCTCCCCTTGAAAGGAACAAATGAGAAAGATCGGGGCTTCTTTTTGTTTTCATCGTGAATTTTTGATCGGCTAGTATTAACAACGGAGCTATGTTTGTTCTTCCATAAACGGAAAAATCAAAGAAGTTAATCGGGAAAGATACTGGCAAAAGGATAAATTCGACTGGAATAGGAAAAAACGCAGGCCATTTATATTGACCAGTTAGAGCAAGCATGATTTTAGTAAGCATATGACTTTTCCCAATCCCGCCCCATGCTAAAATGCACCTCCTTGCAGCTACTAATTCTTTATCCTCCTTATCTCGGTAACCAGAATATAAAAGTGCATAATAGGCTTCAACGGTAGCAGATAAATTTCCGTTTTTCTCATCATAAAAAAGTTTCCAAGACCCATTTTTCTCCTGCCTGCTAAGGATTCTTTCGACTAAATCTTGAATGAGCTTTTCATCATTTATTTCTAATGTACGCAGTAAAATAATCATATAGGCATCCGTATAAATGCCTGTTTCAAAAGGATAATCCCAGGACCCATCAGAGGATTGATCATTTCTCAATACCTCGACGATTCGATTGATTTCATCCGTTATTTGACTTTTCACAATTACACCCCCAAAACAGCTATATCATTTTATTCCATCTCCACGGTAAAAATTCCAAATAACCTTGAACACACACTTTTATCTTTTCATCATTTATTCCCATACACATCCATAAAATAATTGGGAAAGGAGTGATACTCCCTCATGCAATGTTTAAAAAAGAAATGGGCCAGTCAAAAAATCCCACCAGAACTAACAGCCATTAAAAAGGAATTAACAAAGAAGTCAAGGCCCACCATTCATGAAAATCAATTAAATGCTACGGAATATAATTTAATCAAATACATTCATCGTGAAACGAAAAAAGGAAATGTAAATAATGTGACAAGAACGAATGCCTACTTGGATTTTTATAAAAAGCACCCTGAAATACACTGGGCATTTCTAGGTCATATGGTTTCTCGAAATGGCGGATGGAACATGACCGATTTAAAAGGAAGTCTATTATCTAGGGTTTTATCCAGGGGCGAACAGAAAGAGTTTTTCACTTTTTTGGAGCGAGGCAATTGGTTAATCTTTCAGGACATTTATCCGCAATTACTACTTTATGAAGAAAGTGTAAAAAGAAACACCAATCTTTTTTACCTTTTGCCATTGTTTCATGTCTCCTATTTCATGAGAGTCATTTGGAATTACTTCTACCAAAACAAAGATCGATACCTCTTGACCGTCGCACTTATTGTCAATGAACAAAGCTATTTGGAAAAGAGAGTCATTCAGAATCCTTATTATCAATCTACTGTATTGCAAACACTGGAATTTAAACTGCAGGAGTTATTGGATTTAAACCAAATTATCTTTCCAACCCTTGATGGAAAAATAATCGGGCAAACCATTCACCAATTCGCCTCTTTGCATGACCGGATTTTGTTAGGAAAACGTTTATATCAATTACTTTATGATACAGAAAACTATCTATCTATTTATACGTGGGCAATCCAACACCCCCACACAGGCTCAAGGAAAGATTTTTGGCCGCATGTATTTAACGATATCGATGAATCCGTCCCCTGGGGTCCTTACCAGCGAAGAATAAAAGACTGTCGCATCAAGTCCGGCGCCCCAAAACTATATAGTCCCATATTAAAATTCGCATGGAGTAATGTGGAATAGAAAGAAGCAGAGAAAGAGGACTGGTATTCGGATTGGAAAGTCATTCATTATTTAAAAAAAGATATGTCTAAAGGAAATGGAGCTATTTATCATGAATATTGTAAAACACTGGAGACAATCGAATTCTCAATCCTCGCGAAAGAGGCCTTATTACCGAAGAAGTCAAAGAATTAAAAGCTATGTATCTACCATTATTTTGGCCTCACTTATTGGAACATATTTAGATCTCTTGCTTGTAGGGGCAGGTCTGTATTCTTTCCCAAGCCGTCCCTTTTCAGAAATATTTACCATTAATATCTTATTCACGCTTTGTATCCTGCCGTTATTTTCCCTAATTATTATTTTTGTATTAAAAAGGTTACATAAATTACTTAGGTATCTTTTCCTATTCATTTGCAGTTTAGTTGCATACATAGCAGAACAAACTGCAGAACGATTAGGCTTATTTATTCATTCTATGGATTGGAAACATGAATTTTCTCTAGTTGGTTACTTTCTTTTTCTTATCGTTATTTGGATGTTTTATAAATGGTTTGAAAGCGACCATGAGCCATGAGTAAGGTGGACAGTCCCCGCATCCCATGGAGGGAAGATCCACGGTTGCATTAGATTACTAAAAGTTAAATGTGCTGCAAAGATTGGGGCATTTTACCAGATTAACGTAGTGGGAATCTGACAGCAAAATAAAAAGGAAGAAGTCTGACTCTTTGGCCTAAACTATGTGTAAAATAGTTCTCGGGGATTTGAAGCAAAATTCTAGAAAAAAAGAAAAGGCGCTCTATCATAAATGTATGCTTCCCGGCAAATACATTAGAAAGAGGCCTTTTCATGAATACAATTATATCAAAAATTAGCGAATTATTAAAGGATACAAATGACTTAATTGAGTTTGAAGAACCTAAAGTTTCGTTTGCAACAACATTTAGTTTTGATTTATAATGAATATAGAAACAGCGTAAAATAAAAGAGACTGGACGCACTAACGCCCAGTCGGTGCAACATACATGCCGCAAAATAGCGGCTAACCAATTTAAAGGACTATGAAATAGTCATCTTTCCTTGGTAGGGCAGAGGGGGCTATTTCTTTTTGTTTATATGGACGACAATTGTTATAGTCAATGTTTTATACCAAAGGTTCGTTTAACTTTAAAAGGAAGTACTCGCTTATTACTTACGGAGTACTTCCTTTTATTTTTGGTTTATGAAATTTGTCTAGTGAGATAAGGGGTCTGTCCCCCATGGTTCCCTTTTTTTGTCTTCAAATTAGTATTCATTATTTTAAAATGGTAACATTAACTGTTCTATTTCCCCATTTATATGCTTCGGCCTTTGTTGGAACATGAACATCAATTTTATTCCCTTTAATGCTTCCGCCAGTATCGGCAGCAACTGCATAACCATAGCCATCGACATATACTTTAGATCCTAATGGAATAACAGATGGATCCACAGCTATTACTTTCGCATTTGGATTTGCATTCAAATCTACACCAGTAGACGTGATACCTGAGCAACCATCACAATTAGCCGTATATGCAGTAGCAGTTGCTTGAATTACATTAAGTTCTGCATCGTCTTCGGAATTACCTTCTGATTTAGTAGATTCTGCTTTTTCATCCGCTTCTACAACTACTTTTTTATCTGCTTGAGATGCCTCTTGGCTGACTGGCTCTTGAGCCTCAACTTCTTCTGGTTCTGTTGCTGGTTCCGGTGCCTCAACTTCTTCTTCTGGTTCTGTTGCTGGTTCTTGAGCTTCGACTTCTTCTTCTGGTTCTGTTACTGGTTCTTGAGCCTCAGCTTCTTCTTCTGGTTCTGTTGCTGGTTCCGGTGCCTCAACTTCTTCTTCCGGTTCTGTTGCTGGTTCCGGTGCCTCAACTTCTTCTTCTGGTTCTGTTGCTGGTTCCGGTGCCTCAACTTCTTCTTCTGGCTCTGTTGCTGGTTCCGGTGCCTCAACTTCTTCTTCCGGTTCTGTTACTGGTTCCGGTGCCTCAACTTCTTCTTCTGGTTCTGTTACTGGTTCCGGTGCCTCAAACTTTTCTGGTTCTTGAGCCTCGACATCCTGAACTTCTTCTGTTGATATGCTTTCAGTCGCAACTTCTTTTGCTGGCGCTGTAACTGTTTCCTCCGAGACAGCATCATCCGTGGTAGATATAGTTGGAATGTCAAGCACTTGACCAATAAAGATAAGATCTGATGTGAGATTGTTCAGGGATTTTATATCCTTGACCGTTACATCAAATTGATTAGCGATCCTGGATAATGTGTCCCCTTTTTGTACTATATATTGTTCGTTTATGAATAATAGTTGATTCGGATAGATAATAGTTGACGTCAACTTATTTATATCCATTAATTTCTTTACTGTAGTGTTATGTTCTCTTGATATATCCCATAGCGTATCACCTTTTTGTACTTTAACTTCTGCTGCTGAAACGTTAGTTACTGTTACACTAGCGATAAGCATTCCTGCAGTTATCGCAGTTACTAACTTTTTCATCTTAAATCTCCCTCCATATTCTTCCAGATGTTATTCATTTTAACATAGATTTACAAAAGAAATATGACAAATGTATTACAAAGGTTTGTTTAGATTGCAGGGCCAAAGGGACCTTCCCTGTGATCCTTGTGATTCTATTAATTTTATAATTTCATAGACACAAGAAGAGGGTCTCCCCTCTTCTTGTGTCTCGACGATTATAAGACAATCATCCTTCATGCAAATAACCAGGTCCATGCCAAAACCTAAGCAACATACATGCCTTGTACAGAGCGGCTGACCTAGTAAAGTTTTTTGCAGAAATAGCTCACCTTACTTGACGGCAGGGTGGCTATTTCTTTTTGTTTAGATAGGCGACAATAGTTACGATCATTACATGAACATGATTCGAATTATGTTAATCCTAAATGTTCACGGAAAGTATGACCTTCATATTTCTCTCTGAAAATACCTCTTTTTTGCATTTCAGGAACAATTAGTTCAACAAAGTCTTCTAAACTACCAGGCAATGTAGGAGGCATAAGATTAAATCCATCAGCCACACCAGCTTCAAGCCAGACTTCCATCTGATCCACAATTTCTTCGGGCGTACCTATCAGCGTGTGATGCCCACCGCCCGCATTAAGATATCCTAATAATTCTCTTACGGTAGGTCGGGTATCATTAATAATTTCTAGTATCGTTTCGTAACGTCCGATTGGTCCAGTAAATTCTTCTACAGGAGGTAGTTGAGGTACTTCTTTATCCATTTCCCAATTCGAACAGTCTTGTTGAACAAAGAAACTCAACTGGTTTAAAGCTGTTTCAATAGGTAATTGCTCATCTAATGCTGCTTTTTTTTCTAAGGCTTCTTCATGAGTACGACCTACATAGGTTACTAAGCCCGGAAATACTTTAATATGTCTATTACTGTCTCCACTTTGTCTAACTTGTTCATCTAATTTTTCACGAAATCTTTTTGCCTGCTTCAAGTTCCACGATACGGAATAAACCGCATCGGCATATTTTGCCGCCAATGCAATACCTTGTTTAGATGCCCCCGCTTGCATTGATACTGGTTTGCCTTGGGGGCTTTTTGGTGTGGTGGATGGGCCATACACCTTAAAATAAGTACCAGCGTGATTAAATGGCTGAATGTTTGAAGGATCGATCAATTTCCCTTCTGCTCGATTATGTACAAACTCATTACTGTCCCATGAAAGGAATAACTTATTCATTAAAGCAGCAAATTCATCTGCTTTCTCATAACGTTTGTCATGAGGAGGCAGTTCATCCATACTATGATTTAACGCCTCCAAATCAGTCATAGAAGTAACGAGATTCCAACCAACACGTCCTTTTGTAATATGGTCTAAACTTAATAATTGTCGTGAAGCTGTGAAAGGATTAGAAAAAGTACTTGAAATGGTTGAAACTAATCCCACATGTTTTGTCACTTGAGAAATAGCTGTTAAATTGACTATTGGATCAAACCAAAATGCTGGCATATCACTAGAATCTTTAGCCGGAAAGGATTGATTATCAGCAAAGAATACTGCGTCAAAATAACCTTTTTCCGCTAACTGTGCTAAGGATTGGTAATATGAAATGTCCCCAATACGTTCAACGCTTGAGTCAGGCATTTGCCAAGCAGCCTGATGGTGCCCACATCCATACAGCAAGACACCTAAGTGTAGTTGTTTTTCTTTCATCTTTGGCATTTGTCATACCTCCAAACAATTATTATTCACTATCTTATATACTCCGTTTTTGAAAGACTATCCATTGTCATTTAAGCTACTAGTTCATTGTCAAACCGCCATCTACTGTGATATTTTGACCTGTAATACCGTGCGCATTTTCTGATGATAAAAAAGCGACCATATTGGCTACATCTTGAGGTGTGGTCACCTTCTTCAGTGGCGTCGACTGAGCAATTAAATCAAATACTTCCGGTGTTGTAACAGCACTGGCATGAGTCGTTTTTAATAATCCCCCTGAAACGACATTCGCTTTTATACCATATTGTCCTAATTCAGAAGCGATATTACGTGTAAAACCTATTAATCCAGCTTTAGCTGTTGTATATTCATGGTAAGGTACAACAGGATTTTGATATAAATTAGTACCTATACTTATAATACTTCCATTTTGTCGTTCAATAAATTGAGGGATGACGCTTTGAACTACATGAAATGCTGCTTTTAACGTACCATTTAGTTGTTTTTGGTAATCAACCCAGGTGAGTTCTGTGAAAGGTTTCTGTTTGTTTGGATCAAACTTAAAGTCTACTAATGCATTGTTGACAACAACATCTATTTGGCCAAAGTACTCCGTTGCTTTTTTTATCAATGTATCTACTTCTGTGCGATTGGTTACATCAGCCTGAATGGCAATAGCATTTTCTTCACCAATCTCAGAAACAAGCTTCTCAGCGGCATCCTGACTTTTATAGTAATTGATAACCACTTGAAATCCTTGTTGTGCTAAGGTCTTTACAATAGACTCTCCTAAACCTCTACTACCACCTGTTACTAATACTGTTCTCCCCATCATAACCACTCCTATATTATTAATTTTGATGAAACTTAAATAATAAAGTGATAAATAAAAAAATACGCAACCTTCACATAGAAAAGTTGCGTAAAAAGAATTAACTACATATTAAGAAAAAGGCATAATCACCCTTTTAGTATGTAATAGAATTTACACTTTCCTACGCTAGTTTTAACTAGTTCAGGTTCAAAGGGTTTGAGTAAATACTCATCTCAGTTAAATAACACCCCTAGTGAATATATTTAAGTTATAGTCAATGTTATAGTCTTCAGAAATTTATGTCAAGGGAATATGGCTGTTTAAGTATTTCTATCATCCCTTCAAAAATAACTCCAGTACCTTTTCCCATTCATTTATAGTTAGTTGCATACATAGTGGAACAAACTGCGCTTCATTGTTAAGTTTAAACTTTTATGCTAAAATTACCCTTTGCAAATCAAAGAATTTAAAAAGTCATCAGTTCTAATACTTCCTATAACGAAATAGAAATAAAATGAAGTGTTTTTTATGAAAGGAATTTTATTTCATGATGGATGGACTACGAAACAGGGAGGTGAATAAATGAAAAATTTTATTAGTTTTAATAAGATGATTACACCAACAATCATTAAAGTGCTTTTTTGGGTTGGAGTAGGCTTCTCTATCATTCTAGGACTTCTTCAAATTATAGCTGGTTTTGATTCTTACTTCGGTGGCGGTTACCAAATATTTATGGGTATATTAACTATCATATTAGGACCTATCTTTACAAGGGTTTATTGTGAATTATTAATTTTATTCTTTAAAATGCATGAAACAATACAAGAAATTAATGAGAAATTAGGTTTAAAGGATAATTAATTTTAAATGGAATATTTGATGTTAGCGTTAAAATTCTCGTGTAAGTTGTTAAAAGCTCTTATTCAAGAATGATCAAACGTTTGTTTTAAAAGGTTAGCCAGAAATTACTGGTTGGCCTTTTTTTATAAGGTTTTATTATAGCGGTAGTCGAGGTAGACGAATCAAACGTAGGAGACTTGATCCCGTAAACAAATTTATATCAAAAAATGCGAAAAAGAACAAAATCACCCATATTCACCATTATTCCCTGAAAGATTACAAGGAAATATTTCATTTCCCGGGGAATATCGACAATTTATTCTATAATTTATAAATATAAAACATTTTTTCTAAGTTGTTTATTTCTCTGAGACTACCCTTTTGCTTCCTACGGCGTCGGGTGGTTTCCTTGTTTTCTAATATTTTTTTCCGAAGAAATACGCACTAGTCTCACGCATAATTCCTCTTTGTGCACCTTATCACATTGTCATATACAACATAGTGCCTTAAAGCATTGGGGGCTAACATATTGATTAAGGACTCCATGATGGTATCCAACACATTAGCACCTCTACCCCTTCGTAACCCCTTAAACACACTTACCATATAGTAAAGATAAATGGGCAAGTTTTTAAACATGGAGGTTCATATGCACACGAATCATTTTAATTCATGGTATCGGAGTAAATGGGATAGGCAAATGGGGCAAAGTCAACCAGTAGGAGGAGCGGAAATGACAAGCAGAAAGCCTCATTTAGTGGCGAATTCGATTTTACAGAGGGAATATCCCAACACCGTTGTTTTAAGAGGATCCCTTAACGAAAATAAAGTAGCTTTAACTTTTGATGATGGTCCAGATATACGCTTTACCCCCCAAGTGCTGAATGTCCTTAATAAATACAAAATCAAAGCTACCTTTTTCCTGATGGGGGCTAGAGCAGTTGAACATTCCGATATCGTGAGAAGAATGCATGCAGAAGGGCACGTCATTGGTAATCATACGTATTGGCATCCTAATCTGACAGAAGGAAGTTTAGAAAGAGTTCATTGGGAAGTGACTTCAACAGAGGAAGTACTTGCACAGATTATAGAATACCGTCCACGATTATTTCGTGCCCCTTATGGTGCGTTAAACCGAGAGATTGTCGAATTAATGAGGCAGATGGGGTATTCTGTCATTCTCTGGAACGTCGATTCTTTGGATTGGAGACAATTGGGTACGACTGTTATTTCTGATATTGTCTTAGCAAATACGGAACCCGGATCCATTGTACTGATGCATGACGGTGGTGATTGGACAATGGATTTATCAGGCACTGTCCATTCTTTACATGACATTATTCCACGTATACAGCAAGAAGGAATAGAGTTTGTAACAATTCCTGAATTATTGAATATTAGTAAAGCAAAATAAGGGGGCACCAGTGGCAGAGATTCACCGATCCATTTAGCTCATCTTAGCAGGGGGCCAAGATGTAGTTTTCCTTACTGATCCTCTCCCTGTTAGACTAGGCTCATTCGTCGTCCTTTTATAAAGATTGCGGAAAAATTGCTAGCATCGGCAAACTTGAGATTTTTGAAGCATATTTGGCGGTTGGGTAATCGTCCAGTTGTCGTCTCCCCTATGAAGGCGACTTTGGAAATACGCACGAGTAACGGATTCCCGCTCTCGATAAGGTCTAACACATTGGACGCGCCCCCCCTTACGCTCTACACATACCCCAACTCCTCCTTCAACCTCCTAATCTTCAACCTCGTCACTTCCGCTTCTTCCGGATCAACTTCCATCCTTTTATTCTCACGCTTTTCCCTCTGTTCCTTAAACCAATCCGGAATCACCTCTTCACGATTCCCACTGGTAAAATAGTGATACCGCCGCCGTTGTTTCCTTTTTCGAAATTCCACATCTTCTGCTCGTACTGCATCCACACTTCGAATCCCTTTCTTTTTCCATGCCTGCAAGATACTTTTCACATAACCCCAACTTGTCCTATTTTGCTCCAATGCCCGTTTCATCGCTTCCATCACTAATGCTTCTCCTACATCGTCCACCCAATCACTCATGGACTCGATGACGAATGGGCTCATGACTCCAAAGTTTTCTTGATAGAAACGAAATACTTCTCCTTCCCCAGCCTCCTGTTTCGTTACCGTTTCTTCTGCCATCCCTTTCCGTGCTTCCCTTTCCCTAGGTAGTTCCGTCTCAGTTGAATTCTCATCTACTTCATACCCAACCGAATCCACCTGTTGCGCGTCTTCACGATTCTCTATCAAACTAATCATTCGATAAACTGGTGCTTGATTGCCCCTTTTAGGTTCATAAGCAATGTATCCTTTTTCCTTTAGCTCCGTTCTCGCTCTCTTAAAACTAGATTCATTCAAACCAGATTTGATCCTTAAAACCATTCCAGCTACACGAAATTCGCTCTTCCACCTCGTCTTGTTATTCATATGCATCAACGCATGCCATAAAGCAACTGCTGAACTAGATAGTGGGTTATATTCCAGCGAATCATAAAAAGCATTCATTTCCCTTATGTAATTCATCCTTCTCTCCCTTTCCTTCCATCTCCAAGATTTTACTTTCACGTAAAATTCACCTTCCCCCAGACTTTTCAGTGAATCCAAGTCCCAGGGAAGGCTTTTTATGCTAAACGAATAGCACGTCTACCAAATTTAAATCCCATCACTGTCTTTAAAATAAGCTCGCAATTTCTTCCTCGCTTGCTTCCCCCAGTCTTTCACAGCTTCCACAGATACATGTTCCTGTTCTGCAATTTCCTTCAGTGACATATCCCGAATGATATAAAAATACACCCATTTCCGCTGTTTCTCGGTAAGCAGAGAAAATACGCGCTCCCAGGAATCGCCATCTTCCATATCCATTCCACTTGTGTCCAGGATTGGCATTTTCGAGTCGCCATATTTATTTCCGTCATAGGCAGTTAAAATTTCCTTTTCCACATAGTTTTGTTCGTTATCTTCATCATTGGTTTTCTTCCGGATAAGATCGATGAGGCGATTGCGAATGGTGTAGTTGAAGTAAGTGGCGAGGGGGCCTTTATTGGGCTCATATTTCTGGTAGGCTGTCCACATGGCATACATCCCTTCCGAATAAAAATCCCCATACGGATCTCGAATGCCAAGCTTGTGCATGTGATAATAAATACGTTTCTCATTTTGTTTGAAAATATCTTCAAACAAGTCGTCGTTTTTCTTCAAGTACAAAACCTCCTTTTTTTCAGTGTGGCAAAATGTGATATCCGCATCTAGCATAATCAGACCGATGAAAACTGTAAAGGTTGCTAACTTCGCATTTCTGACAAACTCCGACATGTTTCTACAAGATTCTCCCCTGTTTTTCTGCAGAAATGACGTTTCTGCAAGAGGTTTTGTAAGTTAGCTAGTTTTTTCATATTTTTTATATTGTTTTTGTCTATTTTTGTCGAAAACGTAAAAAAGGACAGCTTGATTAAATTTCCAGCCAAGCCATCCCCATTAGTATTAGATTCTATTTCGTTTTGTTTCTTTTTGTTTATATAATGTGTCCGCACTTCGGTTCGTACTGTGGTTCTTTCTTTGGACCACACCCCAGGCAATAACCGGTCCACATTTCTGTCCAATTTTGTAAAAATTGATATCAAGAAATGGATCAAACGTTTGTTTGAAATCTACCTGTACGGTCGTTTGTGTGTAACTAAAAATAATAGATAAATCACCTGTTTATGTCACACCGCGAAAAACTTGACACATACATTTCTAAATCTAGCGGCAAAACTACTTGGTTCATGGTATAATGTTTAAACATAAGGACACCTCCAAAATTATTGTTTGGTCACTTTAATTTTATCAAAAGGTGTCCTTTTTGGTTATTAAAATAACGACAAAAAAAGGCGTGGGGTCTACACTTTTTAGTGTAAGCTCCAACGCCTTAATTTTTAATTACTGGAGTTTTGTCCCAGCCTCATCCATTGTATCTGAATCACACGCACCAAAGATATGCATATCAACCAACCATGGTAGCATGCTATATTGAAGTTTCAGCTCTAATGGAGCATCAGAAATGCTACTTGCATCCAAAGTATGCCCCTCTTTTTCTCATCAACTTTAATATCCCCATTTTAATAGCACCCTTCTAACCATAAATATTCGGTCCCATTTTCACACGAACGTTTACCATAATGATCCACCCAAAACTTATATAATTTTTATATACTTAACTCATCTACATTTAAAGTAAGCAATGGGATTCGTTCTTCATACTTTTTGACTAATTCCTCATTATATCCGTCAGAACCCTCTATATTGCCGCTTAAAAAGACTGGAGGCTCAAATCCCTGATCAGCCATCAAACGAATCGCTTGTGCAAAAATGCTATTTAAAATTATAGCGCCCATAACTGTTGATGTTGGAGAAAACGGCACTTTTACTTTTTCATATGTTAACGCCGCATCACCTTTTACAGAAAAGTTATCAAGTACTAGATCAACTGAATTAAATAAATGCTTTCCACTATGATGACGTGAAGGTTGGCTTTGAGAATATTCAATAGATGTTATACCAATGACAAACGCTCCCTTTTCCTTTGCATATTGAGCCACATCAATTGGAACAGGATTTCGGCCCGATGTTGATATGACAAAAACGACATCATTTGGCTCTATAATTTGTTCTTTTAAAAAGGTTTCCGCGAGGTGACTTTGTCGCTCAAGCTGAGAGGAACGAACAGCACCTTCATGAAGCATCAGTGGCTCAACTAAAATTGGCTTTATTGGGACTAATCCACCTGCACGATAAAATACCTCTTCAGTTAAAATGTGAGAATGCCCACATCCAAAAAGTTGAACTATCCCCCCTTTTTCAATACCTTCTGCTACCTTAGCCGCCGCTTCATTTAACTTTTCTGATTCGCATTCCTCTACCTTTGATAAAATGTCTCTTACGCTATCAAAATACTTTTTAATCATCATTCTCGCCCCCATAATATATGTTTAGTACCCATCATTAAAAAAGTCCCTCATCGTAAAAGCTTTAATGTATTTGATGAAAATAACGATTAACCGATTGATAAATTGCTTGGTACGATTCAAATAGTGTCTGATAGGTTTTATTTTTATCCTCATCATATGTTAGTAATTCTTTTCCTTTTACTATACTCTGAACCGCTTCTTCAATAGATGAAAACAACCCCACTCCAACTCCGGCAATAATAGCTGCACCTAGTGATGAAGCATCACGATTTGCAAGTGGTACAATGTCACATCCTATAATATCCGCAATCATTTGACACCATATCTTATTGCGGCTTCCACCAGCGCCAATATGAATCGTTTCAACATGAATTCCCATATCTTTTATGGCATTTACATTTTCAAGAATGTTATAGCTTATTCCCTCTAGTACAGAATGAAGTATTAATGATTTCTTTTGGTTTAACCCCAGGCCAATGAGCGCTGCTCGATCGTGTGGATCATAATATGGTGTCGCACTACCAACTAAGAATGGTAAAAATAAAAGACCATTACTACCAGGGTTATAGTCCTTCATTTCCGATGTTAAAAGGGTCAAGTTCTGGTAGTCAGTTTTAGACATTACATCCTTATTGTGTAATAGCTTGTACGCCCATTCTACACCCAATCCTCCTGTAAATAATGTCCCCATTGTATAAAACGTATCTTTTAGAACACTATTGTGAAACGTGACCTTACCTATCCCTTTTTTATGAAACGTCGGAACACGTATGACGACTTGCCCCGATGTACTTAACGTAATTGCCATTGTCTCATCATCAATTGCACCTGTACCAAGCTGACTACATGCCATATCGGCACCACCAGTCACAACAGGAATTCCTTCACGGAGACCTGTTAGTTTAGCTGCTTGTTTGGAAACTCCCCCAAATATAGAAAGACTATCATATAATTCAGGAAAAATATGTGTTGGAAGACCAAGCTCTTGAATCAATTCCCAATTCCAATCCTTCAAAAAAGGATCATATAATAATGAATTTCCAGCATCTGTAGGTTCTGTCCCGAATTTGTTAGTCAATTTATAACGAATATAGTCCTTTGGAAATACGAAAATGGCAGAGTTCCCAAATAATTGAGGAAGGTTTTCTTTAATCCAAAGTAGTTTCGAGACCGTAAAAGCATCAATTGGCTTATTTCCAGTTCTTTCTACAAAGTCATCATAATAATAGCGATTTAAATAGTCCGTTTGCGCCTTAGAGCGTGTATCAGAAATCAATATGCTAGGATATATGGGAGTTCCGCCACTATTCATAAAAACCAGTGCGCTCATATGTCCTGATAAGGATATCGCCACAATATCATTTGTACTAATATGTTCTACACATGTTTTGATTGCTTTTTGAGACGCTTGCCACCAGTCTTCAGGGTTTTGCTCAACCCAATCTGGATTACAGCTAGATATCGAATACCCGTGCGAATCAGTGACTATTATGTCTCCTGATTGATTCATCACGATAACTTTGACAGAAGTCGTACCAATATCTACTGCCATAACATATTTATTCATTTGTATTGCCTCCTTTCTGTGTTCCTAAAAATCTAGCTTTTTTTAGGAAGTATCTCATCTTTATTTACTAAAGGACACACCCCGAAGTAGCGTCCTTTTTTCACTTACCTTTTCTAATCCCACATTTTGAATAAAGTATAGTTGAATAGACAGCATCCATTAGTTATTAACTATTTAACGGAGCCTTCCGTTAAGCCTTTAATGAAATATCGACCCACAAAGGCAAAGAAGATAAGAACAGGCAATAAGGTTAACACTGCTCCGGCTGTTGTCCATCCCCATCGTATGGTGTATTGACCCATAATCTGGTTCATTCCAATGGTAAGGACTTGATTAGCCTCACTTGAAATTAGAACAGACGAAAAAGCGAATTCAGTCCAAGAGACAACAAACGCATAGACAGCTATTGTAGTTAATCCCGGAACAATTAAAGGTAGAATGATTTGGAATAATATTCGAATTTTCCCCGCACCATCGATTGCTGCTGATTCATCCAATGACTCCGGAATATCTTTGAAAAATCCACTCATAAGCCAAGTCGCAAAAGGTGCTGCAAACGTTACATTTATAATAATTAATGACCAAATGTTATCTATTAAATTAACGCTATTCATTAATTGATAAACAGGTACTAACAGCAACATCGTTGGGAAAATAAATGTTGCCAATATGAGATAATAAAAGAATTGTTTCCCTTTAAAATTCAAACGATAAAATGCGTAGGAAGCAGGGACAACAATAATAGTTGTTATAACCATCGTTCCAAACGAAACAATAATACTATTCTTCAAGTTATTTAAATAAGGAGTTTCGGTTAATAACATTTGATAGTTTTCAAGTGTCCATTCTTTAGGCCATAAATCTGGCTGTAAAATTTGGTCAGGTGTTTTGAATGAAGATATGATGACCCAGTAGAACGGAAAGGCGATAAATAATACGAGCAAGGATACTAAGATCCATTTGACAATTTTCAACTAATATCCCCCCTTATTAATCCTTAGGTGAAGCGAATTTTATATAAACAATTGCAAAGATGACTAGTATCACTGCTGTGATTAACGACATAGCTGAAGCGCTACCTAAAGAATAGTTTTCAAAAGCTTCCTGATAAATGAATACAGGAATTGTTTTGGTAGATCCGGCTGGACCACCCTCTGTTAATACTTGAATTAAATCAAATATGTTAAACATCCAAAGTGTTCCGACAAGTCCTAGCACAAACGTTAGATTTTGAAGAGAAGGTAATGTAATATGGAAAAATTCTTGCCACTTATTGGCTCCATCAACTGAAGCAGCCTCATAAACTTCTTTTGGAATACCTGCTAAGCCTGCCAAAATTAAGATAGCTAGAAATGGGAACCAGTGCCAGCTATTAATGATTACAATGATTGGTAATGCTAAATTAGGATCCCCAAGTAAGTTCAATGGTTGATCGATAATATGAAACGACAACAACAAGTGATTTAGTATTCCATAAGATCCATTAAAAATCCATTGCCAAAAGATAGCGACAACGATTGTCGGAATAATCCATGGAACAATGACCCACGTACGAGCTAACTTAGAAATTTTACTACTTCTATTTAATAGTAGGGCAACGGAAAAAGCTAAAAGGGTTTGAATGAACATATTCCCAATAACCCAAAATAAGCTTTTTCCCCAAGCGCCCCAATAATTGGGGTTTGTTAAAGCATTCTTGAAATTATCAAAACCAATAAATTCTCCAGTTGATCCAACAAATCCTGTACTATAAAAGCTTTCTTTTACCACTGACAAAAGGGGAATGAACACGGTTGCAAGTACCCAAATAACAAGTGGCCCAATTAATAAATAAGGAAAGCTTATTTCTAGATAATCCTTAAACCCTCTCTTTTGCTTACTTGTTGTGAACACCGAGGTTTCATTATTTTTCAAGATTTTACCTCCTATCTATATGAGATCAGAAATTGCTTTAAACGCAATTGAAAGTTTCAAGGTTTCATAATATAAGTATCTAGAAAATCATGACACCAAAAAATCCAAGTGTAGACCGCTTTTGTTATTCTTGAACTGCTGCTTCCATTTGTTGCTGTCCCCACTCTACCGCTTCTTCTACCGACATATCATTAACGGTAATTTGCTCAAGTGTTTGTGAAATAATGTTTGGTCCTGTAATTTGGCCAATTTCCGAAGAGACGCCATTAGTGAATCCAAATAGGGCACCATTTTGAGATGCTTCAATGAGCACATTTAGTTGCTCCGAATATTTAGATATAATTGGGTTCTCCCAATAAAGATCGGATTCAACACCTGTTGTTGTTACAGGTAAGAATAAACCTGGTTCTGCATTGACAAAGGTTGTGTAATTCTCTGGCTCATAAAGATACGTAAGGAATTTCTCTACAGCTTCTTGTTTCTCCTCATCATCTGTAAGCATCATTATTCCATTAGAATAGTAGATACTTCCAACCTCACCATGCTCAGCAATAGGCATTGGAACAACTCCTAGTTGATCAGCAGATAATCCAGATTCTTCTTCAAAAGGAGCTAAATATTGTCCCTTTTCAATAGCCATTGCAACTTTTCCACTGTTAAATTGAGCTTGAGGCTCTCCCCATGTATAGGTGTTACTGTCTACAGGTGAATATTGTAGTAATTCAACATACTTCTTATAGGTATTTATCGTTTCAGGTGTATTAAACGTAATGTTATTTTCACCATCAATTATATTTTTTGCGCCACCTGATACTAAGAAGCTGTATAATACTTGATCTGTTGCTTGTGATTTAGATGCTGGTAAAGCAATACCATAGACGCCATCCTTAGTTAGTGCCTTCGCAGCAGCCGTTAATTCATCCCAGGTTGCAGGTGGTTCAATATTTGCTTCTTCAAACATATCTTTCCTGTACCATAATGCTTGTACAAAACCATAGATTGGAACAGCCCATGTGTGATCATCATATTGATACGGGTCTAAAGAAGCATCAATAAAATCATGTTTTTCATCCAATGCTGCCACAATGTCATCCATAGGTTGAATAACTTCTAAATCTTTAATTAATGTTGTGTAGTCCGGTAAGGTAAAAAGTAAATCTGGCCCGTTACCCGCTTGTATGGCTGCCGGGAATTTAGAATATGCATCATCCCAACTTTGAACTTGTGCATTAACTTTAATATCAGGGTTTTCACTGTTGAAATTTTCGATAACTTGGTTAAATATCTCTACACGATTAGGTGGTTCTTCCATGTGCCAAATGGTTAGCTCTACTACACCTTTATCACTATTTGAATCAGAGTTACCTGTTTCATTCGAATTTCCGCAACCCGCTAATAGCAAAACAAGTGAGATTAGAATGAAACTTAGTACGTTAAGTCTATTTTTCATATTCATCCTCCATATAACGCTCTATCATTCCTCCACGCCCTCATAGCATGGAGGAATGATAAAGTATTTTTTGTTTATTTTCCCCAGCCATTATCTAACAAATATTCTCTTGATTCTTTTGCCACACGGTCAAAGTCAGAAAGTCCAATTCCTGAAGGTTCACCTACGCCAAATAATCCACCAGCTTGCCATGCTTCCCATTCAACACTACTGTATTCTTTATAATTAACTGATTTAAGTGCTTCTGTCATTTCAACAAAGTCTACATAACCGCCACCAAACCACACATGCTGTGATTGAATAATGTTAGGGAACCCAACTTCATCTTTCACATGGACAACTTTAATACGATCACCTAGCTTTTGAATAGCTTCCTTAATCGGCATTTTTGGTTTAACGGTTGTATAGAATGTTCCAACGTCAACGCAGCAGTAAACATTGGAGCGATCTACTAGTTCCAAGAATTTTAGCATCGATGGAATATCGTTAATAATCGTCCCTTGAAGCAACTCAATACTAACATCGATATTATACTGTTTCGCATAATCAGCCACTTCTTGTGTAGCTGTAACGGCTTGATTCCATGCTTCTTGACGTGTAATTAGATTATATAATGGGGGATCATAGTACCCATCTCCAAGCAATGTCACAACTGTTTCGGCTCCCATATCTGTTGCTGCGTCAATAGCCTTTTTAAATTTTGCTATTCCGTTTTCACGATCAAAATAACGTGGTGAAACGAATGTTGTATGACAAGCAATGGAAGCAAATGCTAAATTGTGCTTGCTTGCTGCTTGTTTAATTTTAGTAACTTGATCTTCATAATCACTTGGTTGTATTTCTTGGATTTTCGGAAATACAACATCAAAACCTTCATAGCCATATTCTCCAATTCTATTAATACACCAATCAAGAGATTTATCTCCCCAAGAATTCCACGCTGGCCCACAGTTATCTAAACGTCCCCATGGCATGTTTGGCCATACTTCAAACGACAGTTTTAATTTATTTGTCAATTCAATTCCAACCTTTCTTTTTTTATAATAAATATCAATATATAGTTGTACTAATGTCTATACCACTTAAGTTAAAAAATTTTAATGATTAAACTCTCAATCTCAATTGAAAACCTAAACCGATCTGCACGATAGAGTGAATGAACATATTTTATTGGGATGTTATTTCAACAAACGACAATCATTTTATAGAAAGAAATGAATCACCTATTTCTAAACCTAAATTCAGCATCTATAGTTTTTAGACTGTTTGAGCGACTCTATCGGCAACTTCTGACGTAAGATTATCTTCTGCAATCGTTTTCTTTTAAATTTTTTAAAAATGAGTTTTTACTATTGGGTTTAGCAGCTACTATTTCTCAATAAGCTCACCTCCTTCTTTTTAAAGAACAATCAAAAAGCCTTTAATAAATGGTACACCTCCAAATCAATTAATTTGATTTCCAAAATTCTTTGAAAGAATACCATTTATCTGCATTTTATGACTATTAATTCTAAAAGTCAACTAAATTATGATTATTAATTCTAATATCAATTTACTTCTACACTTTTCTATTAGACAAGCTAAACTATAGTTAGATAATCTACGATAAAGGAGTACAATATGGTAGATAATAATAGAATTGGTATCCGACTAAAAACACTAAGAAAAGCGAAAAATTTAACAACTCAAGATCTAGCTAATAAGGTTAACATCTCACAATCCTATATTAGCCGTTTCGAAAATGGTCGTGCGATTCCTGATATAGATATGCTAGAGAGAATCCTACATGCACTTGATACAAATCTATCATCCTTCTTTTCAACCGATATGGAAGATGTACCAATAGATCTAATCCAATTAATGGATACTGTTAAAACACTTAGCCCTGAAGCTAGAATAAAACTAAATGAGTTTTTAAATCTTGTGAAAGATTGAGAAGCTAAAGACCGTGTTTATCGCGGTCTTTTTGTTTTGTAGTTAAAAGTTCATTAAAAATCCCTGCAACATTAACTGATATGACAATCGAAACGACAAACCTGTATCTGTGGACTTTTTATGTGCTTTAACAAATCAAACTTAATGTTGTCTCACACATTGCCCTAGATCCCAAAATTCTCTAATTTCTCTTTTACCGCATTTGGATTAACCTTTTTCTCTTCTAAATCTATTAATTCTACTACCTCTAATAATGAATAAATAATATCATTTTCGATATACACCTGATCATCTAGTAGATTACAAATGATTTGAACAAGTCGATTTTTCATATCGGATAATATCCATTTTGTGTGTAGTTCATCCGTGAGTTCCTGCTTAATAGATAACTCTTTTTTCATATAACCACCCTTTTCACTAATTGTCTTCATAATTTGTTATATATAGTTTACTAAGTATTTAAATAAAAGGTTGTACGCATATAGGTACCGATTAGTACTTTATTCAAATATATATTTCTTTCCATCACGTCAAGAACCATTATTCCCTAATAAAAAAGCTGCAAGAATCAATGGGATTAACATCTCATCAATTCTTGCAGCTTTTTAACTATTAACCAATTAATTTATCTCCACCCAACCATTACGAATAGCAGTAACAACAGCTTGCGTACGATCGTTACAATTCATTTTTTGTAAAATACTACCAACATGGTTTTTCACTGTTGCTTGACTTATGCCTAATTCTTCTGATAGCTCTCTATTACTTTTTCCATTAGCTAGTAACTGTAGTACATGGCATTCCCGTTTTGTTAATAGATGTAGCGGTTGCTTATGGTATCCTACTTTATTTAAGCGATTTGGGGCATTGTCTCTTGCTAACCTCCGGTACTCTTTAACAATATTATGTGTAACCTTTGGATGTAAATATGAACTACCATCACTCACTATTTTTATAGCTTCAATTAATGATTCTATATCCATCTCTTTGAGGAGGTAACCTTGCGCACCCAATTTTAATGCTTGTGTAACAAAGCATTCATCATCATGATCAGATAAAATGATAACCCTCACATGTGAAGAACACTCTTCAAAGATTGATTCTATCCCTGGAATATTAATTTCCGTTAATACAATATCTGGATTTTTCTCTTGTATTAACTTTTTAGCTTCGTCAACATTATTACCTTCTGCAACAACTTCAAAATTCAATTCATGATCTAAAATCCTTTTAAGAGCTTGGCGAAACAACTTCTGATTATCAATTAACACAATCCTGATTTTTTTATCACTCATTTTAATTCCTCCAAAAGATAATGACCAATCTTAAATTCTTAATAATAAGTATAATCGATTAAAAAATAATTGAAACCGTTTTCCCAACATACTCCAAATAATTGGATAATTATCTTTAGTAGTATAATGCTCTTTTATTTTTCTAATTGTTATTTATGTTGTACCTATTACACCGTGTTGAAGGGAAACTCAATCAATTGATTTAAGCCATACATGCCTTGCCATATAAAATGAAATAAGTCTGTAGATCAAACATTTGTTTTAAAATCTAGCAGATCTTGCTTTCCCTAGTTAAAGTAAGATCTGCTTTTTATTTGTAAGGCCAAAATGACACTTTATTAAAATTATATCCATCCACAGTTTCCCTTTATAAAATCTGTTTCCCTAATGCAAGAAATAGGGTGTATACACGGTGTCCACGCGCTTTCATTCAACGGATAATAACTTTAAAAACTAAGGGGAATATCATTGAAAGATAATAGAAGGTATAAATACCGGGCTTACATTGTTGGTGATGCCATTTATAAAAAAAGAAAGTCGATGCTGAAAACTCAAGAAGAATTTGCTGAAATAATTGGAATAGATCCGAAACAGTTAGGTGAATTAGAACGTGGCAATGCTTTTCCAAATTTTATAACAGCTATTAGATTACGAGAAAAGTTAGATATTAGCATTGACGAGTTAATCGATGAAATAATTGAAGATTTCCCGGATAAATAAACTGCTCCTAATTTTGGTGCCCCCTTTCCCTCTACAACCCAAATTAAACCACTTCTAAGTATTTTATCCCCCTCCCCACGAAGCAAGAAAAGCTGTTGATTCTCTCACAATCATGTTCCCTAGATTAATCCAAACCAAAAAAATTTCCCTACCAAAGACGCCGTTAACTATTTTATAAAAAGGAGAATTTAAATGATCTTCATTGCACTATTAGGATTTCTAGCTATTATTTTTTCTATTCTTTACATAATTGTTCACTTTATTAAAAAAATAAAAGATAAACAAAGGATATTGTCTAAAAAATATTTTATACTGCACTTCTTGGTGGATTTAGTCTATTTATAGTTGGGGTAGCCTTCGCTGACACAGACGAACTAGCCCAAATAAACGAATTAGAAAAACAGAATCAATCCCTATCCGACGAAAATGACACTCTTAAACTGGAAAATAAGGAACTAAAAAGTAAAGTAACAGATTATAAAAATGAGAAAGAAGAGTTGGAAACTAAAGGGATTGAATTCGAGAAAAAGATAGAATCCTTGGAAGAGAAAAAGAAATCCCTGGAGGATGAAAAGAATACATTAGAAGAAAAAGTAGCCGAACTAAATAATAAAAACGCAGATTTGGATAACAAAGTAGCAAAACTAACAGAAACAAATACAAATTTAGATGAAAAAGTAGATAAACTAACTCAAACAAATACAGACTTAAATAACAAAGTAGCAAATCTCGAAACAGAACTTAAATCGGCTAATAGTAAAGTAGCAAGTGTAGAGGCAAGTACCCAGACTACAAGTCAATCTACTAGTAACAACTCTACTAAAAGTTCCGCTTCCAGCTCTAGCAATACCAGTTCGAATGTTTACTATAAAAATTGTACAACCGCAAGAGAAGCAGGAGCAGCACCTGTTCATCGCGGCGATCCTGGGTACGGACCGCATTTAGACAGAGATGTGGACGGAATTGGGTGTGAGTAACAAATAAAATACAGAATCGAAATAGTACTGAAAAATATTCGCATTATTCCTCTAAAAGTTAAATGGAGAAGGCATCTTCCTTCTCCCATTCCACAACTATCAATCAAAAGGAGCCATCCTCTATGAAAGATATCTTAAGTCATTATTCCATTCATTCAAACACCATGGCCCTATTACCCTCAAATCATAAAGATTACGATACCATTGTGAAAGAACCAGATAGAGATATTTACGTAAAGCAAAAACCGCTCGAACTGATTAAACAAGCTTGTTTAGAAAGATTTGCTACATATGAAGGTGTAAGGGAAGCTGTCCAACACAACACTGGATTCAAACGAAAAGTCCCCATACCGATTAATCCACACCTAAACCTTTACTTCTTCCCCACGCATGCAACCAACCATTTTGACTGCTGCTGGATCTCCTATTATCATGTTCTTCGGATTGAAAA
This sequence comes from Oceanobacillus caeni, assembly GCF_042678465.1. Classification (NCBI taxonomy): domain Bacteria; kingdom Bacillati; phylum Bacillota; class Bacilli; order Caryophanales; family Bacillaceae; genus Oceanobacillus; species Oceanobacillus caeni. The sequence continues at coordinate 7,722 of NZ_JBHTKV010000003.1, read as the reverse complement.
AAGCCTCACCAATCATCCTTCTTCAACCATTCTTTTTAAAAGTGGTGAAATCCTTCATCTAGATGTATCTCCTTATGTATTGAAAAAGCAGATGGAGCGGACGTTGGAATGTATGGAGGGGTATTTAGATTGGCAAAATAAAAGTGTAGTGGTTTGCTAGTCATGTATAGTGCCTTAGACATTTATTTACAGTCCCGTTCATATGGTTGCATAAACATATTAAGAGTGACACTAAATCCCTGAACATGGAACTCATATGTTAAAATAAAAACACTTTATTTGTGTACTATAACTTCATGTGGTAGTGTTCACCAAAATGAGTCGTGGTAATTATTGTAATTGTTTATAAACCTTTGGAAAATAGCATTTTCCTTTTCAAGTCACGTAATCTTTTTTGAAGTTCACTTTCTTTGCCTTCTGGCTTGAGATTACCACTACCAACAAGGCCTGTGTCAGATTCATAACGATACTTTTTCCCCCAGTTGTGTAAAGTCCGCTCAGCTAAGTCTAACTCTCTAGCCGTTTCTGAAATTTTTTGACCTTTTTTTCTACAAATTTTACAGCATATAATTTAAATTCTTTGTCATAACTTTTACGCTTTATCATTTAAAACACTCCGATCTATTTCTTGGGTTTCATTATACAATCCCAATTCGATTTGCCCAATTTTAGTCAATAATAAAGAGTGTATTGATGATAACCGAAGAATATTATACTTTAAAAATATGATACAATATAGGTGCTAGGAGGTGTGGCTTTCTTGGGGCAACTATTCAAATTAGCAATGTTTATTACATCGTTTATCCCTTTATGGGCTACGGTAATATTTATTGACACACTGAATATAATAAAACATGATGTGAACCTTTTAACAGAATATATTAGTATACTAACAATAATAACACTTAATATTCTTTCAATACTTATCATTCTAAAATCCATGTCAAGTATAAAGGCTTCTGAATATAAGCCATACAAGGTCATAGAAGTTAGACAGGAAAAAGGAATAACATCGGAATTTTTACTATCCTATGTGTTACCCCTTTTTGCCTTTGATTTTACTCTGTGGAGTGAGGTTGTTCAATTTTTGATTTATTTCATAATTTTGGCTTTCTTATGTGTCAGAAATAATAACATATACGCAAACTTAATATTTGAAATTAATGGATATAAATTTTTTGATTGCGAATTAAAGTGGAAACCTGAACAAAATGTCAAGACTACCCAAGTAATAGTTATTAGTAGAAATAACATATCCTCTCAAAGAGGTAACACTATTGAGGTAGCTTCACTTAATAAACCATTTCATCTTATGAAAGATTTAAAGGGATAGAATTAGGTACCTCACAAACACCGTCTGTAAACATATTATATTTAGTTTTCCCGCAAATAGCCTTTGTAAAGACATCAGCTTGCTTTTCGTCAATTAAATCGAATTTTTTACTTGTATAATCGTATGGGATTTTAAGCTCGTCCACTAAAATTTTTAGGTTGCTTTCCTGCTGAATATTATCTATGATTCTAGGATCAAAAGTAATAAATTTTTTTGGATGTTGACCAGATAGTGCAAAGGAATTATAAGATTTAAAGTCTTTTATAACATTAGCTTCCCTAATAGTTTGTAAGGAGTTTTTACAAACTACTTTATGAGAATACTCCATATGAAAAATACTCTCAAAATTATTATTAATAGTATATAAGGTGTCTTTATATATTAATGCGTCAAAAGTTTTACCAAATTGAATAAGTGGTTCGCTAATCTCTTTAATCTTGTTATGCCTTGATTCGAAAATCTTAGCTCTATCTTTTTTGTATGTGTAGATTGGATTTTTTCTCGATAGCAAATAAATATTTTGATCATTACTATCATCATTATATGTTCCAACAAAAATAAAAGCTTTTGATTTTATTTCTTTCAATTTTGTGTAATCATCAGAAACACTAAGGCTTTGAATTAAAGAATCCCAAGGTTTTGAAATCAACTTATTAGAAACACTAATCTTATCCACAACATTTTTAGAGTTCGCCCCGGTATATTCTTGAACTTTCCTTCCATATCTATCTATAATTGAATTAAATTTCGAGCACATATCGTTTATTGTATTTTTTAATACTTCGTCAGACTGGAAATTGAGTGAATAGCATGTATATTCATACGGCCTTGACTTATGATTATAATTTATCACGTCTAGTGACCATGATTTAACAGTCTTTACCATCTCTAATCCTTCTATTAACAAATCATACGACATTGAACCAACTCCATTAAAATTTTAAATTTATTATACCTTTATTATATCATATTGTGTTAATTCAATTAATTTAGGTATTAAGACTCTCAGTTCAAGGTGTCTTTAGTGCCTTTTACTAGTAAAATTTATGAATTTCCATTGTTATTGTGCTGAGTTTGTTCGGCAAAGTCAAATTCTCTAGCTGTTTGTGAAACCTTCTTTGGCCTTTTTCTTGTCCAAGTTTTACGGCATATAACTTAAATTCTTCATCAGTGAATATTTCATTCAAATAGAACCATCATCACGGACAATTTGTGCACTTGTATCGGCAGAATTGAACCAGATTCATGGAAAGAGAACTACCCCCTATAATAAAGATACACTGATTTTCAGTGAATTTTTATTATAGGGGGTTATTTCGTGACATTTTAAAGCTAAATAGTCAAGGGATGAGTAAAAGGAGCATTGCTTCCAGCTGTGGATGTTCAAGAAACACTGTCACCTCTGTATTTAAACCGAGTTATTGAGTGTGATATTTCTTGGCCTCTTTCAGATGATGTATCGGACCGTGACTTACAGGGTTGGCTATTCCCTAAAAGTCTAAAGCTCAAAATCATCGAATGACTTATTTTGAGAATATTCACAGAGAACTAGCTAAGAAAGGAGTGACGCTAACTCTATTATGGGAGGAGTATTGTCAGATGTGATTTATTGATGGACAAGTATCTATGCGAGAACGTCACGGTATAAAAAATAGTTAACCACTTTAACTGAGTAAAAATGATACATCCATTCTATGATTTTTTATAGTTATGAGACAAAGCAGAAGGAGGTCATTGAACTAAAATGAAAAAGCCTATATATAAACTGGATATGAAGAAATGGATAATTTACAGCTCATCGTTGATTTACTGAATTACTTCAGAAAATTAGAAGGAATGGTTATTGAACTTAGAAAAGAAGTAAATGAATTAACGCCTAAAGGGAGACATATTCCTTATGATGAACTTCATAGTGATGTTTATGAAGTGTTTGAAGATTATCCAGCCTATGAAAAAAATAGTAGATTCATCGAGCTATTCTTTAAATACTAGATTAATATAACATTAAATACATCTATAACGTGGGGATTTTTCTCCCCTCTGTAGATGTATTAATTTGGTCAAAAATAGATAAACTGGTTCTCAGTCCTTTAAAGTGGTTCTCTTTTAACGAAATACTCAAGCGGCCGGTAAAACCCTCCCAAATATTTCTATAAAAAGTTATTTTGTCCATAATAACCCTATCTTTCATCACCATAATTCGACAATAAGTTATATTTTCCTTCTATGATGTTCATTATTTAAGTAATTACATATCGGACAACAAGCCTTAGTAATAAAAAAAGCACCCTTATTGGATGCTGAAACGGTGATTATCATATTTTAAGTATTTCTATTTGTTAGGTTTTCCTTCTTTATCTTTATTGATAAGTTCAGATAACTTGATAAGATTCCTTTGTAGTTCCTCTTCCTTGTCCTTGCCCATCCAACTACCAACACCACGAAAACTAGAAGGATTATAAGAACCAACAAGACCAGCTAGACCAAGACTACCGGAATTTTTATCTTTCTGTTTTATATCCTCGTTTTTTTGGACATACTTTTTAATAAGCGACTCTATGTCATCCGAATTTACTTCCTCTTTATCTTTTATAATGTCTTTTATTTCATTCACAAACTCCTTTTTCCATTCATCTGATTCTGTCATTATTTTAACCATCGATTCTCTTAACTCGTGCAGATCAGCCATCTTTACTGTTAGATCTTGAATTAAGTCATATGCACTTTTATTTGTTACACGTAACTTATCAGCAGTTTCTTTCAAGTCCATAATAGATTGTCTTTGCCCTGCCACATCGATTAAAGTCATGACAATTGCAATTACTGATAAAATCAGCGAGGAAACGGTTGATGCAGTTCCCATCATGTTACTAGCGTTATCTGTCCCACCAAATGCTATTATAAGAAAAAAGGAAAGCACGATTACAAAAATTATAATAATGTAAACTAAATGGCTAACACTTATATAACCTTTATTACCTAACCTGTTCCCCATTAACACTTCTCCTCTACTTTTACTTTATTCAATTTTATCATATTAGGTAATTGTTACCACTATTGATTTTTAAGAGAATTATATAATAGTGACCAGAAATTTTGGACATAGTTCAATAAATGAGCGGTATTATGGATTACTTACTATAGCAAAAGAAGCTTACATACAACCATTAACCGAATCAACTAAACAAGCGTGTTTAAAGAGACTTATTACATATGAAGGCGGATAAGGAGAGATTATCTAAAATTAACTCTAAGTCTTCAGACACCATCCCATTTTTCAAATTTTGATTTGATGAACTTTTTACATAGCACGTATTTGGGAGGTGTCAAGGGACGACGAAAGAAGGGGAAAATCCTTTACCCTTGATAGCTTTCAAAGGAATGCTACCCTCATTAAATGAAAAAACAAAACGAAGTATGTTTAAATAAAAATCCATATTCGTTATTTCTAATTTCGATAAACAATTTTCATCAGAACCAAAAATAGGTTATTATCATGTACGCAAAAATGCTAAACTAAAAGTTTTTATACAAAGTTTTTCTCTTATTTTAAAATAAGTTTATACTTACCTTATTAATTTCACTGAAGGGGTACCAAAAAAAACCATTCATCACTATGGTTTCATATGATATAATCTATTATTGTTATTAATTATATATAAGAATTTATTACCGTATATCCAATAGAGGATATAAGTCCTATTTTATATTGCAAATAAAAAATACAAGGGATGGATAATAAAAAAAAGGGGTATTAAAAATATGTTTGAAATAAAATACTTTGACTTGCACAAAGGAAACTTTCATATTTCTTTTTCATCTGAACAGGATATTATAGATGACTTATTAGTTAGCTTTAGAGTTAGAGATAAAGATATCTGGAATTCGATTGAGTATAGTGAAGAATTAGTAGTTAAACCAACTAGTAATGGGTTTAATTATATTATTAATTTTGATCCTATCTTGTTTTTAACTGAATTCCCTTTATTAAAAGGACAAAAGAACATTATAGACCTTCATATTAAATATAAAAATAATTACCATGTACTTAAACATATTTTTAGTAAAGAAGAATTTAATAAAGCACATGGTTACGTAAATATTGATAATAAAGTTAAATTAAAACCATATATAACAAAAGGGAATAAGTTGTCTTTTAAAATACTAGTAGAGAAATCAACACCTTATGTTGAAAATATCCAATTAAGTAATAAAGAATTAGTAGTGACTTTGAGTGAAACAATGGTTCATGAGGCTTATCCAGAGGTATTAACGTTAGAAGAAGAAGGATCTGGTCTAAAAAAGGAAACTTTTACGCTTACTCATAATGGTCATAATCAGTACGCCATAACTACTGATAATATTAGCATAAGTAATTCCTTTAAAGAAATGGTAAAATTTCGACTTCTAGCAAAATATAAGGTTAGTAATATAATTTATGATGTACCAGTTAAATCTAATGAAAAGAACGATTCTTTGGAGAACAAGGAAGCTCTAAATTTAGATTCTATACTTTCCCTATCTTTTTTTAAAACTAAAAACCAAAACATAATATTTAGATTAGAAAAAAATAATCCTGTGGTTGTAATAGAAGAGTATAAGCTAGTAAAAGATAATGCTATTAATTTGGTTGTGAATTTAGAGGATTTGAATAACCTGGTCCCTTCTAAAATAGAATTCTTCCTTAGTAAGAAGTTCAGTGTAAAAACAGAAATGTTTTATCAAAAGTTAAAATCTCTTGAACACATAAAGCAAGCTGGAAATAAAACAAAAATAACATTAAACCTAACAAGTCTTTCAAGTATCAATAACAGTAGACAAGAAGAAATTTATCTATTAGTAAAATTTATCATAGATAACAGAGAATATATCCAAGGCGTTAAAGCAGCTCAAAAAATAGATGAAAAGCTTGAAGCCGATAAGTTCTCGATAAGAGTATTAGGTGACGATAACCTAAAAGTTAAACTAAATAGTAACAAGAGGCCATATAACATCGCAATATTGGGATCATGTTATTCTAGATCAGCTTTCAATTCCACAAAGAAATACTTTAACCCCGATTATAAAAGGTATTTTAAGGTGAGCTATACAAATTTTCAACCTTCAATTATAAGTATGATAAGCAATCCAATACCTTTTAATAATGATTATTTTAATGATCTTGATGAATCCGATATTACGCACGCCAAAAGGGAATTTAATAAATCCGTTTTTTCCGATTTAAAAAAGGAAAAAATTGATTACTTAATATTAGACTTTTTCGTAGATGCAACTCACGGAGTTATAAAAATAGGAGACGATAAGGTAATAGGTTTGAATAGTTCTATAAAACGTTCTAAATACTACAAAGATTATTTAGCAACTCACGGTACACCAATAAATAACCGACATAATGACTTTCTAAATAAATGGGAAGATGCTTGTCTAAAATTTATAAATAAAATTAAAACTATTATTCCAGGAAACAAAATTATTTTAAATTCTGGCGGGCTAACAGATAAATATTATGAAAAGAATGGAAGTATACAATCGTTTATAAAAAAAGGAAACATTAGTGAAGAAGAATTCATTCATTTTAACAACGTATGGAATTATATGAATAACTACTTTTTAAACAATTTACCCGAAGCCCATTTCATAGATATGAATAAGTTTGGTTATATTGGTAGTTTTGATCATCCCGTAAGTCCAGGTCCCCATCATTTTGAGAGCAGTTACTACAAAAAATATATGGAACAATTATTAAAAGTAATTACAATAAATGAACGATTAATTTAACTCATTAGGAGGATGATCAGGATCAATGAAGGTACGTAATAACCAATCTAAATTAACCTTAGATTATTTCGTATGGAATGGAAAAAAATTAGAAATCGGAATTTGTAAAGAATCCATTAATAGCGATATTATAATTAGTTTCTTACTTAAAAATAGAAAAACAAAAACTTCCATTACTCTTGATTATAGTTTTGATTTAGTAGGCAGGACAATTAAATATACTATACCCGTTAACCAATTAGAGACTCTAACTCAAGGTCGTTGGGATTTTTACTCAAAATATAAGACTAATAATAAAACTGTTGTGCAAAGGTTGGGCTTCTTCGACTCTCCTGTAGCATCAAAGGTGATACGTTATCAAAAACCCATTTATAATAAAGGGGAAAATGCATTCATACCATATATCACTGAGAAAAACGGACTATCCATTAATTGCAATAATTTAATGAATCTACAAAGTGAAAGTTACAATGTGATTAGAAAAGTATTAAAGATAAAACAAGCTAATATTATCAATAATAAATTAATACTACATAGATGTAGTATAGATTTATGGACACAACTTGGTTAAGTCATTAATATTAAACTAACGAAAGGTTGTGTCCGAATCA
>NZ_JBHTKV010000002.1:0-213303 GCF_042678465.1 Oceanobacillus caeni | reverse complement strand
AGTCCATTTATTAGGTTGAACTTTTCAATGCCTGTTTTTTGTTGGAAGTCAATCTTTATTTTTAGGTAAACTTAAATCAGAAATTTAGACGTATAACGAATTGAAAGAGTTAAAAAGAAAGGAGGAAGGTTAAATGTACGCGCGATTTACCCCACCTCAACGGGCAATAAAACTCCTCCCCCAAGACTCTGGGGAACAAAGAAGGTAGGTGGGAGATCAGCCGGCTGTAATGGTCCGATAAGTGCGACTAACTATCAGTGGGGGATGAAGGAAACCCCCATTGATGAAGGTCTTCTTTATTTTCCGAATAATTTCCCCATAAAGGACTTTTTATTCGTTGTTTCCTCGGTCGTAGCCGCAATTAGTTTTTGGGTTTCTAATTTTTCGGTAATAGTTCTCATTAAATCTTTATCTCGTTCATTTAACCACTCATTTATGATGTTTTGTTGTTGATCAAGTCTTTCCATTAAAGAAATAATCATTTCATTTTGTTTTTCTATTAATTTTTTCATTTCAAGGATTTCTGTTGAAATTACATTTTCTTCTTTAATAAGTTTGGGGGTTTTTGGAAGGGCTGTAATATTTACAATTTCTTTCTCTTTCCATTTTCCCATAACAATATTGGTGGCTTGTTCTACAGTTACATGAGGATTCTCTCTTAAATCCTTTAGATGCCGTATTTTCTCTATATCTTTATCTACAAACAATCGGGCGTTATTCTTGGTTTTAAGGAATTCATATCCAGCCTTCTCTAAATGTTGTGCATATTTTCTAACTGTCGTCACGCCCATACCCAACATAGTCGCTAATTCAGCTGTAGAATAAGTCTTCTCTTTACATTCTACATTTTCATGCATAGAATCACCCCATAATAAATAATTCAACATGAAATGAATTAATCCTTTTAGAAGTGGGGGTGTATTGTGTGACAAATTTTGATAAAATCTTTATTTTTTCATTAAATATGATTTGATTTTGTAACTTAATGGCGGTTAATTATTCTCAATTAAGGATATTTTAATACATCCGGGATTATACCTCGGTGTATTTTTCTTAATAATTCTTGAATCCCAACTTTTGTAATTCTCTCATTAACCTTGCAACTGGTAAACCAACGATCGAAAAATAGTCACCATTTACCTTCTTGACTAAATAAGCACCTAGCCCCTGAATTCCGTAAGCACCTGCTTTATCCATTGGTTCACCTGTTTTAACATAATTCCATATTTCATTTTCTGTTAATGGCCAAAATTCAATGAGGGTTCTCTCATAAAAAGAAACAATTTGCTTGCCTTTTATAATCGTAACCCCTGTTAATACATCATGCTGTCTCCCAGATAATTGATGAAGCATTTGAAAAGCATTTTCTTCCGTCTTAGGTTTTCCAAGTACTTGATTATCTAAAAGCACCATTGTATCTGCACCGATTACATACGCCTCTGGATGACTTTTGGCAATAGAAGAGGCTTTCTGATAAGAAAGTGATTGAACTAAATCTTCGGCTGACAATGTTCGATCTATCGTTTCATCTACATTACTTACTACGACATCAAATGAAAGATTCATATTTTGTAGTAATTCTTTTCTTCTCGGAGACCCGGAAGCTAATATTAAACGTTGTTCCATTTTATCTTCCTTTCTTATTATCATCTTATCCTCATTTTCATTCTATACTAAAAGAGATTGTTCCAAAATAGTGAAGATTTAGTTAGTTATTGCAGAATATTCTAAATTAAATTAAGATATGTGTAGAGAGGGGATGAATGGATTGGAAAAATTGAAGGTCGGTAGAGCAAACTTAACTTGGTTAAACGGCGGTGTAACATTCTTAGATGGTGGTGCTATGTTTGGTGTAGTTCCTAAGGCATTGTGGAGTAGATTATATCCATATAATGATAAAAATCAAATCGAATTAAGAGCCGATCCCTTACTATTACAACTAGATGGAAAAAATATCTTAATTGAAACGGGATTAGGGAATGACAAATTTACAGAAAAGCAAATCCGAAACTTCGGTGTTTTAGAACAATCATCTGTCGAAAAGTCTTTGAAAGAATTAAATTTAAATGTGGATGATATTGATATCATTTTAATGACTCATTTGCATTATGATCATGCTTCAGGATTAACGAGAAAAATGGATGAAGATGAATACGAATCTATTTTTAAAAATGCAACGATTTACACATCTGCAATAGAATGGAATGAAATGAGAAATCCGAATATTAGATCTGTCAATACATATTGGGAAAGCAATTGGCAGCCTGTTGAAGAACAAGTAGAAACATTTGCAGATGAACTGGAAATTTTAGAAGGCTTACGGATGATCCATACAGGCGGTCATAGTGATGGACATGCTATTATAGTTTTTGAAGAAGGAGAAGAATCCTTTATTCACCTGGCCGATATAATGCCTACACACGCCCATCAAAATAAACTTTGGGCAATGGCTTACGATGATTACCCTGTAACATCCGTTCATGAAAAGGAAAACTGGATGGAGTATGGTTACAACAGAGGATCATGGTATACCTTTTACCATGATGCATATTATCGTGCAATTAAATTTAATCAAGAAGGTAAGAAAGTAGATGAAGTGAAGCGAGAGCGTTATGAATATTGATAATGAATAAGAAATTGGCAATTATATTGCCAATTTCTTATTCAGTTTTGTTAGCTGATATGATTCCACCTGTTTCAACATCCACGTAGAATTCGTATTGTATATTTTCTCCGTTAATATTTCTTGTTATACCACCACGGTAAGCTTGATACGGGAGACCATTCTTTTCAACAGATTCAGGTTTCATATAAATCCAAGAGCCATTAATTGGACCTGACTTCTTAAAAAGTTCTTTTGCGTTTTTTAATGCCGTTTCAGGACTTACTTTTTGACGTACTTGTACTTGTTGATTTGTAATATATCCGAAAGTAAAACCAATTGCTGCAGCTAAAAGAATATTTCTCTTTTTCATTACTAAACCTCCTAGTCTGTTCATTGTAGGTACACCTATAGAATATGTTTGCTTTCTATATAAATTAGTATACATTATCTATTTCTAAATGGAAATGAAGACTCTGAATGGAATAAATTAAACTATTTCCGTTATACTTAAAGAGGATGTTCAAAAAGTATGATACATATAAATGGAGGGGATGAAATGAATCAAGAAACACTTGATCTTTTTAAAAAATTAACAGAGCTTCCAGGTGCTTCTGGGAATGAGCATGCTGTTCGTGCTTTTATGAAAAAAGAATTAGAAAAATACTCCGACGAAATCATTCAAGATAATTTGGGCGGTTTGTTTGGGGTGAAACATGGTAACGGACCAAAAGTAATGGTTGCGGGTCATATGGATGAAGTTGGGTTCATGGTAACACAAATTACAGATAATGGAATGATTCGTTTTCAGCCACTTGGAGGTTGGTGGAATCAAGTTTTACTTGCACAACGAATGCAAGTCCTAACTAAAAATGGACCGGTAATAGGAGTAATTGGATCTATTCCTCCACATTTATTGTCTGAAGCACAACGTAAAAAGCCAATGGAAATTAAAAATATGTTATTGGATATTGGTGCTGATGATAAAGAGGATGTTAAAAAAATTGGGGTTAGACCTGGAGATACGATTGTGCCAGTAACGCCGTTTCAACCAATGGCTAACCAAAAAAAAATACTAGCGAAAGCTTGGGATAATCGCTATGGATGCGGTTTGTCAATTGAATTATTAAAAGAGTTACAACATGAGACTTTACCAAATGAATTATATTCTGGAGCAACTGTACAAGAGGAAGTTGGATTAAGAGGATCAAAAGTTGCATCAAACATGATAAAGCCTGATATTTCATACGTATTAGATGCTTCTCCAGCTAACGATGCTTCCGGGGATAAGACGGCCTTTGGCCAATTAGGAAAAGGTGTACTAGTAAGAATTTTTGATCGAACAATGATTACGAGTCAAGGTATGAGAGAATTTATTTTAGATACGGCGGAATCAAATGATATTCCATATCAATATTTTGTCTCACAAGGTGGTACAGATGCAGGCAGCATTCATCTTTCTCATGAAGGAGTTCCAACGGCGGTAGTAGGAATTTGCTCGCGTTATATCCATACATCTGCTTCGTTAATTCATATAGACGATTATGCTGCAGCGAAAGAATTACTTATTAAATTAGTAAAAGCAACAGATCAAAACACAGTTGATTTAGTTCGTGGGAAATAAAAAAGGTAACTGCTGTTTTAGTGGACAGCAGTTACTCTTACGTTAAGGTGGTTTAGAATTGAATATTATTGTAGGTTCCAAAAATCCAACAAAGATTAAAGCGGTAGAAGAAATATTTCCCGAAGCTAAACTGACCCCACTGAATGTTCCTTCTGATGTTTCAGCACAACCTTTTTCCGATGAAGAAACAAGAAAAGGTGCAATGAATCGTGCAAGGCATTGTCTGAATTCCTCCTCAAATGTGATCGGAATAGGTCTTGAAGGTGGAGTCATGTACGTAGGAAATGAGCTTTATTTATGTAATTGGGGCGTACTTATGACAGAAGACCAAACTTTCACTGCAAGTGGTGCTCGTATTTTTTTACCAAAGGAAATTGACCTAAAACTACAAGAAGGCATGGAATTAGGCGACATTATGGATGATTATTCGATGCGAAAAGAAGTGAGAAATAAGGAAGGTGCAATTGGAATTTTTACAAATGACTTAATATCGCGAAAAGAAATGTTTAGTCATATAATGAAACTATTACGTGGCCAGTGGGAATATTGGGAAGAACATAATAAGAACTAGAATGGCACACATTCTAGTTCTTATTATTATTCATAAATATATGCTATTATTTCTAAGGCTTGTTCTACCGTTTCAACTGTAACATTCGCTTTATTAGATAATTCTTTAAGAGGATGAATCAATGATGTAGGTCGAATAAGTATAGTAGGTTTATTCATGGCGATTGCAGTACTCGCATCCATTGCCGTATTCCATTGTTTATATTTTTCTCCAAATAAAGCAATCACAATATCGGCTTTTTGCATTAACACTTGTGTTCTGAAATTATTAACATCTGACGCCGCATCGTCTTTGTATAACGCACCAGGCTGTTCCCCTAAAATGGCTTCCCCGATGTCATCAGAACGGTCATGATTCGTTTGGGGAGAAACAAATGTAAGTGGTAGATTTTTTGCTTGTGCTATTTGCTTAACTTTATCTCTCCAGTTGTCATGAATTTGTCCAGCTAAATATACAGTTAGTTCCATGCCTTCTTCCTCCTTATTATTTATCATATTTTTAATATTATATGAATCTTTACATATTTTCCAAGAAACTGCACATCATTCGTTTATTATAAAACGAATGTTTGTTATTTGAAACATATGAGAATCAACGTTATAGTAATCAAAGAAGGAGTGGATAATGAATGAAACAGTTAGAATCTGTATCTGAATATAATGAACTTATTAAAGATAGTAATGTAATTATGATGTTTTCTGCTGATTGGTGTGGTGATTGCCGTTTTATAGAACCGGAATTACCTGAAATTGAGGAAGCTTTTCCTGAATATAATTTTATTAAAATAGATCGTGATCAATTCATTGAAATATGTCAAGAACATGATATTTTAGGAATTCCAAGTTTTCTTGCCTATCGAAATGGTAAAGAAGTGGGTAGATTTGTAAGTAAAGACCGTAAAACAAAAGAAGAGATTATGGACTTTATAAAAGGTTTGCCAGCTTAAAGACGGCTACTATGCTTGATAGAATTTCAACTAGAAGGAAGGGAGGGGCTTATTGTGAAAATGACGAGTTTACAAATGAAAAAGAAATTAGAAGAACGATTAAAGAACGAAAACTGGAGAACGTCTTTTGATCGCGATAAAAACACGTTTCGAATAGAATGGAAAGATACGAAACAAGGTATGACTATCTCATTACCCAATATGATTGGTAAGTATAATCAGAGGGGTGAAGAAGCAATTGATGAGCTGGAATCCCATATTAGAGAAGCTTTAAGAATTATGAACCAAACACCAGAACTTTCTGGGATGGAGAAAAATATTTTTCCAGTTATAAGATCTACGTCTTTTCCTACTGAGACAAAGAAGGGAAAGAAACTACTTACAAAGGATCATACTGCGGAAACAAGAATCTTCTACGCTCTTGATTTAGGTAAATCCTATCAACTTTTAGATGAGGAATTATTAAAAAAAGAGGGATGGAATAAAGCACATATTGATGAAGTTGCATCATTTAACGTCCGATCTCTATCTACAGAGCCTAAAAAAGATACAGTAGCGGATAATGATTTTTATTTTATAGCCACACAAGATGGATATGATGCAAGTCGAATTCTTAACGAAGCTTTTTTGGAAGAAATGCAAGCGAATGCTAAAGGTGAGGTTGCAGTGGCTGTCCCTCATCAAGATGTTCTAATTATTGCGGATGTTCAAAATAGCACCGGTTACGATATTTTAGCGCAAATGACTATGAAGTTTTTTGCAGAGGGAAGAATTCCGATTACATCCCTTCCATTTATTTATGAAAACAAAAAACTAGAACCTATTTTCATTCTTGCAAAAAATAGACCAGAGAAATAGTAAGAGAGGAAGTTTAAAATGGATGTGTTTTATAATCCCGATGGTATAGGTGACGTATTAATCATTCCAATTGAAGATGGAGATCGTTATGATATTAAATTTGAAAAGATAGCTGATATTACAAGGATTTTATCAAGTGCTGGTAAAGTAATTGGATATAATATTTTCAATGCCAAAAGTCATTTTCAATTAAATCAAACAGGAAAAATCAAATTGACAGAAGAATTACTAAGTCAAATTAAAAATTTATTTATGGAAAATGGAATAGAAGATGGTTTGGATTTTGATTTAAGTCCTAAGTTTGTTGTAGGTTACGTTATTAGCAAAGAACAGCATGAAAATGCCGATAAATTAAGTGTATGTCAGGTAGACGTCGGTGAAGCAGAGCCGCTTCAGATCGTATGTGGTGCACCAAACATTGACAAAGGGCAAAAAGTAGTAGTAGCTAAAGTAGGTGCTACGATGCCAAGCGGATTGAAAATTAAACCTACAGAATTGCGTGGTGTAGCATCAAATGGTATGATCTGTTCCCAAAAAGAATTAGGAATGCCAAATGCGCCGAAAGAAAAAGGAATATACGTACTTGATGATTCAACCCGTGTAGGTGAGGAATTTACATTTTAAAAGCAAAAGCAACCCAAATTTATAGTAATGGGGTTGCTTTTGCTTTTTGTTCTTGTCAAGAAAATTATAAAAATTGTATGGCTATGGATAACTTAGATATAGGAATAGCCACGTCCGGCTCCAGCGCCCAGCGACTAGCGAGACTTCCTTCACCTCCGTACGATAAAGAAGACTTGCCGATTGGTGAAACCAGAGGCTTAGTCGCACTTATACCCTTGTGGTGAAAGTCAACATCGGCTCGCTTACGCTCACCGTGTTTCCTTTATCTCCTACGGCTCAGTCCAGTCCGTACGTCGCTAAACGGGCGCTTGCGCCTTTGTTCGTTAACTAAAGTCCTTTTTACCCATCTACTCGTAATACTATTAGGTACATTTTTCCTTTTAATCAATGTAAAACATGCTACAATAGAAAAGACTATAAATGTTAAAGTTGCTTTATTTAACATAAAAAGTGGCTTTCTCTGATTACTATTCAATCTTTTAGGAGATTAAAATTAAACATCCAGGTTAAGTCAACAAGACAATTGATGGAAATAGAAATGAGTGAGTTTTATGTTTGAGAAATGGAAAAATAAAATAAAAGAAATGTTTATCGAAAGTGATGAACCTATAGAGAAACCGCATGAAACAAAATCAAGATATAACCAGGAATTTCAACAAGATTTAAAGGCGAGAGTTACGTATCGATATCCAAAGGAGAAACCTTTTCGTTTTCCTGTTATTCCCGATGAAAAAACGGAGAATACGAATGTAAAAAATTCGGAAGAGGAAAAAACTTATTTCAAACAAAACAGAAATGAAAGAAAGAACGATACGAATAAACATTATAGAACTGAACAAAATAGTCCCTTTCATACAGAGACAAATATTCACAGTAATCCACCTAAATCTAATAATAAAAAAATATATAAAAAGACTGATGAACCATTTAAAGTATCTGAGGTTCCGTCGCCAATATTTGGATTTCAAAAGAGAGAACGGAAGGAAGAAAAGACGGACGATATTCCACCATACATACAACAAGAAACCGACCAAAAAGAAAAGAAATATGAGCACGAAAGCATGTCAATGGAGGTTTATTCTGAGGAAGAGACGAATCAAGACGAGAATAATGTTGCAGATAATATATTAGATACATCTTCATTATTGGAGAAGAAGAACGACTCACAAGACAACGAAAGCAAAATAATAAATGAATCCTTAATAGAACTGGAGTTACAGGATACAGATAACTCCACAGAAATAGAGAATACTAGTAGCGATGGGGAAGAGGAGTATGTAGACAAACGTATAGAGGACGTTGAGAAAGAAAAAGATAATGTACAAGAACCAAATGTACAAGAAAACGAGTATAAAGAAGAAGTTGCTGTAACAGTTGAAGAAAAAGCGGAAGATGTAGATAAACAAGCGGAATCAACAGATACAAGTGAAGCATCCGAGGTTAATCCTACAAAGGTAAAAGAAAATGAAAAGTCCACGGTCATCCCGTTTAATGTAATTATGACCCCGAGCGACAAACGAAATTTGCATAGAAGGAAAATGGAAGAGCTGAAAAGTAATTTTAAGGAGGAAAAACCAAAAGAAACTAGTATAAATAATCATTCAGTTCAACCAAACGAAAAAGCGAAACCAGTTAAAACAACCCCAATTAATCATTCAAATGGGGAAAAAGAAATCTTTATACCAAATCATTTACTTAATGACAGGGTTGAAAGAAGTGATTCGGATGATGTTTGGGTGGAAGAACAACAACGGTTACTAGAGGAAACCTTAAAACATTTCAATGTAAGAGCGAAGGTAGTAAAGGCTACACAGGGACCATCTGTTACCCGATTTGAAGTTCACCCAGAACTTGGGGTGAAAGTAAGTAAAATCAAAAATTTAAGTGATGATTTGAAATTAAATATGGCGGCAAGGGATATTAGAATTGAAGCGCCAATTCCAGGGAAAAATACAGTTGGGATTGAAATTCCTAATCAAAAATCGCAAATGGTTGGACTTCAGGAAATTTTTGAAACGGAAGCTTTTAAAGATAGCAAATCACCGCTAACCGTAGCATTAGGTTTAAGTATAGAAGGGGAACCCAAAATTACGGATATTCAAAAAATGCCACATGGATTAATTGCAGGTGCAACGGGGTCAGGTAAAAGTGTTTGCATAAACACAATGCTTGTGAGTCTTTTATATAAAGCAAGTCATGAAGATGTAAAAATATTGTTAATCGATCCGAAAATGGTGGAACTTGCACCATATAATGGGATTCCTCATTTAGTGACGCCGGTGATCACAGATGTGAAAGCCGCAACACAAAGTTTAAAATGGGCAGTAACGGAAATGGAAGATCGTTATGAACGGTTTGTCCATGAAGGTGTAAGGAATATAGAGGCTTATAATAAAAAAATTAGACAGCAAAATAGAATAGATGAAAAAATGCCTTTTATTGTTATTGTGATTGATGAATTAGCTGATTTAATGATGACGTCCCCACAGGATGTAGAAGATTCAATAAGCCGAATAGCACAAAAAGCAAGAGCTTGTGGAATTCATCTCATTTTAGCAACACAAAGGCCTTCCGTTGATGTTATAACCGGGTTAATTAAAGCGAATATCCCTACCCGAATTGCATTCAGTGTATCTTCCCAGGTAGACTCACGTACTATTATTGATGTAAGTGGGGCAGAAAAATTACTTGGAAGAGGAGATATGTTATTTGTAGAAAACGGAGCCGGTAAAAGTGTACGTCTTCAAGGCCCATTTGTATCTGATGAAGAAATAGAAAGAATTACAAACTATGCAAGAAGTATTGCAGAACCAAATTACTTATTTGAACCAGAAGATTTATTAGAACAAGTTCATATGGATGAGGAAGAAGATGAACTACTACATGAAGTAATTGATTTTGTATTAAGTCAAAATAGCGCAAGTACTTCTATGATTCAACGTCGTTTTAAAATAGGTTATAACCGTGCTGCAAGACTTATGGACACATTAGAGTACAAGGGAATCATTTCCGGGCAAAATGGCAGCAAACCTAGAGAAGTATTAATTAGACAAAAACAGGAAGATATGTAAAATTTATGTTAATATTATTGAAAAAGTCACATCATTAGGGTAAATGCAATAAGTAGCCTTTATTCATGATTTTCTGAAGGAGTAGCAGACATGAAAGAAATTACATTAAAACTAAATGGTGAAATTAAAAGATTAACGAATAAAACATTTAAATTTGATGAACGTATTAAAGAGGGATGGTTTTCGGCAGTTTATTTTTTAAAAACGAAAAAGATTGTAGAAGAAAAAATCCCGGATAATCACGTTACGATGCAATTTTTTCAAAAGGAAAATGCGGTGTTATGCGGAACGGATGAAGCAATAGCTTTAGTTCATACATTCGCTGATAACCCACAGGATATAGAAATCCACTCATTAAAAGATGGAGATAAGATTGAACCTTTTGAAACAGTTCTAACTATTTCCGGCAGATATCAGGATTTTGGGTATTTGGAAGGAATCATTGATGGGATTCTAGCAAGAAGAACATCAGTAGCTACAAATGTATACAATGTGGTAAAAGCCGCGAAGTCCTCCGGTAAACAAAAACCTGTTATCTTTATGGGAGATAGAGATGACCACTATACAACCCAGGCTGGGGATGGATATGCAGCGTACATTGGAGGTTCTACTGCTCAAGCAACCCAAGCGATGAATGAGTGGTGGGGGAAAGAAGGAATGGGAACGATGCCCCATGCATTGATTCAAATGTTCCGTGGGGATGTTGTAGCAGCGACGAAAGCTTATCATGAAATTTATCCAAATGACGAAATAGCAGCTTTAGTTGATTATAACAATGATGTTATTACAGATTCACTAAGAGTGGCTAGAGAATTTGGAGATAAATTAGCTTCTGTTCGATTAGATACTTCACGAACACTAGTTGATAAATATTTTCTAAGAAATCATCATTTAATGGGTTCATTTGACCCAAGAGGTGTTAACCCGGAACTTATCTTCGCTTTAAGGAAAGCGTTAGACGATGAAGGATATAACCACGTGAAAATTATGGTTTCTGGTGGATTTAATGAAAAGCGTATTTTGGAATTTGAATCAAAAAACGTACCAGTAGATATGTATGGAGTAGGAAGAAGTCTTCTAAACCTTAATATAGGATTTACAGGGGATAATGTTTTATTGAACGGTGAACCTGAAGCAAAACAGGGAAGAAGATATCGTCCTAATCCACGTCTAGAAAGAGTAGAATATTTAAACTTTAATGAATAACTTATATTACTTTTAAATCTAACCCATTTTTTGATATAATAAATCAGTATTGTGTATTTTATGAATACATGTTAGGGGTAAAATGATAGCAAAGAAGTATTTCAACGTAGAAAAAAACACATTCACTTAAGGATGAGTGAGTGCCAAAAAAGTTTTTGGTATTTGATGAACAATGGAGGTTCGTTCTATGACAACTTACCATTTTATTGGTATAAAGGGAACAGGAATGAGTGCACTAGCACAAATACTTCATGATTCAGGAGAAAATGTGCAAGGCTCTGATGTGAAGAAACGATTCTTTACGCAGGTTGCTTTGGAGGAGAAAAACATTCCTATTCTTCCCTTTTCAGAAAAAAATATTAAAGAAGAACATACAATTATTGCAGGAAATGCATTTTCAGATGAACATGTGGAAATTAAGGAAGCCAAAAGATTAGGATGTACATTTTATCGTTATCATGAGTTTCTGGGAGAATGGTTAAAACAATATACAAGTATTGCAATCACTGGAGCCCATGGTAAAACGTCAACAACTGGTTTAATGGCCCACGTGTTAGATCAAACATTTCCAATTTCATATTTAATTGGGGATGGAACCGGTAAGGGACATGTTGATAGTGAATATTTTGTTTTTGAAGCATGTGAGTATCGACGCCATTTTTTAAACTATGAACCAGACTATGCAATAATGACAAATATTGATTTTGATCACCCTGATTATTTCACTAGTATTAATGATGTATTTAATGCTTTTCAATCAATGGCGGATCAAGTGAAAAAAGGAATTATTGCTTGCGGGGATGATGAACAACTACAACAGATTCAAGCTAAAGTACCAGTTGTATACTATGGATTTGGTGATACAAATGACTTTCAAGCACAAAATGTTCATGAATCAGAAGAAGGAACGACCTTTGATGTCTTTGTGAGGAATACTTACTATGATACATTTACAACACCACTATTCGGAAATCATAGTGTATTAAATGCATTAGCGGTTATTGCGATGTGTCATTATGAAGATATAAAGGTAGAGGATATTAAGAGAATTTCTTCATTCCAAGGAGTTAAAAGACGCTTTACCGAAAAGAAACTAGGAACTCAAGTTCTAATAGATGATTATGCACATCATCCTAAAGAAATAACTGCAACAATTGATTCAGCAAAAAAGAAATATCCTAATAAAAAAATTATTGCTATTTTTCAACCTCATACATTTACTAGAACAAAAACATTTTTACAAGAATTTGCTGACAGTTTAAGTGATGCAGATAAAGTTTATTTATGTGATATTTTTGGTTCTGCTAGAGAAGATTCAGGAAAATTGACTGTTGAAGATTTACAGAAGTTAATTGATGATAGTGAAATATTGGAACTTGATCATACGGAAGTATTAGCCGAATATAAGGATAGTGTGCTTATCTTTATGGGGGCAGGAGATATTCAGAAATTCGAAGAAGCATATGAAAGTGTGAACAATGCAATACAACATTAAATGAATAATCATTAAAAGATAATAAGTCTGATTGTTTTCAGGCTTTTTTCTTTTTATAAACAAAAGTGGAATCGCCCTTACAGGCTAAAAACGCGACGTACGGAGTGAGTCGATATTGACTTTCACCACAAGGGTATAAGTGCGACTAGACCTCTGGATTCACCAATTGGCAAGACTTCTTTATCATGTTTTTTAGGTGAGGGCAGTCTCGCTAGTTGTTGGGCATTGGAGCTGGACGTAACCTTCCCTAAGAAAGAATTTGATAAGCTTAATTATATATTTTCTTACCTTACAAAAAAGGTTTTTATTTGTTTAATGTCGAATTAATTATTAGAAAGTTATATACTAAAGCTAGGTCTGTTTTTAAATTTATTTAAAAACAGGTTTAGGTATTGATAAATAGGGAATTATTAAAAATGAACCATTGTCATGCCTTTACATAAGTTATTATACATAAGGAGATGAAAGAGATATGGAGTTTTTACTATACATATCTGCGTTTATTGCGGCTTTAGCGTTTGTTATTCTAGTTATTTATGTAGTGATTGCAATAAAGGCAACAAAAGAGACGTTAAAAGATGTTTCCATTACAATTCAAGGTATTGAAAAACAAATGCAAGGTGTTACAACAGAAACAACTGAGTTATTATCTAAAACGAATAAATTAGCTGAAGATATGAATGAAAAAACTGGGAAGTTGGATACTTTATTTGATGGCGCTAAAGGAATTGGGGATTCCATGAAAGATTTTAGTCAATCTCTAAATGAGATATCAAATAGTATTTCTGTGGCTTCCAAGATTGACCAAGAAAAAGCTGCTCAAGCTGTAAAATGGGGTGCAGCTATAGTAGATTTTGTAAATGGAAGAAGGAACAAAAATAAGTAGGAGGTAATAATATGAGTGAAAACAACATTAACATGAAGGATTTTGTAATCGGAACATTTGTTGGTACGATAGTTGGAGCTTCTATTGCATTGGTTTTTGCACCTAAATCAGGTAAAGAACTTAGAGGTGATATTAATGAAGGTGCTCAACAAGTGAAAAACCGTGCTGGGGATTGGAAAGAAATTGCACAGGAAAAGAGTAGTGACTGGAAAGATAAAGCTTTTACAACAAGCGTTGAGTTTAAAAAACGTGCAATGGATACTACTTCTAACATTACCAAAAATGTTTCTCAAAAAACACAGGATCTAACTAAAAAAACACAAGATTTAACTAAATCAATATCTACTAAGTTCAATAATGAAGACAAAACGTTAGTTGAAGCAGCAGATTCTGAAAAGTAAAGAAAATTATTTCCTAAACTACAGTCCATTATGGGTTGTAGTTTTTTCTTTCGTGTCTAGCTCCAGCGCTAAAGCCGTAGCGACACTTCCTTCACCTCCTGGCATGGCCAGGCGCAGTCCATACGTCGCTAAACGGGCGCTTCCGCTTTTCTTTTTATTTAAGGAATGATGAAAAAAATTACATTAATCGTAAAACTAAATGGTGACAAATGTAAGAATGTTAGCTATAATTGTCACTAATTATAAATTAATTATAAATGTTATTATTTTTCTGGGGGCGCATAAAATGACGAATCAATTTGAGCAATTAAGAAATCAATTAGACGAAGTAAATTTGGAAATACTAGAATTAATCAACAAACGCGCATCACTTGTTCAAGAAATTGGACAAATAAAAACAAAGCAAAGTATTAGAAAAGAGTTTGATCCTGTTAGAGAACGTGAAATGTTAGACCTTATTACCGCAAAGAATACAGGACCATTTGAAAACTCAACCATTGTTCATATATTTAAAGAAATTTTTAAGGCTGGACTAGAATTGCAAGAGGAAGATCATCAAAAAGCGCTTCTTGTATCCCGTAAGAGACAGCCTGAAAACACAGTTATTGATATTAAAGGTGTGAAAATTGGGAACGGTAATATTAACCATGTGTTTGGTCCATGTGCAGTAGAAAGTTATGATCAAGTAGCACAGGTTGCTGAATCTATTAAAGGTAAAGGACTTAAATTATTGCGTGGGGGCGCATTTAAGCCAAGAACATCACCATATGATTTCCAAGGTCTAGGATTAGAAGGCTTACAAATCTTAAAACGTATTGCAGATGAATATGATCTAGTTACGATTAGTGAAATTGTTACACCAACAGATTTAGAAAAGGCTGTTGAATATATTGATGTTATCCAGATCGGTGCAAGAAATATGCAAAACTTCGAATTGTTAAAAGCTGCAGGTCAAATTGATAAACCAGTTTTATTAAAACGTGGTCTTTCTGCTACAATTTCTGAATATATTAATGCTGCTGAATACATTGTTTCTAGTGGTAATGGAAATGTTATTCTATGTGAACGCGGTATTAGAACTTATGAAAAAGCAACAAGAAATACATTAGATATTTCCGCGGTTCCAATTCTAAAACAAGAAACACACTTACCTGTAATGGTAGACGTTACACATTCAACTGGTCGCCGTGATTTATTACTTCCGACGGCAAGAGCAGCCCTTGCTATTGGAGCAGATGGAATTATGGCAGAGGTCCATCCAGATCCTGCTGTAGCACTTTCTGATTCAGCACAACAAATGGACATCCCAACATTCGATCGTTTCTATGAAGAACTAACAGATTTAGAGAATCGTTTAAAATAGGTATGTTTAGAAAAGACTAATCAATATTGATTAGTCTTTCTTTATCGTAAGACTATAATTAATGAATTAACTATAAAAGACGGTTATTTTTGTTTTTTTTATCATGTTAGAGTATGATATAAACAAAAGACTGGATTTATAATATAGGAGGTAAACACAGTAATGACTGTAACAATTTATGATGTAGCAAGAGAAGCAAATGTGTCTATGGCTACGGTTTCGAGAGTAGTGAATGGAAATCCAAATGTAAAGCCAACAACACGTAAAAAAGTTTTAGCGACAATAGAACGTTTAGGTTATCGACCAAACGCGGTAGCTAGAGGATTAGCTAGTAAAAAGACAACCACTGTAGGTGCAATCATTCCAGATATATCCAGTATTTTCTTTTCAGAATTAGCTCGTGGTATAGAAGATATTGCAACTATGTATAAATATAATGTTATTTTAAGTAATTCAGATCAAAATAAAGATAAAGAGTTAGCGTTAATTAATACAATGTTGGAAAAACAAGTAGATGGAATATTGTTTATGGGTGGAACCATTACTGAAGAACACTTGCAACAATTTAATACTTCGAATGTTCCAATCGTGTTAGCAGCAACTTATGATGACACAAAGGAATTAGCATCTGTAAATATTAATTATGAAGAAGCTGCTTATGAAGCAACAAAGCATTTTGTTGATAAAGGAAAGAAAAATCCGGCATATGTTGGTGGCGGAGAAGATACAAGTATTAATGAACATAAATTTGCCGGCTATAAGCGTGCATTAGCTGAGGCAAATGTTCCGATTAAGGAAGAATTCATTGTACAAGGTGATTATTCTTATGAGTCCGGGCTTGAAGCTGCCAAGCAATTAGCGGCTTTAGATGAAAAACCAGAGGCTATTTTTGTCGCTTCAGATGAAATGGCATTAGGTGTTATCCATGGTGTTCAAGATATGGGGTATAATGTTCCGAATGATGTAGAAATTTTTGGTTTTGATAATACTCGACTTGCAACCATGGTTCGTCCGACGCTTTCAACAGTTGTACAACCTATGTATGACATCGGTGCAGTTGCAATGCGCTTATTGACAAAATTTATGAATAAAGAAGAAGTTGCTGAAAAAAATGTCATATTGCCTCATAGAATTGAGTTAAGAAATTCAACTTTATAAAAATGATGCCGATAAAAGATATAGATGGATGTAAATTACATTCATCTATATCTTTTAAATGGTTGGGGAGATTTAGAAAATGAGTAAAAAAGATATATTAACTCCTATCGGCATTACATTTGGTTTTATCGTTATTATGCTAGCGATTCTTTCAAGTGGCGGTACAGAAGGTGCTGTATCATTTATTGATGTATCTAGTATTCTGATTGTAATTGGTGGCCTAATAGCCTCTATGTTAATCGCTTTTAAAATGGAACAACTCAAACTAATTTTCAAGTTATTTAAGGCGACTTCCCTTCAAAATAGTAAGCAGTTACCTGAGTTAATTGCGCTTTTTTCTCGATTAGCTGAAAGGGCGCGGAGAGAAGGTATTTTAGCTTTAGAAAATGATTTGGATGGTATTGATGATCCATTTATACGTAAAGGTTTATTACTTGTTGTAGATGGCGTTGAACCTGAAGTAATCAATGATATTCTAGAAGCAGAAATTATGGCAATGGAAGAAAGACACGCGAAAAGTAGGTCTTTGTTTGAAAAGGCAGCTGAATACGCACCTTCATGGGGAATGATAGGTACGTTGATTGGACTCGTTTTGATGTTAAATCAATTATCTGATCCGTCTACATTAGGACCTAGTATGGCTGTGGCACTATTAACGACATTATATGGAACTGTGTTAGCTAATCTTGTGTTTACGCCTATGGCAAATAAGTTAGAGGGGAAAACAGAAGAAGAGGCTTTTTATAAGCAAATAATCATTGAGGGAATTATTGGTGTACAATCCGGACAGAATCCACGTATCCTTGAGGAGAAACTAAATGCATTTCTTTCCAATGAAGATCAAGAAAAGCAAAAAGAAATCCAGACTTCTAATATCATAGGAGAAAGCATTAATGAAGCGTAGGAGAAAGAGGAAGTCCATTAAAGAAACTGGTGCACCAAAATGGATGGTTACCTATTCTGATATGGTAACCTTAATTTTAGTTTTCTTCATACTATTATTTGCTATGTCAAACCTTGACGATGAACGCTTTGAGGCGGTTCAAGAATCATTCCAAAACAGAATGATTTTTGATTTTTATCCTTCTATAGTTCCTTCCAATCAACCTGCTGAACAATCCAAAAATGAAAAAGGGGATAACTTAGAAGGAAAGTTGAATAGTGACTTGGATGAAAGTGATTTAAGTGATCAAACACCTAAGACGGAAGAAGGGAACTCTCTAGATAATCTAGTTAGTGAAGTAGAATCTTTTCTTGATAATAATAATTTAAATGGTGCTATTACGGCTAAGCGATCAGATGAAGGTGTTGTATTAGTCTTGCAGGAGAATATCTTATTTGACACTGGAGAGGCAACCGTATTAAATTCGGCTAAACCATTTTTAGATAAGATAGGTCTTCTCTTAAAAGATGTTCCAAACCAAGTGCGTGTAGAAGGGCATACTGATTCTAGGCCGATAACAAACTATAGGTATCCATCGAATTGGGAATTATCGGCAGCTCGCGCCGGTAGTGTTATTCGCTATTTAACTAATGGATTTGAATTGGATGAAAAAAGATTCTCATCAGTTGGTTATGCAGATACTAGACCTATAGCACCAAACGATTCTGAAAAACACTGGGGTAAAAATCGGAGAGTAGAAATTGTAATTATGGAATAAAAAGAGCAGTTGCTGAATATGCACCTGCTCTTTTTATTCCTCTTTATCCGACCTATACGGGCAGTAGATTCCCACCTTAAGCTTCTGGGGAACAAAGAAAGTAGGTGGGAGATCGGATGGAAGTCTACTTTATTAAGAACTGTAGATAGTTGTTATCATTTCTTTTGTGGTTTAAACGTGTATTTTAGTAATTGATTTAGTAGTTTACTATTTTTATCGTTAATTTCTGGTTTTCTAGGAATGTAAGGAAATGCTTCTTCATTTGTGTCATGCCAATGATTCGGAATATTTACAGGCGATTCCTTTTTCCACTTTTCAATCCATGTGCGTGGGAGAGGGCCGGTGCTAATTGTACCCATTTTCATGACATTCCAAATTTGAGCCCATGCTCTTGGAACAACTCGCCAAATGTCGTAGCCTCCTCCCCCAAGGGCAATCCATTTCCCGTTACAGTACTCGTGGGCTAATTCATGGGAAATCTCAGGAATACGTTCATATATTTTCATAGAAGTGCAAAGATGGGTTAGGGGGTCATATGTATGTGCATCTGCTCCGTTTTGTGTAATAATAATGTCAGGTTTAAAGAACTCCGCAATTCTTCTAATAGCCCCCTCATAAACTTCCAAAAAGGATTCGTCTTGTGTAAAAGCATCGATAGGGAGATTAAATGAATAACCAAATCCTTGTTTTATTCCCCGTTCGTTTACTTCACCTGTACCCGGAAATAAATACCTACCTGTTTCGTGGATTGAAAATGTACATACATTAGGGTCATCATAAAATGCACTTTGAACTCCATCACCATGATGGGCATCCGTGTCAACATACAATACCCTTAAATTATAATTTTTTCTTATATATCTAATAGCAATAGCCGCATCATTATAAATACAAAATCCAGAAGCTTTCCGCTTAAATCCGTGATGTAGTCCACCGCCTATATTCAACGAATGATTAACACGTTCATTTATAACTTCATCTACAGCTGTTAATGAACCTCCGACGAGCAGGGCGGATGCTTCATGCATACCATCAAAAATGGGAGTGTCTTCCGTACCAAGACCGAATTCACGTTTCTCGTCATCAGTTAATTGGTTAAAACTTGCTCTTTTAACTGCTTCTATATAATCTTCATCATGAAATAATGCTATTTCTTTATCTGACGCTTTACGAGGTAAAAGTAAGTCCTCAGAAGTTAATGCATTCGATTGTTCCAATAATTCTTTCGTTAATTGAATTCGTTTTTGATTGAAAGGGTGATTTTCATGAAAATGGTATTCTAAAAATTGATCAGAAAATATAAAAGCTGCGTTCCTTTTCATACTTTTGGCTCCGGAATATTATTAGGCCACATTAATTTGTAGCCAGCATTTCGTAAGTCTTGAATGAATGGAAGCGGATTCATTGTTTGGATTCGAAAAACAAGTATTTTATAATTTGGATCATCTTTAAATGGGTAGACCAATACGGATGCAATATTCACTTTGCGTTTTCCAAAAATAGCTGCAACCTCAGGAATAATCCCTGGGACGTCGGGAACTTTTACCTCAATTACGGAGCTTTGTACCGTTATCCCTGTTAACTGAATTAACGTATATAACATATCCTTTTCCGTCACAATACCGACCAGTTTATTTTTATTCACAACTGGTAAACAAGCAATTTCCTTATCATAAAACACACGTGCAATTTCTTCTACAAAATCAAGCGGATGGATTGTAATAACAGGTGTAGTCATAATCATTTTTATTTCATTCTCTAATTCATTTTGTTCTATGCTATCATTCTTTAACAAGACTGAAGGGCTTGCATCCCTTACATCACGGTCAGAAACAATACCAATTACTTCATTGTTATCATTGACAATAGGTATATGGCGAATACGATGATCTTGTAATAATTGTAGGGCGTTAGCAATTGTTGCATTTTGGGGTAGAGTAATCACCTCAGTTTTCATGATTTCCTGTACTAACATTTATAAACCCTCCCTCATAGAACGATCCTTATTTCTTGATAGGAATCGTAATTCATCAAATTTCTTTACAGATTCTTCCGGAACATTTTTCCCGATACGGACCATCAAACAATTTGCGGGATGAGAAATAATTTCCGGGTCATCTGTTGGAGCGGGGAGTAATCCACCGGCTGCCATCATTTTTTCCATTAATTTTCGATAATTCCAGATGCTTAATTTGGTTCCTTCTAAATCCCAATGCCAATAATATTCTGTAGAAATTATAATATAATTTTCCATAAATTCATCACGCATGGAAATTTCAAGAAGGTTAGAAGCGACTTTTTCACCACGAAATTCTGGGATGATTTCTATTGCCCCTAATTCAATCAAATCCTGCATGTTAAATTCAGACCATCTTTCAAGTGGATCAGGATGCACATAAGTGACATATCCAATAATAGTATCAAGTGTACGAGCTACTATTATTCTGCCTTCCGGAAAGTCAGCGATTTTTTGAAGCGCCTCAAATTGTTTATGTGCTGGCCTAAATGCAGTTAATTTCTCATGAAAGTGATATTGCTGTAATTCATTCGAGGAGAGTGGACCCTCAATCACAATGGGTTCTGATGAGGTCTCTCGTTGCATCTTGTAATGGGTCTTGATGTGTTCCATGTTTTCACCACCTAATTTCAGGTCATCCGTATTAACTATAGTATACAAGATAATTCGAAAAAGTTTTAGTCTTTTGTAACATTTTCATGAATGAGTTTTTCTAATGGTAGGGGCGGAGCTAATAAGTTCCGTCTCTATTAGAAAAAAGAAGATACCCGACAACGAGTACCTTCTTTAATATTAAGCACTTTCTGAGCTGTGCCTATGTTATTCTTGTTTCTCTTTTTTCTTTTCTTCTTTCTTTTTTTGTTCCTTCTCTTCTTTTGCCTTTTTCGACTCGGATTCATCAGCTGATTTAGGGTCTTTGCCAATTACAATTTCATTAGATGGACTAGACTCTAAGCCAAAATAATCAACTGCTTTTACTTGATAAGTCGCATTGTCATCTTCAACTGAGAACTCAGTATTTGAAGTGTTTCCTACAAGTTTATAATTTCCATCGGAGTTCGATTTGCGATAAATCCGGTATCCGACTATATCACTTGAGTCTGGTTTATTCCATTTAAGCTTATTATCCTTATAGTTTACTGACGTCGGCGCTAAAGGAGCTTTGCCATCATTTTCAATTTTATAGGATGCTAACCTAGTTTTAGGAGCACCAATTTGTTGCCATTTATCTGTATCGGTTCGGGGAATGAGTTGGCTAACATTGTTAATCCCTTTGCGTTCCAGCCATTCAGGATTAAACATGAGCCCATTTCCTAAAGTGAATTCCTTAGGTGTATCTGACCCAGCTGCAACAGCTTTTCCAGCTATAACAATTTGTGAACCTGCTATTAAACTATCATCTACCTTAGTAGGTACATATTTCGAATTATAGATGTCTGATTTTACTAACCCGGCTTTTTGGCATAAATCAGATGCCAAGTCACCTGAGATACTACAGTAACTTCTAGAGACAATACCATCCGGCTGTTTAAATCTTTCGGAAGGTGCTACAAGTTCCGGATTAATATCAGAAGCTGCATTAATTAATTGTGCCCATAAATTTTGCGTACGTTGACTGTAACTTAGTGAAGAAGAACTGTCGTAAATAGAATCAGGGATCTCATAACCAAGCCATGTTCCGAATGTTACGTTCGGGTTAGTAGCAATGAACCATGCATCATCATAATTTTGTGAAGTACCTGTTTTTCCTGCCCAGTCAACACCACCATATTTTAACCTTGATTTTACATAAGCACCCGTACCACTATTTATGACATCTCGCATCATATCAATTGTAAGATATGTTGTTTGTGGTGAAAAAACATCAACAGGTTTTGTTTCGTGCTCATATACAACATCACCATCAGCTGTTGTAATCTTATCTATCATATAACCATCTGCAAATTTTCCATTATTGCCAAAGGTTGCATAAGCATTAATGTTTTCTTCAACAGATATACCATTCTCAGATGCTCCAAGAGCAAAAGATAGATTTTGATGGTCAGCTTCTACTAGAGAAGTAACACCCATTTTTTCCAAATAGCTAGCAGGGTCTTGTGAAATTATTTTCTCATAGGTAATAACTGCAGGTATATTATAAGAGCTAGCTAATGCTTTTCTTACTGTTACCGTACCGTAATTTCCACCACCATAGTTTTTAGGACTCCATGATCCCCAGCTTCTAGGTTCATCGACGATAGTCGTACTAGGTTGAACTTTACCTAATTCCATTGCTGGTGCGTAAACGGCTAAAGGTTTAGCTGTACTACCTATTTGTCTTTTAGCTGTTGCATAGTTTGTTTGATTTTCCTCACTATAATTACGATTACCTAAAAAGCTAATAATTCTTCCTGTTTTATTATCAATTAAAACTGCTGCAGCTTGAATAGATTGAAGCTTTGTTTCGCCTGTTTTTTTATTTACTACCGTATTCTTATCATTTCCATAATATTGGTAATTGGCTGCAATCTCTTGGAATGCATCGTACATCTTTTTATCGATAGTCGAATGAACCTTATACCCTTCCGACTGAATAGCTTTAGATGCTAGTGCGGAATACTTTTTCTTTAATTCTTTATCTTTTTCCAGATCCTCTTTAGAATGCCCATCTTTTTCTGCCAAATGATACATAATAATATCTGTTGCCCTTGATTGAATTTCTCTAGTTAAGATTGGGTATTTTTTATGTGGAGATTTGTCTTCTTCTTTGAAATCGGCAACTACATCATAGTTTATCGCCTCTTCGTATTCTTCTTTTGTAATATAGTCCATATCGAGCATTCGGTTTAAAACAATTTTCATCCGGTTTAGGCCAGGCTTTATTCCGTCCTCGTCTTTTAAACCACCATTATTTTTAAATGGTGTATAATAGGATGGGCTTTGTGGCAAACCTGCTAAATATGCTGCTTGTGCAAGATTAACTTCATCTGCATTAATACCAAAAATACCTTGTGCAGCTGTTTGAATTCCCGCTATATTTCCACCTGAGGAATTACGTCCATATGGAACAATGTTTAAATACGCTTCTAGGATTTCATCTTTTTCAAAGAATCGTTCCAACCGTAGGGCCAAGAGAATTTCTTTCGCCTTTCTTTCAAAAGATACTTCATCTGTTAATATTTGATTTTTTATTAATTGCTGTGTGAGTGTACTACCACCGCTTTGCATATTTGAATTTGATACTTCTTGGTATAATGCTCGGAATATAGCCTTTGGCACAATACCTTGATGTTCATTAAAATATTCATCTTCCGTTGCAATAACGGCTTGAATTAAGGTAGGAGATATTTTATCAAGGGTCGTTTCTTCCCGATAAAGATCGGTTTGTACATCTCCTAAATAAATATTATCAGCAAAATATAACTTTGTCGTTTCATCGTAATTATAGATATCTTCCTTCATGTCTGCATAGCTACGTACGGGTTCATCTTTTATAAGGGAGGCAAAAAAACCTGCGCCTACCCCTCCAACAAAGAAAGCACCTATGAAACCTATAATTAAAAAGACTAATATTATATTCCAAACAACATCATATGTAATACGTGAAGTTTTCTGGATCTTACCAGTTTTCCATATGGTCGATACTTTATTGATAAATTCATAGTTTCTAAAGGTATTCCACGCTGATTTAGACTTTCTCTTTAATTGATGAAACATCTCTTTCAGTTTCATTTGCAAAACCCCCTAAAATTCTTTTATAATTATATCATAAGTATATTTTTCGAGATAGATGAATTTAGTTGCATTTTAATAATGTATATGATAAAGATTATTAGAGGATGTTCAAAAAGTCTGGTGAACATGTCATACCCTTGTGGAGGTGCAGCTTTCTCAGCTGAATCGGTCTTTTTCATCCAACTTTTTGAACATGCACTATTAGCAACATTCTATATATATGTAAGTAGCTAAGAAAGAATGAAGTAGTTTTACAAATCCCTATCAAAGAGAGCTAGTGGTCGGTGGAAACTAGTATACATTTGTAACATGAATTACGTTCTGGAGCAATTTCTTCTCTTATGAAGGAAACGGTGGAAACATCGATAACAATACCGAGTGGCACAACTGTGCAACAAGGGTGGTAACGCGTGTTTAATAACTCGTCCCTTTTTAGTTAGGGATGAGTTTTTTTATTTTTAGAAATGGCTGTTTTCTTAGAAAGATGCCAAATTAAAATAGGAGAGTGCATGTAATGGATATTTTACAAGATTTAGAAAAACGCGGACTAATTCAACAAACTACCGATCATGAAGGTCTAAAAAAACATTTAGAAACGAACCAGGTAAGTTTGTACTGTGGTTTTGACCCAACGGCAGATAGTTTACATATTGGTCATTTAGTACCATTAATTATGCTAAAACGATTCCAATTAGCTGGTCATAAACCAATTGCATTAGTCGGCGGCGGTACCGGAATGATAGGGGACCCAAGTGGACGTTCCACAGAAAGGTCATTAAATACAACAGAAACGGTACAATATTACGCTGATTCATTAAAAAAACAAATTAACAAAATTTTAGAAGTGGAGAACATTGAAAGTTCTGTAAAAGTACGAAATAATCATGATTGGTTAGGAAAATTAACTTTTATTGATGTACTAAGAGATATAGGAAAACATTTTAGTATTAATTATATGCTAGCTAAAGAATCTGTTTCAGCTCGTATAGAACAGGGACTTTCTTTTACTGAGTTTAGTTATATGCTATTGCAGTCTTTAGATTATATGAAATTATATGAAGAAGAAAACGTAACATTACAAATAGGTGGAAGTGATCAATGGGGAAATATTACCGCTGGAATGGAATTAATTCGTCGGGCAAGAGAAAATCAAGATGAGGAAATTAAAGTATACGGTTTAACTGTCCCATTAATAACAAAGGCAGATGGAACTAAATTCGGTAAAACAGCTGGTGGAGCAATTTGGCTTGATCCGGAAAAGACAACGCCATATGAATTTTATCAATTCTGGATTAATACGGACGACCGTGATGTCATTAAATTTATTAAGTACTTTACATTTTTAAACGAAGAAGAAATTGCTCAATTAGAAAGTGAGGTTACTAACCATCCGGAAAATCGTGTTGCTCAAAGACGTCTTGCAGAAGAAATGACTAAATTAGTTCATAGTGAAGAAGCGCTAGCACAAGCGAAAAAAATTACAGAAGCATTGTTTAGTGGAGATTTTAAGAAGCTATCCGCCAGTGACATTGAACAAGGTTTTAAAGATGTACCAACATTTGAAACTTCAAAAGAAGATATAGGCCTAGTTGATCTATTAGTAAATGCTAAAATTTCTTCTTCTAAGCGCCAAGCAAGGGAGGATATTTCTAATGGAGCGGTCTATATTAACGGGGAACGTCAACAAGATATTCAATATACTGTGACCGAAGAAGACCGTATTGAAGAGAAATTCACTATTATCCGCCGTGGTAAGAAAAAATATTTCTTAATTTCCTTTAATTAATATTGGAAATTGAAAAAATACATTGACTTGAGATGTCAGTGTATTTTTTTTGCCAAAAAAGTGTAAGGTACTCTCAACCTTAGTTTTTACATATAAAAATAGCCTCCAAATCTATGAAAATACCCTAAACCGAGTTGACAACTAGGTATAATATGGTTATCATTACTTATAAATTTATCCCACCTAAACGGACAGTAAGATTCCCGCCTAAAAAACAAAGAAGGTAGGTGGGAGATCAACTACCCGTAAAGGTTTGATAAGTCAGCGGGGGTTGAAGGAAGTTCCCACTGATGGGGTATTCTTTATAAAACTTACTAAATTCAAATAAAAATAGAATGCGGGGGATTTAATTGGGCTTAATTAAAGAATTTTCAACAATTATGAATAAAGTTGATGAACAGTTTTCGGAAGTTCAGAATTGGCGTAGACATTTACATAGACATCCAGAGTTATCATTTGAAGAAAAAAATACTGCATTGTTTATAGCAGAAAAATTAAGAAGCTTTGGACTTTCTGTGAAAACACAGATTGGTGGTCACGGGATTGTTGCGGAGTTAGAAGGGAAAGAACCAGGTAAAACAATTGCTTTGCGCGCGGACTTCGATGCTCTGCCTATTCATGAAGAAAATGATACTGCATATACATCCGAAAACCCAGGCGTTATGCATGCTTGTGGACATGATGGCCATACGGCAGCACTTCTTGGGACAGCACAAATGCTTAGTAAATATAAAGAACAATTAAAGGGGAAAATACTTTTTGTTTTCCAACCGGCGGAGGAGAAGCCACCAGGAGGAGCAAAATATATGATTGAGGAGGGAATTCTCGATAATGTAGATTATGTATTTGCTGCTCATCTCGCTTCAGAACTTCCATTAGGTCAAGTTGCTGTTGGTGCCGGATACCAAATGGCTGCAGTTGATAAGTTTGAAATAACGATAAAAGGGCATGGGGGACACGGTGCTAGGCCGAATGAGGCAATTGATCCAATTGTTATTGGTAGTGAAATTGTTCAATCCCTACAAAAAATTGTAAGCCGTAGATTAGACCCATTGAAATCTGCTGTTGTTACATTGGGGGTATTCCAAGCTGGAGCTGCATTTAATGTTATTCCAGATGAAGCTAAAATTGAGGGAACGGTAAGAACCTTTGATGAGGATGTACGTGATTTAGTTGAAAAGGAAATACATTCTATTGTAAATGGAATTGCCAATGCGAATCACGCAAACTGTGAAATTGACTTTTTACGTGGTTACCCATCCCTATTTAATCATCCGGAAGAGACAGCAACTGTAAATGATATTTTAAAAGAGGTTTTTAATGAGGAAGAAGTTGTTGCACTAGAGCCAACGATGGGAGCGGAGGATTTTGCTTACTTCTTAAAAGAGAAACCTGGAACGTATTTCAGAGTTGGATCAAGAAATGAAAGCGAAAGTACTCATTATCCACACCATCATCCGAAATTTGATATAGATGAAAGGGCTTTACTTAATATTGAAAAGGCATTTATAAAAATTGTTTCACACTATTTAGTTGACTAATTACTAGGGGAGATCAGAGGAATGCGTCTAGAAAAAACATTAAAATTATTTGCTATATTAATTTTCACACTTATTTTGGTGGCTTGTAGTAATGGGAGTTCAAGCGAAGAGACGGGAGAAGGAAATTCAGCGGCAGAGGAAAAACAAACTGGTGGCACACTTGACGTCGCTTATACTAGTGAGCCAGATACATTAGACATTATGTCAAATGCTTCAAGTCCAACAAGGGATATCGCTTGGCATATTTTTGAAACATTAGTAGCGCTTGATAAAGATTTTGCTGTTAAACCGATGATAGCTGAAGATTATAGTGCCTCAGATGATCAAAAGGTTTATACCATAACCATTAGAGATGATGTGAATTTTCATAATGGCACAACTGTTGGGGCGGAAGATGTAGTAGCATCTATTGAAAGATGGAGACTTGTTTCTTCTGTAGGCAAAGTTGCAAGTGAGTATATCGAAGACGTGAAGGCAATCGATGAATTAACGGTAGAAATTACATTGAACGAAGTGTATAACGGGCTTCTAGATGATATGGCTGCTCCAAAAACAGGATTAGCTATTATTCCAAAAGAAATTGCCGAGGAAGCAGGGGAAAAACCATTAGTTCCGGAACAGCTTATTGGTACGGGACCGTATCAATTCGAAAAATGGGAAAGAGGAAATGAAATCGTTCTAACGAGGTTTGATGATTATTCACAGCGTGAAGAAGCGGATTGGGGAGGGCTTACAGGTAAAAAGGAAGCTATTCTTGATCAAATTAACTTTCTAATTGTCAAGGATCCCCAAGTGAAATTGAATGGTTTAAAAACAAACC
Organism: Oceanobacillus caeni; assembly: GCF_042678465.1. Lineage (NCBI taxonomy): Bacteria > Bacillati > Bacillota > Bacilli > Caryophanales > Bacillaceae > Oceanobacillus > Oceanobacillus caeni. Next base: position 184,959 of record NZ_JBHTKV010000002.1, on the reverse strand, counting down.
TATATGATTATGCTCAAAACATTCCGACAGATTTATATGAAGTTATTGAAACAACACCAAATATAAATCCAGTTACGTATATCAATGGTTACTCAATGATTACACCTGATAAGTCAGAGCCGCCATTTGATGATTTGAAAGTTCGCCAAGCTTTACATTATGCTCTAGATAAAGAGGCCATCGCTCAATCGACTTATGGGAATGAAGAATTCTATGAAATGGATGGTGCTCTATTTGATCCAACTCAAACCGAATTATATACAGCAGAAGGAACAGACACTTATTTGGAGTATGATCCAGAAAAGGCAAAAGAGCTATTAAATGAATCTGATTATAATGGTGAGCCCATTACCATAATGTATTCCAACAATAATGAGGCATATAAACGTATTTCTCAAGTAGCTGAACAACAACTTGAGGAAGTAGGGTTTACAGTCGAACTAGAGCCATATGAATGGGCAACATATCTAGAAAAATGGCAAGAACCTCATAATTGGGACATTGTTGTCATTGGATATTCTACTAGATTTTCACCAAATGAGTTAGGATTTCTAGTTCAAGATACCGGTAGTAGTGGTTGGTACAACAGTGAACGTTGGTCTGAGTTAATGACACAATGGGGATTAGCAGCATCTTCTGAAGAAAGACAAAAAATATTAAAAGAAATGAACCAAACGGTATATGATGAACTTCCTTTCTTAAAAGTTGCAAATGAAACGACATTAGATATAATGAGTGACGAAATTCAAGAATATGATGCTTGGATTGGTCCACGATTCTGGAATACTTATAAGAATGAATAACCACAAAGGGAGTCATGTCTGTTTTTAACGACACTGGCTCCTTTGTTCTTTTCAAAGATTGATATAAAGGGAGGGAAAAAAGTGTTACATTACACGTTACGAAGACTTTTAGCCATTATTCCTGTTCTATTTATCGTTAGTATCATTGTATTTATGATTGTTCATCTTACTCCAGGTAACCCAGCTTACCTTATTTTGGGGGAAGATAGTTCTCCTGAGGCAATTGAACAATTAGAACAACAATTGGGACTAGATAAACCAAAAGTTATTCAATATTTTGACTGGTTAGGCAATATATTTGTAGGGGACTTGGGACAATCGATTTATTCCGAGCAAGCAGTAACACAAATTATTGTGGAACGCCTTGGTCCGACATTTAGCTTAATGGTTATATCCATGTTATTAACCATAATTGTTGCAATACCAACTGCTATTTTTATTGTATGGAAACGGAATACAGTGTTAGATCCTCTGTTTTTATCAGGTTCTCTACTAGGAACATCAATACCAGAGTTTTGGTTAGCGTTGTTATTAGTTCTTGGTCTAGGTGTATCCGTACCTATTTTCCCTGTAGCGGGTTATATACCAATTACAGATGGATTATTGGGCTGGTTACATCATTTGCTTTTGCCGGGGATAGTTTTGGCTGCTGTAGAAGTTGGGTTAATTGCTCGTATGCTCAGGGATAGCATGCTTGAATCGGTCAATCAAGATTATACGAAAACAGCACGAGGAAAAGGGGTAAAAGAAAGTACAGTTTTAATGAAGCATGTGTTTTCCAATGCGCTTATTCCAACGACAACCGTCATAGGTGTAACAGTTGCTGGTCTGCTCGGAGGAACAGTCATCATTGAAACGATTTTTACAATTCCAGGTGTTGGTCAATTGTTAATTGATTCGATTCACCGTAGGGATTACCCGGTAATTCAAGGAGTAGTATTATTTGTTGCTTTTGTTTATGTACTTATTAATTTAATTGTCGACCTTTTATATGCCTTTTTAGATCCAAGGATTCGCTATGATTGATTTAGGAACAAAGGCGCAAGCGCCCGTTTAGCGACGTACGGACTGGACTGAGCCGCAGGAGATAAAGGAAACACGACGAACGGAGTGAGTCGATGTTGACTTATCGAACGGAGGTGAAGGAAGTCTCGCTAGTCGCTGGGCGCTGGAGCCGGACGTGGCCTTTTCTGAATAATTATCCACATGCAGGAATTTTATAATTTCCTGGACAACAAAAAAGGAGATGTCTTCATGTTAAGAAGAAAACGTAATCTCATTCCTTTCGTCTTTTTAATTTTATTGTTTTTAGCAACCATGACAGCTACATGGTGGCTTCCTGTATCTCCAAGCTTTATGGATTCAAGTCTGCGATTGATGGCACCATCCGCAGAGTATTGGTTTGGTACAGACCACTTTGGCCGAGATATATTCGGTCAAACGATTATAGCTGCAAGGGTTTCACTATTAGTCGGTTTTACGGTTGCCGCGCTTTCTACGATAATGGGAACAATAACGGGTCTTATTGCAGGATACTATAAAAAGTTAGATTCTATTATTATGCGGATTATTGATGGGATGCTGGCTTTTCCTTCTTTATTATTGGCACTTGCTTTGGTTGCTGCTTTAGGTGGAAGTGTAACTAATATTATTATCGCGCTGACCTTTTCCTTTTGGCCTGTTATGACACGAGTTGTACGCTCAAGTGTTCTTCAAGTAAAAAATATTCAATATGTTGAAGCTGCCAAAACATCAGGAATTAAGGATCCTGTAATTTTATCGCGATACATTCTTCCTAATGTCATGTCTCCAATCATTGTGCAAGGAACGTTTATTTTTGCAAGATCTATACTAGCAGAAGCGGCACTAAGCTTCCTAGGGGTTGGAGTTGAACCATCCATACCAACATGGGGGAATATGTTACAAGAAGCGCAGATTTATATTACAACAGCGCCTTGGTTCTCCATTTTTCCTGGTATTTTTATTGTTGTTACTGTCCTAGCGTTAAATATATTAGGAGATGGGCTTAGAGATGCTTTTGATCCTTATGCAAAAGGGAAGAAGAAAGTAAAAAAACAAATGTTCAAACAGAGAAAGCAATATGCTTCATGATAATAGTAGGAGGGATAGACGGTGCTAGAAGTAAAAAATCTGAAAGCTCATATTGATACACCAGATGGGGTGGTAAAGGCAGTTGATGGAGTATCCTTTATTATTAAGCCAGGTGAAACGGTCGGTATAGTAGGTGAATCTGGAAGTGGGAAAAGTGTTCTAGCTCATTCTATCATGCAACTTAATCCTAAGCCACCAACCTTCTACCCGCAAGGAGAAATTCTATTTGAAGGAAGAAATTTGCTCCAATTACAAGAAAAGGAACTTCGGAAAATAAGAGGTAACGATATAGCGATGATTTTCCAGGATCCTATGTCAAGTTTAAATCCAGTTTTTAAAGTAGGAGAACAATTGATGGAAGCGATATTAACGCACCATCACATGCCAAAAAGTAAAGCAAAACAGAGAGCAATTGAATTACTAAAAGATGTAGGTATTCCAGATCCAGAAAAAAGAATGAATGCATACCCACATCAATTTTCAGGTGGAATGCGTCAGCGTGTCCTTATCGCTATTGCACTCGCATGCAATCCGAAAATTTTGATTGCGGATGAACCGACCACAGCACTTGATGTTACGATACAAGCACAAATACTAGAACTTATGAAAAATATTCAAGAAAAATATGGGATGGCTATTATTATTATCTCTCATGATTTGGGCGTTATTGCTCAAATGGCAGAGAAAGTTCTTGTTATGTACTCAGGAAGAATTGTAGAAAAGGGGAATGTGGAAGATATCTTCTTTCATACTTCTATGCCTTATACATGGTCGTTGCTTAGGTCCCTTCCACGTATCGATTCTGAATCTCGTGAACGTTTACTTAATATAGAGGGGCAACCCCCAAATTTAATTCATCCACCAAGTGGGTGTAATTTTCATCCACGATGTCCTTTTGCTACGGAACAATGTAAGTTGATTGATCCTGAATTAACGAAAAGATCTTCTAATCATTTTGTAGCTTGTCTTTTATCCGAAGTGGAGTTTAAAGAAGCGAAGAGACTTATGGAAAATGTAGAACAGGAAGGGGATTTAAAACATGTCTGAACCTTTATTGGAAATACGGGATTTGAAAATGCATTTTCCAATAAAACAAGGAGTATTTCAAAGAACGACAAACTATGTTAAAGCGGTGAATGGTGTAAACTTTACCTTAAATAAAGGAGAAACCTTAGGGATTGTTGGTGAATCCGGATGTGGGAAAAGTACCCTTGCACGTACCATTGTTGGCTTATTAAAACCAACTTCCGGGGATATTTTATTCGAAGGAGAAAGCATTTTACAATACAATTCAAAAGAATTACACCAACTTAGGCGAGATGTACAAATGGTCTATCAGGATCCTTATACAAGCCTTAATCCAAGAATGAGGGCGGGAGATATAATTGCCGCACCATTAAAAGCGTATAACCAATCAAATAATTTAAGAAAACGTGTACTAGAATTAATGGAGTTAGTAGGGTTAAAAGCAGATGATTATAAAAAGTTACCACATCAATTTTCTGGAGGACAACGTCAAAGGATTGGAATTGCGCGTGCCCTTGCACTTAATCCAAAATTAATTATTTTAGATGAACCAGTAAGTGCGTTAGATGTATCGGTGCAGGCGCAAGTAATTAATTTGTTGGAGGATCTACAAGAAGAATTAGGTTTAACCTATCTATTTATTGCACATGATCTATCAGTGATTAGGCATATATCTGATAGGGTAGGTGTCATGTATTTAGGTAAGATGATGGAGATGTCTGATAGTGAATCATTGTATAAGAATGCCCGTCACCCATATACAAATGCACTGCTTTCTGCTATACCTTTACCGTATCCAATGAAGGAAAAGAAACGGGAACGTATTGTATTAAAAGGGGAACTACCATCCCCATCCAATCCGCCAAGTGGGTGCGTATTTCACACAAGATGCCCATTTGCTACAGAATTTTGTAAAGGAAATGTACCTACCTTAGATGAAGGTAATGATGCGGGTCATTTTGTGTCTTGCTTCTATCCAATTGAAAACAAACAAGAAGAGTTCGCCCGCCAGTAAAAGGAGAGAGTGTATGGAACTACAAAAGATATCTTTAATGGATGCATATATGATAGAAACATTAAGAAGTAAGGGTGTCACGAATCGAGAATTAGTAGAACAAAAGGACATCGAGGTTTGGAATCGTCTGCATGACTCTTTTGACTTTCGTAATTTAATAAACTTAAGAGACCACAATCCTACCGCTTTTCAATCCATTATTGAAGATGGGTATCAAGTGAAATTCGTTACCTTTAATGGATTAAAAAACTTATTAAAATTAAAATTTAATAGGATTGAAGAGATAGATTATCAAACAACAGAAAGAGGTATTCGAGGATTATATCTCAACACAGAGGAACGCAATCAATTAGAAAACCTTCTTTCTAAAAATTGGACTATCTATGGGGGAAATGTAGACGTAAAGTCGATTTTTCACGTTGAGTTGGTTTAACTCCCGTTTAATAAGATTTCTTTAGAAAATATAAAACACAGAAAAGCCCTAGAACACTCGATAAACAAGGTTTCTAGGGCTTTGAAAACTGTTAAATAAAACGTACCACTATTAACGAGAGTAGAATTCAACGATAAGCGATTCGTTAATTTCAGCTGGTAGTTCGGAACGTTCAGGATAACGAGAGAAAGTTCCTACTAATTTATCCGCATCGAAAGTTAAGTATTCAGGAACGAATGTATTAACTTCTAAAGCTTCTTTAACGATATCTAGTTTTTGAGATTTTTCACGTAAACTAATGGTTTGACCAGGTTTCACACTATAAGATGGAATGTCTAAACGTTTTCCATCAACCATAACATGACCATGGTTTACTAGCTGACGAGCTTGTCTACGCGTACGAGCTAAACCTAAACGGTAAACTAAGTTATCAAGGCGAGATTCAAGTAAAATCAAGAAGTTTTCACCGTGGATACCTTTCATTTTACCAGCTTTAGTGAATAGGTTACGGAATTGACGTTCGTTTAATCCATACATGAAGCGTAATTTTTGCTTCTCTTGCATTTGTAATCCGTATTCAGATAATTTTTTACGTTGGTTTGGTCCATGTTGACCAGGAGCGTAAGGGCGTTTATCTAATTCCTTACCAGTTCCAGTTAATGATATTCCAAGACGACGGGATTTTTTCCATACCGGTCCAGTATAACGAGACATATAGAATGTCCTCCTTTTATTTATTTTATTTGCATAAAATAAAAAGAGCGTGTTCCTTACGTTGTCCATTCCGTTTTCATGTACCATCGCTCTGGCAGCAGAGAGTTACACGATACACCTTGCTTAGATTTACAAGGAACGAAATGGGTGCAAGCGTCGGTTCACTTAGGCTACCTATTATTTTACACAAAGACTAGTATAATATTTTAAAATATGGATGTCAAATTTTTTTTACAGGAAACTTAGAATAATGTTTTTATTTTATCCCATCTAAACGGGAGGAAGACTAACCATCTGTGGGGGGGATGAAGGTCCCTGCTTCTCTATAAATACCTTTCCAATACGTTAACAAATCTTTCTAAATACGTTTGATCTGTCTCATCAAAACGGTTCTCATTTGGGCTGTCAATGTCTAAAACCCCGAAAACTTGACCATCTTTTATAATGGGTATAACGATTTCTGATCTACTTGCGCTATCACATGCAATGTGTCCAGGAAAGGCTAGTACATCTGCTACTCTTTGAGTTTTTCTTTCTTTTACTGCTGTACCACAAACACCTTTTCCAAACCCTATTCTTACACATGCAGGAAGTCCCTGGAATGGCCCGAGAACTAACTCGCTTTCTTTCCATATGTAAAATCCTACCCAATTAATATCTGTCAAAAACTGTTTTAATAATGCTGATGCATTGGATAAATTTGCAATATGATCTGGTTCATCTTTTATTAAAGCTTCTAATTGCTTGATAGTTAATTCATAGTCTTTCGTTCTATCTCCCGAATAAAGGCTTGATTGAAACATAAGCTCTCTCCCTTTTTATCATGCTAAACTTCGACAACGCAGGCGGTATTTGTCGAGTGAAAAATGAAGGATATATTGATAAAATGTCGTATTCAACTATTAAGGAGTTGAGTCGAGATGAAACAGAATCCTTCAAAACAAAAAGTAATTAAAGCTGCGTCTACTTTGTTTTTCCAAAAAGGCTTTCATGGCACATCGGTTCGCGATATAGCAGAAAGAGCTTCCGTTAACGTGTCATCTATTAGCTATTATTTTAATAGTAAGCAAGGCCTTTTAGAATACGCCGTAACAAATTATTATGAAGATTATTTATCTTCTATTGAAAAAACGTTAAATGAAACTAATTTATTGACTCCCATGGATAAATTACATTCATTAATTTCAACAATTATACAATATAAACAAAATAACTTTCAATTAACATGCTTTATACAAAGGGAACTGTCACTAGATTCCGTGTTTGTTCGTGAAATGACAGTTACCTATCTAGCAAAAGAAAATTTTTATTTAAAGAAGACCTTTTTCGACTTATTAGGTAAACGTTTAAAAAGCGACTATAAACAGTACTTATTTATGCAATTAAAAGGGATGCTTATTACACCATATATTTTACACAATGATTGGAAAAACCAAGTAGTGGGTGATTATTCACGTCAACTATTTGTTAAAAAGTATGTAAGAGTGATAAAAGATTGGCTAGATTTCATTGTAATGAGCAGTGAAGATATAAAAAGAAAAGCAGTAAATTAAAAAAACGTGACGAAAGATGAATTTATTTGTATAATTTTAGCCAAAAATATCAATTCCATGATATCATAGATATATAATTTTCAAATTTTCATTCATGTGGATTAAATAACATAATATGTTTGTTCCATCGAAATTAATACTATCAGGCTTTTGGGTTGATATATCTAATCTCGATGAACCACATTTTTCTTATAAAGTATCCTCTTTGTTGGAATTGGTTGGGAGGCTTTTTATGGCATTATTCATCAGTTTATTACTAGTTGTTATCGTATTGTTAATTATAGGATTGATTTTAAGAAAAAGAATTTACGACACAGTTGACCGGTTGGAAACATGGAAACTGGACATTATGGAGAGGGAAGTTGCTGGACAATTAAGTCGTATAAAAAGTTTAAATCTTTCTGGTGAAACGTTAGAACGTTTTGAGGAATGGAAAGAACGATGGGAAAATATCGTTACAAAAGAATTAGCTGATATTGAAGAATATTTAATGGATGCTGAAGAAGCTGCAGATCGATTTTTTATACCGAAAGCGAAAAGAGTACTACTAACGACAGAAGATAATCTACAGTCCATCGAAAAAGAAATTGATGAGATATTAAATGGTTTAGAAGAGCTTTTAAAGTCTGAAGAAGTAAGTAGAAAAGAAATAGAAGAGCTTGAACCTAGTATAAAGGGATTAAGAAGAATTCTCTCAAAAAATCGATATCAATATGGAAAAGCAGAGTTATTTTTTGACAATGAAATTGATAAGCTTGAAGACTCCTTCAAAAAGTATTATGAACTAGTAGATGAAGGTAATTATTTTGAAGCAAAAGAACTTGTTCTAAAAATGAAACTGGAAAAAGAAGAACTAGAAAAGGTAATTGATCATTTTCCTATAACCTTCAAAAAATGCAAAAATGATATCCCTTCACAACTAGATAACCTATTGGCTGGCATTAAAGAAATGAGAGAAGATGGGTATCGAGTTGAGCATTTAGGATTGGAAAAAGAAATTCATACATATCATGGGAAGCTAAGGGATCTAGTTCAGAAACTCGAAAAAGGGGAGACTGAAGGAGCTGAACAATTTTTAGCCGATATCGAGGAAAGAATTAACGAAATGTACCAATTATTAGAAAAAGAAGCAATAGCTAAGAGCTTCACCGACTCAAAAATTCCAAGTTTTAAGCAAGCTTTTGAAAATGTTAGAAAAAAATTCCAAATTACACAAGATGAAGTAGAAGAATTAAAGCAAGCTTATTACTTTGAAGACGCGGATATGGAAAAATATTTAAACCTTGGGAAATTGATTTCTTCTATGGAAGATCAGTTAGAACAATTGGCCTTGAATATGGATAAAGAAGAAATTGGTCATTCCGAATTACGTGAAAGGTTGGAAGATGGATTTCTAAAACTTGAGGAACTAGAAGAAAATCTTGAGGAATTTAAAGAAAGTATTAAAAACCTGCGTAAAGATGAGATGGAAGCTAGGGATACACTTGCAGAAATGCGAGCTCAGCTATACAATCTAAATAGAAAACTAAAAAAGAGCAATATCCCTGGAGTCCCTACGTATATTTGGAATCGTATTGAGAATACAGCGAATAAGAATAATCAAGTTATAGTAGCGTTAGAGAAGACACCACTAGATATGTCAGCGGTTCAAGAAGCGTTATCAGAAGCTAAAGTTTCATTAGATCAAACAATAGATGATACAGACCTAATGCTTGATCAAGCATATTTAACAGAACAGGTCATTCAGTATGCGAATAGGTATCGTAGCAAGTATCCATTATTAGCTGCTAAATTAGCTGAATCGGAGCGACTATTTAGATCTTATGAATATGAATTAGCTTTAGAGACTGCTGCAAAGGCTATAGAAGAAATTGAGCCTGGTGCACTCAAAAAAATCGAAGAAACGCAAGCTGTGATTTCTATTTAAAACTAAGGGCTTACGATAAGTATAGGGATTTTTACTAACCAACTTATCGATAAGCTCTTAATTTTTTATTTTTGATATAAGGAGTTTTACAATGATTTACTTAGATAACAGTGCGACAACTAGACCAGATCCATCTGTTTTAGAAAGCTTTAATCAAGTCTCTACACAATATTATAGTAACCCATCCTCCATCCATCAGTTTGGAGGTTTAGCTGAAAAATTACTTATTACTGCTAAAACACAAGCTGCTGATTTATTACACGTTGAAAAGGAAGAAATCATTTTTACATCAGGTGGTACGGAAGGTAATAATATAGCGATAAAAGGGATAGCTCTTGAGCATCAAAATCGCGGGAAACATATTATTACATCGGAAATCGAACATCCTTCTATTTATGAAGCATGTGAAGGTTTGAAAAAATTAGGTTTTGAAATTACTTATTTACCAGTTGACGAACAAGGCATTATTTCTTTAAAGGATTTAAAAAATGCTATTCGGGAAGACACTATTTTAATCAGTATTATGCATGTTAATAATGAGATAGGATCCATACAACCAATTAAGGAAATAGGAGAAATTGCAAAACATTATCCGAAACTCTTTTTTCATGTGGATGATGTACAAGGATTAGGAAAAGTTCCTTTAAATCTTAAAAAACACGGTATTGATTTATGTACGTATTCCGGACATAAAATTCACGGTTTAAAAGGAACGGGATTGTTATACGTTAATAGAAGGACGAAACTATTTCCGCTCTTCCATGGAGGGGGCCAAGAATTAAATATACGTTCTGGTACCGAAAACCTAGCCGGTATAGTAGCAATGGTGAAAGCTTTACGTTTAATTAAAGAAAAAGAAAAAAACGAAGGCTCAAAAATGTATCAATTGCAACAGTACATTATCCAGGAGGTTAAAAAAATAGACGGTGTAACGGTCAATACTCCGAAAAATGCAGCACCACATATTGTGAATATTTCTGTTCCTGGAGTTAAACCAGAAGTTATCATTCATATGTTAGGGAAACAAGATATATTTATCTCTACTAAATCCGCATGTTCATCCAAATCAAAAGATGAAAGTAAAGTTCTAGTTGCATGTGGTTTTAAGGCGGATAGGTCGACTTCTGCATTAAGAATCAGCCTTTCCTACGATAATACAATGGAAGAAATCAAAACATTTATTACTGAATTAAAAAGGGCAATAAATGAATTTAAACAAGCACTGGAGTAGATAACAATGGAATTTGATCATATATTAATTCGTTATGGAGAAATGGCCTTAAAAGGTAAAAACATTAAGCAATTTATTACTCAATTACAACAAAATGTACAGCAAAAAGTGAAGGAATTTCCAAATGTAAAAGTGAAACGTACACAGGGTAGAATGTTTGTTATTTTAAATGGTAACGATCCAGAGCCAATTATGGAAAAATGCAAAAAAATATTTGGAATTCAAAGTTTAAGTTTAGCTATTAAGGTTGATAATGAGGTAGAGAAGGTAAAAGAAGCTGCGCTTTATGCCTTGAAACAAGCAAAAAACGTAAACACCTTTAAGGTTACTGTTAAACGTATTAATAAAGATTTTCCTGTACGTTCACAAGAAATGAATCAATTATTGGGTGGACATTTATTATCGAATACAGAAGGAATTACTGTTGATGTGCATAATCCGGATGTAGAGGTGAAAGTAGAAATTCGTAATGAAGCTACTTACATTACTTCTAGCGTCATACCTGGCCTCGGTGGACTCCCTGTAGGTACTTCTGGCAAATCGTTATTATTATTGTCTGGTGGTATAGACAGCCCAGTTGCAGGCTTTCTTGCAATGAAGCGTGGAGTGGAAATTGAAGCTATCCACTTTCATTCTCCTCCATATACTAGTGAACGTGCAAAAGAAAAAGTTCTTGATTTAGCAAAGCAGCTTACCAAATTTGGTAAATCAATAAAAGTTCACATTGTACCTTTTACAAAGTTACAGCAAGAAATATTTAGAGAAATGCCAGATGCATATGCTATGACAATTATGCGGAGAATGATGTTTAGAATTAGTGAGGAAGTTTGTAAGAAAGAAGGAATTCTTTCTCTTGCAACTGGTGAGAATCTTGGTCAAGTCGCTAGTCAAACGATGGATAGTATGCACACGATTAATGAAGTAACCAATTATCCTATTATTAGACCTCTTGTTACAATGGATAAGCAAGAAGTAATTAATATTTCTCATGAAATTGGTACTTATGAAACGTCTATCTTACCATATGAAGATTGTTGTACTATTTTTGTACCAAGGTCACCAAAAACGAAACCAAAACGAGATAAAGTAAATTATTATGAATCAACACATGATTTCACCCCTTCTATTCAAGAAGCTTTAGAAGGGATAGAAACATTGAAAATAACCGACAAAAATAATTCCTTAAATCCATTTAGTGATTTATTGTAATTATCATTTTCACCGGATTTTTTGAACAACAGCTTGAAGATAGAACAGTGCGATGTTTGTTACTTTCATTGGTCTTTTACCAGTAATTGCCTGTTAAAAAAATGAATGGTTTCACCGAATTGTGCACAATCTACAAGTACCAAGGAGGTGAACAAATTGGCAAATAACAACAGCAACAACTCAAACCAATTATTAGTTCCTGGTGCAGAGCAAGCACTAGAACAAATGAAAGTTGAGATTGCTCAGGAATTTGGGGTTCAACTTGGTGCAGACACTACTTCTCGTGCTAACGGTTCTGTTGGTGGAGAGATTACGAAACGTTTAGTTTCAATGGCTCAACAACAATTCGGCGGCCAAATTAAATAAGTAGCCGCTTCTTTGAAAAACCAAAGGAGGTAAACAAACATGGCAAATAACAATAGTAATAATTCAAACCAATTATTAGTACCTGGTGCAGAACAAGCACTAGAACAAATGAAAGTTGAGATCGCTCAAGAATTTGGCGTAAACTTAGGTGCTGATACGACTTCTCGTGCTAACGGATCAGTTGGTGGAGAAATTACAAAACGCTTAGTATCTATGGCTCAACAACAATTTTCTGGTAAATAAAACTTAAATTGAATATAACTGGCAAGGGCTATCCACTTAAGGATAGCCCGTTAATATTTTTTAAAGACATGTAAGGGTAATCCTGATTTTGCTCTATAGAAACATTCTTTTTACCCGATCCCAATAAGAATTATTTTTTAACCGAACGGTTTTTACAACAGTATCATCCATCGTAATCTCTATTTTATCTATTTTACGAATTGGAAATGCTTCATTATCAAAACTTATAATTGGATGATCATTTCCATCCTCAATTTCCTTTAATGTTAATTTACGACTTTTATCCAAAACAAATGAAGAGCCTAATGTACGGTAGTTATTGTTATTCATTGAAGATATCTCTGATACTTGGTAACTCGGAATAAGGGGATCAATGATCGCTCCTTTATTTGATTTGTTATAAGCAGTGCTACCAGTTGGTGTTGCTATAACCATTCCATCCCCACGAAACGTTTCAAAATGGCGCTCATCAATAAAAACGTCAAGCACAATCGTCTTAACAATGGTGGATCGTATCGTTAACTCATTTAAACAATAAAAAGGACGCAAACCATTTACTTGCACCTTAATGACAGGGAATTTCCGAACCTTCATCCCTTCACGTGAAATCGTTTCGAGTAAATCATTAAAATTTTCTAAACTAAAATCACAATACAAACTTGATAAATTTCCAAGGGTAAATCCAGCATAAATCGCATCTTGTCTGAAACCAGTCTTTCTAACCGCTTCGAGAAATACACCGTCACCTCCGATGCTTATGATCACATTGGCATCTTCATGGTTATCAACAATATTAAAATCATGTTTATTTACTAATTCAAATAAGGGTTCCAGTTTATTAACAATTTCTTCGCATTTATGATAGTAAAAATGAATATTATTCCTCTTCGTCATTTTTCATCCTCCAGTTTGTATGTAAAAGGTTTATCCGTACATCTATACTATCATGCTTCTATATGCTTGTCCTAAACGATGAAAAATCATGAGTAAAATTGGAAAAGAGTAGCAAAATAAAAAGAAAGGCAAAATTAGAGGTGCGTATTATGTTGCTGCTTATAGCTGGAATAGTGCTAGTCCTTTTATTCTTGATCGTCTTCCTTATTTGGTTTTTAAGAATTTATATTACGATTCATTATTCCTATGAAGGAAAAGAACAACTGTTTCATATATCATTATCATTAGCCAAAATTAAATTAATAAATAAAGATTTTCCCCTAGAGGATTTAGATAAATTACCAATTACAAAAGATCTTGAGCCTATGTTAGAAGACCCAAAAATAGATTCGATTTTAAAAACAATTAGAAAAGGATTAGAAGTAGTACAATCTATTTTACATAATACGACGCTTCACCAACTTAATTGGACAACCAACATAGGGACGGGAGAGGCCAGCACTACAGGAGTAATGAGTGGAGTTCTTTGGTCAATTAAAGGAACTATAATGGGGTATTTTGCCGAAAAGCTTATTCTTATGTGTAATCCCGATATTCAAGTTCTTCCAAAGTTTCAACAGGAATTTTTTGAAACCAACTTGAATTGCATGGTTTCCATTAGAATAGGTAAAGCTATACAAGGAATTATTAAACTTACACGCATATACAAATCTAAATATTAGGAGGTTATTACTTATGGAAGAGCATCCAATACAAGGTTTAATGACAACAGCAATGGAAAACTTAAAAGATATGGTTGAGGCCAATACAATTGTAGGGGATCCAGTAGAATCACCCGATGGAAGTATTATTATACCAGTTTCAAAAGTAGGGTTTGGATTTGCAGCAGGAGGAAGTGAATTTAACTCAGGTGGTGGCGAGGATTCCCAACTCCCATTTGGTGGCGGTAGCGGTGGTGGTGTATCGATTACACCAATTGCATTTTTAGTGTTAGGTAAAAATGGAATTAAAATGGTGCATTTGGATCAACAAACACATCTGTATGAGAAATTATTAAATAATGCCCCACAAGTCTTTCAGAAAATTCAAGAGATGTTGAAAGAATCTGGATTAAGTTTACCAAAACAAAAAGATCATAAGAAACACCATCAAGAAGAGAAGCCAAAGAGTGAATATAGGACGGAAACAGCCGAGGAATCAGAGCATGAAGAGAAAAAGGGGAAAAAAGAAGAAAATATAAATTATGATATATAATAACATTTTATGAATAAACTACCTTTTCATTGGACACAAGTAGGGGTTATATTCATAATAAGGTTGAAGGAATAATTAGAGAGGGGTTATCATATGGCAAATGTAACATTCTCGCAAGAACCGGTTACTTTAGTAGGAAATGAAGTGAAAGTCGGAGATAAGGCTCCTAATTTCACTGTATTATCTAATGAACTTAAAGAAGTAACATTGGATAACTACGAAGGAAAAGTAAAATTAATTACAGCAGTCCCTTCTGTAGATACAGGGGTATGTGCTGCTGAAACTAGACGTTTTAATGAAGAAGCAGCTAAGATGGAAAATGTACAAGTACTAACAATCAGTATGGATTTACCTTTTGCTCAAGCGCGCTGGTGTGCTGCAGAAGGGATCGAAAACGTAGATACATTATCAGATCACAAAGATGCATCTTTTGGTGAAAGTTACGGTGTACTAATGAAAGAAAATCGTTTACTAGCAAGAGCTATTTTTGTTGTAGATTCAAATAATCAAGTTACTTATGTTGAATATGTACCAGAAGTTACTGATCACCCAAATTATGAAGCTGCAATTGAAGCTGCTAAAAATGCAAAATAACTAGTGATGGCCCCCAATTTTATTGGGAGGCCATTCTTGTGTTAAAACCTTTTTCGTCTTCCCAACATTTTTAGCAATTATTATTACTTATGAAATCTTTTTACATAATTGTACTTTATTGTTACAATAAGTTAGTTGTCGAGGAAGCGATTGGAGGATTTTGTCATGGAAAAGGTGAATGTTGAAAAACTTTTTAGCTGGTTAGATCAGACAGCGTTGACCATTCAACAATATTTAAATGAACCATATCTAGATAGTTTAGCTGATACAATGGATTTATTATTCTACGAAGAAGTACATGAGGATATGGATCAACATATAACAAAGACATTACAAAATGCTTTAAATGATATAGATCTTTCAACTTTTTCAACGATTGAGATTAGAAAAGCCGTACAACTAGCTATATTAAAAGGTATGAAAGACTCTACACAACAACAGCATTTAATTACACCTGAGACAGTATCTATGATTGTTGGGTATTTAGCAGATAAGTTAATGGAGAAAAAGGAACACATTCGTTTATTTGACCCAGCAGGTGGGACAGCCAACTTGTTGACAACAGTACTCGAACATTTGAAACAACAAGTTGATGCCTATGCTAGTGAAGTGGATCCGACACTAATTCATTTAGCTGTATCCAATGCAAATTTGCAAAAGAAGCAAATTGAGTTTTTTCAACAAGATAGTTTACGACCGTTTTTGCTAGATCCAGTAGATTTGGTTGTTTCTGATTTACCAGTAGGATATTATCCTGATGATATACAAGCAAGCAAATATGAATTAGAAGCCGATAATGGACATTCATATGCGCATCACTTATTTATAGAGCAAAGTATAATGTACACAAAGGAAGCTGGATATTTAATTTTTATCATACCTGAGTTCTTGTTTGACAGTGATCAGTCAGATAAACTTAATCAATTCCTTCATAAACATACCCATATTATTGGAGTTATACGTTTGCCAGAAACTGCCTTTAAGTCAAAAAACAACACAAAAAGTATTTTGATTTTACAAAAGAAAGGTAGTCATACGAAAGAAGTAAAACAACCCTTACTCGTGCAATTACCTTCATTTAAAAACGCAAACGCGATGGCTGATATTTTAGGTCAAATGAATGTATGGTTTAAAAAGTATCATACTAAATAATGAAATGAATAGTAGGAGTGACATCAATGAGTAACGTATTAGCAGTAAATGCTGGGAGTTCATCTTTAAAGTTTCAATTGATTAAAATGCCAGAGGAATCAGTGACTGCAATCGGCTTAGTAGAAAGAATTGGCTTAAACGATTCTATTTTTTCGATTGAGGTAAATGGTAATAAAGAAGAAAAAGTAGGAGATATTCCCGATCATGGAATAGCGGTTAAAATGTTATTAGATTCCCTAATTTCTACAGGAGTTATGAAATCATTTGACGAGATTGATGCAGTTGGACACCGTGTTGTACATGGTGGTGAATATTTTAATGACTCCGTATTAATTACAGATGAAGTGATTGAAAATATCGAGAAGGTTTCAGAACTTGCACCATTGCATAATCCAGCAAACTTAACTGGTATTCATGCGTTTAAAGATATTTTACCAAATGTACCTATGGTAGCAGTATTTGACACAGCGTTCCATCAAACAATGCCACCATCATCCTATTTGTATAGCTTACCTTATGAATATTATGAAAAATATGGCATTCGTAAATATGGTTTCCACGGTACATCGCATAAATATGTTACACATCGTGCGTCAGAAATGATGGGAGTTCCTTTAGAAAATCTGCGCCTATTATCTTGTCATATTGGAAATGGGGCTAGTATAACAGCAGTACGAGGTGGAAAATCTATAGATACTTCCATGGGATTCACACCACTTGCTGGTGTAACAATGGGAACTCGTTCAGGTAATATTGACCCTGCATTAATTCCTTACATTATGGAAAAAACAGGTCAAACTGCAGAAGAAGTTGTTGATGTTTTAAATAAGAGAAGTGGACTACTTGCTTTATCTGGCTTTTCAAGTGATATACGTGATATTGAAGCTGCTGGAGCCGAAAATGAACGTGGTCAACTAGCATTAGACGTATTTGCGGGAAGAATCCATAAATATATTGGGTCTTACGCTGCGAAAATGTCAGGTGTTGATGCAATTATCTTCACAGCAGGTGTCGGAGAAAACAGTATTACGATGCGTGAAAAGATTCTAACTGGATTAGAATTCATGGGCGTTTATTGGGATCCAAGCCGCAATAATGTAAGAGGAAAAGAACAGTTTATAAACTATCCACATTCCCCTGTAAAAGTCATTGTTATTCCAACAAATGAGGAAGTAATGATTGCAAGAGATACAGTACGTCTAGCGAATATGTAATGTTAAAAAAGGTTTTGTTTACTTAAACAAAACCTTTTTTAAACATAATTAAGTTGTGATAAAAGGGATATAGAAATTAACGAACAACTAAAACATCACATGTTGAATGTCTAGTTATACTTTCGGATACACTTCCAATAATAAAGCGTTCAACAGCATTTAGGCCAGTTGCACCACAAATAATTAAATCTGCATGATAATTTTTCGCTATTGATTTTGAAATTTTTATTTTCGGGGAACCATATTCAATACATTGTATTACTTTAGAAACTCCTGAAGCTTTAGCGTCATTCGCGTAATTATTTAATAAATCTTTAGCATACTCTTCAGCCCGCTCAGCTAAAGAACGATCATAAGTTTCAGCGGTAGCAAAAGTGCGTGAATCTACGACATGCGCAAGAATTAGACGAGCATCATTTCGGATTGCTATCTCGATAGATTTCTTAAAAGCTTTTTCCGCCGCATCTGAACCATCAACTGCAACTACAATATTTTTATATTCCATTTGGATCTCCCCTTTCACTTCTCATTATAAACCCATAAAGTAAGCGCTACAATATATTGTTGGTAAAGAATGTTACAACATTAGTACAAATATTGGGACATACTAATCATACGGAGGTGATTGTGGTGACAAAAGTAAATAAAAATAACATCGATACTCAAATGATCAATAATCAAAAACGTGTATTTATTGAAGATAAAGATGGTATTCAAGCTGTACAGAATCAACTGATGGAAAGCTATCAAAGTGGCGTCGTAGAAGATGAATTGGAAAATAATATTGGGATTCATCATTTTAATAACCGAAAAGCATGAAATGAAAAAGGAAGCCTTAAGTAGGTTTCCTTTTTTATTTAAAAAACAACACTCGACTTGCCATACAGCACTTTCTGTATGGTAAAATAAAAAGAAGAAAAAATTTTGAAACCTTTTTAAGACAGTACCGTATTACTTATTAAAGAAGATATGAAAATGAATTGAGGTGAACTTGTGGGATTATTTTCAAGACTTTTTTCTACTAAAAAAGTCGATAAAGCAGAGCCGAAAGAGAGAAATGCTTTAAACATACAAATTGGTGATATTATTACTTACGATCTAAAAGATTATGAAGTGGTAGGAAAATTAACATACCGTGATGGTGGCTATGAGTGGTTAAGCTATCAATTGCTTGAGGAAGGTGGACATCAGACAATCTGGCTAGCTGCTGAAATGGATGATGAGTTAGAACTAGGTATTTATAAAAGAGTTCAAGTTCCAATATCTAAACCATACCCTCAACAGATAACATATGAAAATAAAGCATATTATAAAGAGGAAGAAGGAACAGCAAGGGTGCTTGGTGAAGGAAGAAGTTCTAACCTTCAAGGAATGGAAACCCATTATGCGGACTATGTTGATGGGGAAGAGAAAAGTTATTTAAGTGTTGAATCATGGGGGACCGAGATTGAAGTTAGCTTTGGTTATTCGATTGAACCCTATGAATTAAAAATTATAGCAGGATCATATTAAGGAGGAAAAATAGATGTTTAAATTTTTCAAACGTGTTAAAACAGTTGTTAGTTCAGAGTTGAATTCAGTACTTGAAAAAGCGGAAGATCCAGTGAAAATGCTTGATCAATATATGCGTGATATGGCAGAGGACATTCGCGAAGTTGA
The DNA here is from genome assembly GCF_042678465.1 of Oceanobacillus caeni. Lineage (NCBI taxonomy): Bacteria > Bacillati > Bacillota > Bacilli > Caryophanales > Bacillaceae > Oceanobacillus > Oceanobacillus caeni. Next base: position 165,560 of record NZ_JBHTKV010000002.1, on the reverse strand, counting down.
AGCCGCAGTTGCCAAACAAATTGCCAATGAAAAAATGTTAAAACGTAAAGCGAATGATGCAAATGCAATGGTAGAAAAAAGACAGGAACAAGCTGTAAAAGCTATTGAAGTGGGTAATGATGAATTAGCACGTCGGGCATTACAAGATAAAAAAGACCATGAAGCAACTGCTCAAAGTTTAAACGAATCTTGGGAGCGTGCAAAACAGGATGCAGACATGCTTCGTGATAAGTTAGACGAAATGAAAAAAGAATATAATGAAATGAAACTGAAGAAGGATTCCTTAAAAGCTCGTGCAGAATCGGCAAAAACTAGAACGAAAATTAACCGTACTATGTCTTCCATAGGAAATGATGAATCTAAACAAGGATTTGAACGCATGGAAGAGAAAGTATTACGTTACGAAGCAGAAGCTGAGACAAGTGAAGATTTATCAAGAGAAAGTCGTTCCCTTGATGATGAATTTAAGGAATTAGAAACAAACGATATTGACGATGAATTAGCGGCACTAAAAGAAAAGCTTGGGAAATAATAGAATGGAGCAGTTTTTTCTGCTCCTTTCCTTTTAGTCAAGGGGGGACTACTTTTGTATAAAAAGTGGATAGTTTGGATTGGACTTATTTTGTTTTTATTACTTATTACAGCATGTTCATCCCCTATGCCAGATAGTTCGAACCGTGGAATGGAAGAAAATATGGAGATAACAGCTGAAGATATTCCAGAAGAACCATCGAAGGAAAATATTATCAACAACCTTAAAGAGAGTCCTAGTAATCAAATAGATGCACTTATTGCTTCCAACTTTCCTCAAGTAGATGTCGTAATGGAAGATGATAGTATGGCTGAAATTTATGCTACAAAACAATTTCAATTAAATGAATTAAGTTCATTGTTAACTGAAAAAGTGAAACCAAATGAGGAAAGTGAAGTTGTAGACGATTCACAAATGTTTATTTATCCTGATTACTTTATCACACTAAAACAAAGTGAAATTGATCGTGATGTTTTATTAATTGAGGTAGCTAGTGAAACATTCGTTAAGAGGAATTATTCGCCAAGTTTTTTAAGTACATATTTTACGATACGAATGCTAGACAGTTTATTTGGGAATAATTGGAGTTCAAGAAGATCCCAAGACTGTGTAAATGAAGGTTGTTATGGTGGTTACAAAGGTGGATATTATGGCGGTTCCACGTCTAGCCCACCTAAACGCGGAAACTCCACTTACCGTGGTGGTGGACCAGGAGCTGGTAAATAAGAGGAGGTTTATAAATGAACACGTTTATAGCAACAATTTTGTATTTTTTTATTTCGATAGTAATCGTACTAATTGGTTTATTTATTTTTGAAAATATTACTCGGAAATATAAAGATTATGAAGAAATTAAAAATGGGAATGTTGCAGTTGCTTTATCTGTAGCTGGAAAAATACTAGGAATTTGTTTAATTCTTGCTTTTGCGATTTATAATAGTGCACATATTTATGACACAATCATTTGGGGACTTGTTGGGGTTGTTTTACAAATGGCTGTATATGTTATTGTGGAACTATTAACACGTACATTTTCGATGGAGGAACAGTTAAAAAACAATAATATAGCTGTTGGTATATTGTCTATGAGTGTTTCGATTGGACTTGGTTTCGTAGTGGGTGCATCAATTACATAGTATCATTGGTAATGGCCAGGCAAACGCTTGGTCTTCTTTATTCGTTGATTAGTTAAAATAGTATTTTGGTTTCGGAGTGAAATAATAATGAATTATGAGGCAACAAGAAAAAGTAATATTATTTATTGGTCTAGTGGGATTGTTTCTATTTGTGGAATTATTTTTGAGGTATTATTTGGTGCATTAGGTTCATATATTTTAGGGGATGGGGTAAAACAATATACCTTAACAATCTCCTTATTTTTAACTGGGATGGGAATTGGAGCTAGTCTCAGTGAAAAGGTAATGAAAAACTTAATTTTAGCGTTCATTTGGATAGAACTTTCAGTAGGATTAATTGGTGGTTTTTCTAGCTTTATGATGTTCGGAATGACCGCATTTGCACCAGAGGGAACGGACGCCTTTTTCTTATATGCAATTACTATAATTATCGGTGCATTAACAGGGTTTGAATTACCTATTCTAATTCGTAAGGCTAACGAAATTGGTGTGCAGTTAAATCGTAGTACAGCAAGGGTTTTATTTTCCGATTATGCAGGTGGGTTAATTGGTGGTTTACTCTTCGTCTTTTTACTCCGCCCACAATTTGGTTTAGTAAAATCTGCCTTTTTAGTTGGTTGCATTAATGTAATTATTGCACTCGGTGTCCTATGGCTATTCCGTAATGAAATAAAAAGGTTTAGTATTCATATATTCTTTGGAATAGTTATCTTGGTTGCTCTCATTATTGGTATATTTTTTGGAGAAGAAGCGGCCTTTCATTTTGAACAGAAATTATATAAGGATCCGATTATACATATGGAAGAGAGTAGTTATCAAAAAATTATTCTTACCCAAGATTACCATACAAATGATGTACGTCTTTTTTTAAATGGTTCTCTACAATTTAGTTCCGCTGACGAACATCGATATCATGAGGTATTAGTCCATCCACCAATGTCTTACGTTAAACATCCAAAAAATATTCTTATTCTAGGTGGGGGGGATGGAATCGCTGCGAAAGAATTACTAAAATATGATGAGGTGGAAAAGATTACCCTCGTAGATTTAGATCCTGCAGTTATTGATTTAGCGAATACCAATCGTCTAGTTTTAGAACTAAATGAGGGTTCACTTAAAAATGAAAAAGTTGAGGTGGTAAACACCGATGCTTTTCAGTTTCTCGAAAATAGTAATGTCATATATGATGTCATTATTGTGGATTTACCGGATCCAAATGATGAAAGTTTAAATAAGCTGTATACGTGGGAGTTTTATTCATTGGTAAGGAATCATTTATCACCGGACGGGGCGGCAATGGTTCAAAGTACAAGTCCTGTATTTGCACCAGGAGTATATTGGACGATTTCAGAAACTATTGCTTCAACAGGATTACATGTAGAAAATTTCCATGTAGACATACCTAGCTTTGGTAATTGGGGGTTTGTCATGGCCTCCAGGCAGAAAATAGATGTAGATGAAATCGACATCCATGTTCCAACGCAATTTTTGACGACTGATTTATTACCTAGTTTAACCTATTTTGGAAAAGATGAAGATCAAGAGATTGAATCTACAAATGGAGAAATCGTCGAGCTTAAACCAAATACTCTAATTGATCCACATTTAATTGGTATTTATGAGAGTTCCTGGCAAAACTATTAAATATTGGAAGAATTAGTAATCTTCTAGTAGAATTAAAATATACATTCTTAAAGGAGTTGAACAAACATGAAAGTTTCTTATCATGGACATTCAGTTGTAAAAGTTGAAACAGCGAATCATACAATTTTATTTGACCCATTTATATCTGGAAACGAAGCATGTGATTTGGATGCAAATACGATTAAAGCTGACGTTATTTTATTAACTCATGCACATAACGATCATGTTGGAGACACCTTTGAAATAGCAAAACGTAATGATGCATTAGTAGTTGCGCCAAATGAATTAGCTAATTATCTGTCTTCTAAAGGTTTAAATGCACATCCGATGCATATTGGAGGTTCCCGTGAATTTGACTTTGGAAAAGTAAAATTCTCACAAGCGTTTCACGGTTCTTCATACACAGAAGAAGACGGTAATGTCGTTTACGGCGGTATGCCCGCAGGAATTTTACTAACGGTAGAAGGTAAAACCATTTATCATGTTGGTGATACGGCATTGTTTACAGACCTAAAAATGTACGGTGAAATGAATGATATTGATGTTGCCTTTATTCCAATAGGTGATAACTTTACGATGGGGCCGGAAGATGCATTGGTAGCAGCCGACTGGATAAATGCGAAGATTGTTGTTCCTGTACATTATAATACGTTCCCAGTTATTGAGCAGGATCCGGATGATTTTGTAAGTAAGGTAAGGACTGGGGAAGGAAAAGCATTGAAGATTGGAGAAGGAATAGAATTGTAAAAAAACGTGAGCTGATTAGCTCACGTTTTTAATTTCTCTTCTATTAAAAAAGTTGGTATAATGACCTAGAACTAAATTCTCATGATTATAAAATAAGGAGCAATCGAATGGACACGATGATAACCATTTTCTTTTTTGTATTCGGAATAACTTTTGGTTCTTTTTTTAATGTAGTAGGACTACGCCTACCTAAAAATGAAACATTTGCTAATGACCGTTCCTACTGTCCATCATGTAAGAAGCAACTACAGTGGTATGAATTGATTCCTGTTTTTTCTTTCTTATTTCAAGGGGGAAAGTGTCGAAATTGTAAAGCGAATATTTCTTTTATTTATCCGGTAGTTGAATTATTTACTGGATTCCTTTTTGCGTTTAGTTATTTTAGGATAGGTTTGCAAACGGAATTAATTACTGCTATTTTACTAGTTTCTATGCTTAATATTATTTTAGTTTCTGATATAACCTACATGCTCATTCCAAATAAAGTGTTATTATTTTTCCTACCGTTCTTTCTTATAATGCGTATGGTTCATCCGCTTGATCCATGGTGGTCACCGATTATTGGTTCGATTGTCGGATTTGGTATTATCGCTATTATTATTCTTTTTAGTCGCGGGGGTATGGGCGCTGGGGATATGAAATTGTTCGGTGTACTTGGGATTATACTTGGAACGCAGAAAGTACTGCTTGCATTTTTTTTAGCATGTCTTATTGGCGCAATTATAGGAATGCTATTCATGATATTTAAAGTAATTGCTCGAAAACAGCCTGTTCCTTTTGGTCCTTCTATCATTCTAGCTGCACTTATTTCATATTTTTATGGTGATATGTTGATTAACTGGTATTTACGTTTTTTATTATAGAAATTAATACGGGATTAGTAGAGTTTTATTATGAAAAAACTATTTTATTCTAAGTCTGCCAAAGACGAATACCAAGTTTTTATACAACTAAGTTCTAAAGAGTCATGATTTTCATAATTATAGAATAGAAAGGGGGATTTTATGAAAAACTATGCAATTTTACGTTTACTATTGGCTGCCTTTTTCCTTTATGTAGCATGGCCATATTTTCCTTATGCTGTAACAACGTTAGAACAAGTATTTTGGGGGAGCTGGCTCGTATTTCTATTCCTTGTGATAGGGGCTAATTTAGCTACACTTTTACAAATGACCAAACCACCTGTAATGGAACAGAAGGAGCTGACATCAAGGCAAGTAGATATGCATTGAGATTCTGTTGCTTCAACTGTATAATAAGATTTAAAAGTTGAGATAGTACAGTTGAAAGCTGGTGATGTAAATGGTAACAACAAAACATGAGCAAATCATTCAACATATCATTTCATTAGATGTTGGCCATAAGATTTCTGTACGGCAAATTGCCAAACAATTAAATGTAAGCGATGGAACTGCATATCGAGCGATTAAAGATGCTGAAAATCAAGGACTCGTTAGTACGATAGAACGTGTAGGGACGATTCGTATTGAGCGTAAGAAGAAAGAAAACTTTGAGAAGTTAACGTTTGCTGAAGTCGTTAATATTATTGATGGACAAGTGTTAGGTGGTAGTAATGGGCTTCATAAAACGTTAAGTAAGTTTGTTATTGGAGCAATGCAACTTGAAGCTATGATGCGTTATACTGAAGCCGGTTCATTGCTTATTGTTGGGAACCGCATCAAAGCGCATGAGTTAGCTTTAAATGAAGGGGCTGCTGTTTTAATTACTGGTGGCTTTGATACAGAAGGACATATTAAAAAATTAGCGGATGACAAAGAATTGCCAATTATATCCACAAGTTACGACACGTTTACTGTTGCAGCTATGATTAACCGTGCAATTTATGACCAATTAATTAAGAAAGAAATTATTTTTGTTGGGGATATTGCCACTACATTGGAAGAAACAAGTTATTTAAAAACAAAGGATACGGTTGGAAAATGGTATGAGCTTAATGAAAAATCGGGACATTCTCGTTTTCCGATTGTAGATGAAAAATTACGTGTAATTGGAATGGTTTCTTCAAAAGATATCGTAGGAAAAGATAAAAATATCCCTATTGACCGAGTGATGAGTAAGAAACCTTTAGTTGTAAAATCCAAAACATCTCTTGCTTCGGTTTCTCATACAATGGTTTGGGAAGGAATAGAAGTAGTGCCAGTAGTTGATAATTCCGGAATTTTAAAAGGGGTTGTCTCAAGACAAGATGTCTTAAAGGCACTTCAGCAAATACAAAGACAACCGCAAGTAGGAGAAACGATTGATGATATCGTTTCACGTAACTTGCAATTTTCAGCGGATGAAGAGGTATATACGACAGAAGTAATTCCGCAAATGACAAACCAGTTAGGAACATTATCAAATGGTGTCTTCACAGCGCTTATGACAGAGGCTAGTTCTAGATTATTACAAAAAGACAGAAAAGCGGATATTACAATAGAAAATATAACCGTTTATTTTAATAAGCCTGTGCAGATTGAAAGTATATTAACCATTAAACCGACTGTATTAGATGCAGGACGATTATACGCAAAGATAGATGTTGAAGTATTTAGTGAAAATAAATTAGTCGGAAAAGGATTAATCATGGCCCAACTCATCCATCGTTAAAATGTATGCTAAAAAAGTAAAAACCAAGCTGAATTTCAGCTTGGTTTATTCATTTGGATTTAATTTTTTCCACTCATTACGGTAATGTTTATCTTGTTTGAACCCATCATACATTTGATATAACCCAAGTAATACAAAAATAATTCCAATAAATAAAGAAATACGAGTTAAATAGAAAAAGTATTGATTAATCCCGAAACAAAAAACAAAACTTCCAAGACAGATTTTCGATCTCGCATTAAAGTAATGTTGAGTAAGTCCATCTTTACTCTTAATGATGGCAACCTTATAATAAACATAGAGTACAAGTGATAAAACAATAAGAATTGGTAAAATAATCATGATATCTCTCCTAGGTAAAATGGGATCAGTCTTATTGTATCTTTTTTTTATCTAGGATGCTAGATTTTAACAATGAATTTACTGAAAAGAGGGGGATTTACATGTCTATCAAGAAAATAATTGAATCGATCCAATCCTATGAAACCATCATTATTCACCGTCACATTCGTCCCGATCCAGATGCAATAGGTTCTCAAGGTGGATTAAAAGAAATAATAAAAGCATCTTTTCCCGAAAAAAAAGTTTATGCTGTTGGTGAAGATGATCCTGATTTAACTTTTTTAAATCGAATGGATAGGGTTGACGATTCCAATTATGAAAATGCTCTAGTTATTGTGTGTGATACAGCAAACTCGCCTCGTATTGACGATCAACGATACAACATGGGTCAAAGGTTAATTAAGATTGATCATCACCCAGTTGTAGATAAATATGGTGACATTCGCTGGGAAAATACAGATGCAAGTTCAGTAAGTGAAATGATTTATGAATTTTATAAACAAGGTAAGGAATATGGTTTGAAATTAAATTCTGATGCTGCAAGACTATTGTTTGCTGGAATAGTTGGCGATACAGGGAGATTTATGTTTCCCAATACAACTGAAAAAACATTTCAATACGCTGCAGAACTAATTACATATGATTTTAATAGAACAAAACTATTTACGGATTTATATAGCGTAAAAGATAATATTTCAAGATTAAAAGGATATATCCTACAAGAATTTAATTTATATTCATCAGGATTATGTGTTATTAAATTAACAAAAGAAATCCTGGACAAATTCGGTGTCACTGCTTCCGAAACTGGGCAGATGGTTAATGTGATTAGTGATGTAGAAGGAATACAGGCTTGGGTGTTTTTTATTGAGGAAGAAGAACAAATACGTGTTAGATTACGTTCAAAAGGACCTATCATTAATACCGTAGCGGCAAAATATAATGGTGGAGGCCATCCATTAGCATCCGGTGCAACGATTTATTCATGGGATGAAGCAGAAGCAGTAATTCGTGACTTAGATGAGGTATGTAAGAATCAACATAAAATGGAGTAAAAGGAGATGTATTTCCATCTCCTTTTACTCCGTTAATTTAGCTTTTAACGTTAATTTTAATGTTTCTGAAATAGTCATTTTAGAAATGTTAAAATAATACGTAACGTCATTCATTTTATAACTCTTATTTTCAATGGCTCGTTCTAAAAGAAAATCACTTTCGGCAATATTGGAAACTTTTTCTCCAATTAAATGTTTAATTTCTTCTTTAACTAATTCTTCGAGTTCATATACGGTTAATCGATCCATTTTATATTTTTCCCAGTTATCAATATTTATTTCAATACTCTCAATAGTAGGAGCTTTATTTGTCTTTTCGTTAAGATCTTCGTTACTTTTTGTTAATGCATCGTTCTGTAAAGTTAATTCACTAATCTTAGACTTTAATTGTTGATTTTCTTCTAATAACGATTCATACATCGATCCATACATATAAATTAGAATTATATATGCAATGATTCCACCGAATACTGCACCAACAAAAAAACGTTGCCATGAGGGTTTCTTATGATAAGGGGGAATATGCATTACGAAATTTCTCCTTGGATAAGCCATTCTAATAGTAAGGTTGCTGATTTTACCCCTCCCATAGCAGAGAGTATTAATAGAACTTGTTTGAATAAGTCAAATGTTGATCCATCAAGCAATCCCTTTTGAAAATTTTCTATTGCGTCAAATGTTCCGCCAATTGCCGCAACAATTGCCCATATTCGTAGATTATTCGCAATTCGAGTAATGGAACTGACTGGTGCATCCCCGACTGCAAATGCTGCAATACTTCCTATTATCGCACCGCCTATAATTACACCAAATGCAATGAAGTAACAATGGATAAAAGTATCAAAAAAACGCTCTTCCATATTTCTCCTCCTTTATCGAGGGTTCTAACATATCTTATGAAAACAAAGGACAAGTTATGATATCCCCCATAGATCAAAATGGAATCCTATCTAATGCATGTTCTTCTTAAATTGGTATAATGGGGTATAGAAAGAAGGCGTGATTTTAAATGGCTTTTACACATTTACATGTTAGAAGTAGCTATAGTTTAATGGATAGTACAATAACGATTGATAAATTAATTGATAAGGCTAAAAAGCTGCAATTTGATGGACTAGCCTTAACGGATGAACATGTTCTTTATGGGGTTATTCCATTTTACAAAGCATGTGTTGAAAATGGTATAAAGCCCATTATTGGTATGACTGTATTTGTAGAACAGAATGAAAATATGTTCGAGTTAGTTTTATTAGCAAAAAATAATAAAGGTTATCAAAGCCTTACTCGATTAAGTTCACAAATACAATTAAATCAACAAAAGGTTATTTCAATAGAGAAGCTATCAGGATTCACTAATGATTTAATAGGAATATTACCAACAAATAATCCGATTTTGGAGAATTTGTTGATACATAAGTCGCATGAAGAAATAAACCAATACCTTAGAAATTGGTTGGGGTTATTCCAAAGAGATGATTTTTATTTAGGAGTTCAACCGGATGAACAACGACTCTTTCTATCATTAAAATCAATTCAAGATTTATCAGGAATTTCCGTTGTTTCTTTATGTGATGTACGGTATTTAGATGAAAAAGATGATATGGCTTTTGATATATTGCAATCCATGAAAAAAGGAAAACAATGGGACATGAAATTGTCCTCACCAAACGTAAAACGAAAACATTTAAGGTCAAGCATGGAAATGGAACAAATTTTCCAAAATGATTGGCCTGAAGTGTTACAAGAAACAGAGATTATAAAAAATAAATGTCATGTATCTTTTGACTTTAATCAGAAGTTATTACCGTCATTTCCTCTTCCTGAAAATATAAAGGCCGATCAATACTTAGAAAAGCTTTGCTGGGAAAATGTGGGGAAGAAATATACTACGGTTACAGATGTTATTTCTCAAAGATTGGCATATGAAATACAAACGATTCAAAAGATGAAATTTAGTGATTACTTCTTAATCGTAGCTGATTTTATATGGTACGCGAAAGAAAATAATATATTGGTTGGACCGGGAAGGGGATCATCTGCCGGATCCCTTGTTGCATATCTTTTAGGTATCACGGACGTTGATCCAATTAAATATAATCTTATATTTGAACGATTTTTAAATCCCGAAAGAAAAACAATGCCCGATATCGATGTGGATTTTTCTGATGAACGTCGTGATGAAGTAATTGAATATGTACGAAATAAATACGGAGTCGAACATGTAGCACAAATTATTACGTTTGGTACATTTGCTCACCGATCATTAATTAGGGAACTTATGAAAACGTTGAATGTGGAACAACAAGATATGTATTATATTTTAAATAAATTACCACAACAGTCATCCAAGAAATTATCCAACATTTTAAAGGAATCAGAGGAATTAAACGAGTATATTAAATCCTCTAAAAAATTAAAGATACTTTTTACAGCAGCAATAAAATTAGAAGGGATACCAAGACATATATCAACTCATGCTGCTGGTGTCGTTATAAGTAATAAACCATTACTAGAACATGTACCACTGACTATTGGTACGAACGAAACAAGATTAACTCAATTTACGATGAATGATTTGGAGTCATTAGGTTTATTAAAAATGGATTTTTTAGGATTACGTAATCTATCCTTTATAGAAAAAATCCTAAGATCTATCCATTTTACTGAACATAAAGAAGTAACTCTTGATCAACTTCCAGAACATGATCAAAAAACGTATTCTTTATTACGTAGTGGGAAAACAAATGGAATCTTTCAACTTGAATCACAGGGAATGAAAAGAGTATTAACAGAATTAAAACCAGATTCCTTTGAAGATATTGTAGCGGTAAATGCGCTTTTTCGTCCTGGTCCAATGGATTTTATTCCTGTTTATATTGCGCGTAAAGAAAAGCGTGAACCGATTCATTATCCACATCCGGACTTAGAACCTATCTTGAAACCAACATATGGTGTATTAGTGTACCAGGAACAAATTATGCAAATTGCTAATAAAATTGCTGGATTTAGTTTAGGAGAAGCGGACATTTTAAGAAGGGCTGTCAGTAAAAAGAAACAACAAGTAATGGAAGAGCAAAAAGAGGCCTTTATAGAAGGGTGTATCAAGAATGGGTATGAAAAAATAGTTGCTAGCGAAATCTTTAGTTGGATTGTTAAATTCTCTAATTATGGTTTTCCTAGAAGTCATGCAGTGGCATATAGTAAAATTTCGTATTATTTAAGTTACTTAAAAGCACATTATCCAGCAAATTTTTTTGCGGAATTATTAAATTCTTTCGGAAATCAGCAGGAAAAATGGAACCTTTACTTGAAAGAAATAAGAGAAATAAATATAACTATTCTCCCACCTTCTATAAATAAAAGTTATGGCAGATATTCCGTTGAAAATGGACAAATTCGCATCGGTCTTGCAGCGATTAAAGGGGTAGGTAATCAAGCGATTAAGGAAATAATAAACGTTAGGAAAAATGGTGCCTTTAAACATTTATACGATTTTTGTTTACGGGTAGACCTGAAACTGGTTAATCGTCAAACGATGGAGAATTTAATTATGGCCGGCGTTTTCGATGATAGTTATTCAAATCGAGCAAGTTTATTAGCATCTTTAGATCGAGCGAGAGAACAAGGAGAGTTATTTAGTGAGTTTTCTAGTCAATCTAGTTTCTTTCAAGATGAACTTTTATTCGAAATGGATTATGTACAAATAGAAGATTTTAGTATAGCGAAAAAACTAGCAGACGAGAAAGAGCTAATCGGGACATTCGTTTCGAGTCACCCATTAAAGGAACTCCGTCCAAGCCTAAGAGGGAATGGCTATATAACTATGCGGGAAGTGCAGAGATTTATTGGGAAACGTCGTATTTCTTCCGCTGTACTTGTTCAATCACTTAAAACAATTAGAACAAAGCGCGGAGATCCGATGGCTTTTCTAGTAATTGGCGATGAGACAGGAGAGGTGGATGCTGTCGTATTCCCAGAACTTTACCGTAACATTAACCAATGGCTTAAAGAGGAGTTAATGATTACTGTTAAAGGAAAAGTAGAATACAGGAATAACAAACTCCAATGGGTTTTAGAAGATGTTCAACCATTTAGTGAAAACCAGTTAGACCAAAAATCTAGTAAAATAATGTTTGTTAAAGTTACACCAAATAAAAGAGATACTGCTTTACAAACGATTCAACAAATTGCGAATAAATACCCAGGGAGTACATCTATCATTATTTATCATGAGGAAACGAAACGAACGTATCAACTTTCTCAGGGTTATAATATCCATGCTAATTATGATAGTTTAAAAGCATTAAGGCATTTTTTTGGTAACGAAAATGTAGTATTGAAAAATAATTAAAAAAAGTACATTTGCAAGTAGTTTTTTTGATAAATTAAATGGGCGTTACTTTACATGATTCATCCATCTGATATAATGTAGGATTATAAGTGGTCAGACCACTAGGGGTTATTATTATTGAATTTTATTTATAAAATCAAAGGGGCGAATAATAAAAATGGCAAGTCTAAAAGACGAATCACTACACATGCATAAAGTAAATCAAGGGAAATTAACGATTCAATCCAAGGTTCCGGTTAGAAATTCAAAAGATTTAAGCTTAGCATATTCACCAGGCGTTGCAGAACCTTGCAAAGAAATACATGATCGAGAAGAATCTGTATATGATTATACAATGAAAGGTAATATGGTAGCTGTAGTGAGTGATGGATCAGCGGTATTGGGTCTTGGTAACATAGGTCCAGAGGCAGCTCTTCCTGTAATGGAAGGTAAATCAGTATTATTTAAAGCATTTGCAGGTGTGGATTCATTCCCAATCTGTTTAGATACGCATGATGTAGATAAAATTGTGGAAACAGTTAAATTAATGGAACCAACCTTTGGTGGTGTTAATTTAGAAGATATTGCCGCTCCTAATTGCTTTATTATTGAAGAACGACTTAAAAATGAAACAAATATACCTATATTCCATGATGATCAACATGGTACAGCAATTGTAACTGTAGCGGGATTAATTAATGCATTGAAACTCGTGGGAAAATCTTTTTCGAATATACGTGTAGTGGCTAATGGTGCAGGAGCTGCTGGTATAGCCATTATTAAGCTACTAAAACATTTTGGTGTGCATGATGTGATTATGTGCGATTCCAAAGGTGCTATATATGAAGGTAGGCCGTATGGAATGAACAGCGTGAAGGAACAAGTAGCAAAATATACAAATAGAAATAAAATAGAAGGTAGTTTGAACGAAGTAATAGAAGGTGCCGATGTATTCATCGGGGTTTCAGTAGCTGGTGCTTTAACAAAAGAAATGATTACAAAAATGAATGATGATCCTATTATTTTTGCAATGGCAAACCCGGATCCAGAAGTAATGCCTGAAGTTGCAAAAGAAGCGGGAGCGAAAGTTATCGGTACAGGGCGTTCTGATTTTCCGAATCAAGTAAACAATGTTTTGGCATTTCCGGGAATCTTCCGTGGTGCTTTAGATGTTCGTGCTACAAGAATTAATGAGGAGATGAAAATCGCCGCTGCAGAGGCTATAGCTTCACTGGTTTCTGAAGAAGAACTTCATGATGATTATGTGATTCCAGCTCCTTTTGATGATCGTGTTGCTCCTACGGTTGCAGCAAGTGTTGCCAAAGCTGCAATGGAAACAGGCGTTGCAAGAATTACATTGAACCCGGAAGAAATTGCTGAAAAAACAAGAAGATTAACAAAAAATTAAAATTCCGTCGAATCCTTTAAAGGAGAAGTTACTGATTGTGTCAATGCTACCAAATCAGAAAGCTTACCATGGTGTACTAGAGCAAATTCGTATTTTTATTCACGAAAATCAATTGAAACCGGGAGACAAGCTCCCATCCGAAAGAGAACTAGCGGAATCTTTAGGAACAGGAAGGTCTTCCGTACGAGAAGCGCTTCGTGCACTTGAACTATTAGGAATTATCGAAACAAGACACGGGGAAGGAACTTTTCTTAGCTCGTATCGTTCTTTTCAAACAGTTAAAATATTAGCATCCTTTATTCTAGGTAATAGTAGTACGAAAGAAAGTATTATTACTACACGCAAATTAATTGAAAAAGAAGCGGCAAAACTAGCTTTACAAAAAGTTGAAGATAAAGATATTACACAATTTAAAAAGATAATTCAGGACTTAATTAATAATCCAAAGCAAATGCACATCGATTTTTTCACTCTTATTTTAAATAAAACAGAGAATGAACTACTGTTGATAATCTGGCAACTGATCTTGGAATTCTCCCAAATATTCGATAAAGGATTTTATGACTCTCCATTCTATCAACAGTTAGTTGATCTTTATGAAAAAGAAGATTATTCACGAATAGAAGATTTATTTATGAAACAGTTTTTCAGTTAAATATATTCTTATACCGGTAAATTATGACAAAATTTTTAAAAGCCCTTTGTTATACTTTAGGAAAATTTATCCCACCTAAACGGGTAGTAAGACTCCCCCTCAAACTTCTAGGGGGGATCAACAGCTCGTAAAGGTCCGATAAGTGCGACTAACCATCAGTGGCGGATGAAGGCCCCCACTAATGGAAGTCTTCTTTAAAGGATTAAAAAATATTATCTCGCTATTTTGACGACAACCTAGTTTTTAATCAACACATAACAAAGGTAAAGATGTGCAGAGCAAAGGAGGAAACATTTTGCAGCTTAAGGAAATTTTTACAAAGCGAAAGAAATATGCAACAATCCCAAATGAAAATAGTAAAATTGATGTTCCACAAGGACTCATGCAAAAATGTAAAAATTGTAACAAAATATATTATCGTAAAGAAATGAAAAAATCTTTAAATGTTTGTCCAAATTGTGGTTATCATCATCCACTTTCAGCTTGGGAACGAATTGAAAGTTTATTTGACGAAGATACCTTTAAAGAATGGGATGCAAATATAACTTCGTCTAACCCTTTAAATTTCCCGGAATATGAAGAAAAAGTATTAAAAGACTGTGAAAAAACCGGACTCAATGAAGGGGTAGTAACTGGTAAAGGAATGATTAATGGGCAAGAAACTGCATTCGCAGTAATGGACTCGTACTTTAGAATGGGGAGTATGGGTTCTGTAGTCGGCGAAAAAATTGCTAGATCAGTTGAAAATGCACGTAAAGAATCTCTTCCTTTTATCATTTTTACAGCTTCAGGTGGAGCAAGAATGCAAGAAGGAATACTTAGCCTAATGCAGATGGCAAAAACCTCTGTAGCTATTAAGAGGTTTAGCGATGATGGTGGTCTAATGATCTCTGTTATGACTCACCCAACAACTGGTGGAGTCTCAGCTAGTTTTGCATCCATTGGGGATTATAACTTTGCAGAGCCAGGAGCATTAATAGGATTTGCTGGAAGAAAAGTAATTGAACAAACCATTCGGGAAAAACTTCCTAAAGATTTCCAAACATCGGAGTTCTTAATGGAACATGGACAGTTAGACAAGATTATTCACAGACATGAAATGAAAAACCTTCTTACTACGATTCTAGAGATGCATCAAAAGGAGGTTAATTGACGTGAAGCAAATCCTTGAATTTGAAAAACCAATTATTAATTTGAAGGATAAAATTGCTGAATTAAAGAAGTTTACAGCAGATAGTGAAATTGATTTAACCGAAGAAATAAATAAATTGGAAGATAGGTTGGAACAATTAGAAGACGACATATATGGTAATTTAAAACCATGGGATCGGGTTCAAATGGCAAGGCATTCTGAACGACCAACAACTCTAGATTATATCCACCAATTATTTACCAACTTTATTGAATTTCATGGCGACCGTCGTTATGGAGATGATCAAGCTATTGTGGCAGGAATTGCCTATTATAAGGACAAACCTGTAACAGTTATAGGACACCAACGAGGAAAAGACACAAAAGAAAATATTAAACGTAATTTTGGTATGCCACATCCAGAAGGCTATCGTAAAGCTTTACGTCACATGGAACAAGCTCAAAAGTTCAATCGCCCAATCATTACATTTATTGATACAAAAGGTGCATATCCTGGAAGAGCGGCTGAAGAGCGGGGGCAAAGTGAGGCTATTGCCAAAAACCTTATGGAGATGGCTGGATTTACTGTTCCTATTGTATGTATTGTGATAGGTGAAGGTGGTAGCGGAGGGGCTCTAGGTTTAGGTATTGGTGATCATATCCATATGTTAGAGAATTCTACATATTCCGTTATTTCACCAGAAGGAGCAGCTTCTATTTTATGGAAAGATGCTAGCTTAGCTAAAAAAGCAGCAGAATCTATGAAAATCACTGCTAATGATTTGAAAGAACTAAATGTCATTGATCAAGTTATTCCGGAGCCCAAAGGTGGAGCACATCAAGACATAAAAGTACAAGCTGAAAAAATAGATGTCGTTCTCGAACAATCGATTCGAGAATTAAGTAAATATACAACTGATGAATTATTAGAAAAAAGATGGGAAAAATATAAAAATATAGGTGATTATAAACTGTTATAATCAAAATCGATTAAAGACTGATAGAGTATTTATCAGTCTTTCATTTTTCACTTTATTTCAAAAAAATATTTTTCGACCTTTTTCAATGATATTTGTTGATATTTGTGGAGTTTTAATTTATCTTAAACATATATCGATTATATGAAACAGCTGTTTAAAATGAATTAGTACAGCTTTTATAAATTAAATTTAAGTCTACTGAGGTGGAAAAAATGCTTAAAAAAATCGGTGTATTAACGAGTGGTGGAGATGCACCCGGTATGAATGCTGCAATTCGTGCTGTAGTTAGAAAAGCAATATACCATAATATTGAAGTATACGGAATTAGATATGGTTATCAAGGATTAATGGAAGGTAACATTAAAAAGATGGATCTAGGTTCTGTTGGTGATATTATTCACCGTGGTGGTACTATATTAGCTACGGCCAGAAGTCAGGAATTCAAAACAGAAGAAGGACAACAAAGGGCTATCGAGCAACTAAATAAATGGGGTATCGAAGGTCTTGTTGTTATTGGTGGAGACGGTAGCTTCCGTGGTGCACAGAAATTAACAAGTAGAGGATTTCCTTGTATCGGGGTTCCAGGAACTATTGATAACGATATACCAGGAACTGATTTTACCATTGGGTTTGATACGTCTTTAAATACAGTCTTAGAAGCAATTGATAAAGTTCGTGACACAGCAACATCTCATGAGCGTACATATATTATTGAGACTATGGGAAGAAACGCTGGTGATTTAGCATTATGGGCTGGATTAGCTGGTGGTGCAGAAAGTATTATAATTCCAGAGGTAGATGAAGAATTTTCGAATATAATTCATCGGTTGGAACGTAGTCGCGAAAGAGGTAAAAGACATAGCATTATCGTATTAGCGGAAGGTGTTGGTAATGCTTTTGAATTTAGTGAACGGATAAAGAAAGAAACTGGAATAGAAACAAGAGTTACTGTTTTAGGGTATATTCAACGTGGAGGTTCTCCGACTGCTCAAGATAGAGTTTTAGCAAGTCGTCTCGGTGCTAGGGCTGTAGAACTTTTAATTGAAAATAAATCCGACCGAATGGTTGGAATACGAAATAACGAAATAGTGGATAATGACATCGATGATATTTTATCGGGTAAACACCATTTAAATAAGGGAATGTATAATTTATCCAAAGAATTATCGATTTAATTACCGCTTAGGAGGAATACAATAATGAGAAATACTAAAATCGTTTGTACAATTGGACCTGCTTCAGAGTCTGTTGAAACATTGGAAAAGCTAATCGATGCTGGAATGAATGTGGCTCGATTAAATTTTTCACATGGGGATTTTGATGAACATGGTGCTAGAATAAAAAATATCCGTATGGCAGCTGAAAATAAAAAGAAAACAGTAGCGATCCTTTTAGATACGAAAGGTCCAGAAATAAGAACAGGTAGTTTTGTAAATGGTCAAGACGAAATCGTTGCTGGGCAAACAGTATATATTTCTATGAATGAAATGGAAGGAACTGCAGAACGTTTTTCAGTTACATACCCAGGTTTAATTGATGATGTTCACGAAGGATCTAAGATTCTCCTAGATGACGGATTGATTGAATTGGAAGTAACTGCTATAGATAAACATACTAATGAAATTAGAACAACTGCATTAAATAGCGGAACGATAAAAAATAAAAAGGGCGTAAACGTACCAAATGTTTCTGTTAAACTTCCTGGATTAACTGAAAAAGATAAAAAGGACATTGAATTTGGGATTGAACAGGATGTTGATTTTATTGCAGCTTCATTTGTTCGTCGTGCATCTGATGTGTTAGAAATTAAAGAGGTATTAGAAAATAATAACGCAACACATATCAAAATCATCCCTAAGATTGAGAATCAAGAAGGGATTGACAACATCGATCGCATTTTACAAGTTAGTGATGGTTTAATGGTAGCTAGAGGAGATTTAGGTGTTGAAATTCCTGCCGAAGATGTTCCATTAGTACAAAAAGAATTAATTAAAAAATGTAATAATGCAGGAAAGCCAGTTATAACAGCTACACAAATGTTAGATTCTATGCAACGTAACCCACGTCCTACAAGAGCTGAGGCTTCAGACGTAGCGAATGCTATTTTTGATGGGACAGATGCCATTATGTTATCTGGTGAAACAGCAGCGGGTAATTATCCAGTAGAATCGGTTCAAACAATGAATAACATTGCATTAAAAGCAGAATCAGCACTAGACTATCATGCTGTGTTAGAAGAACGCTCCAAAGAGGTAGATATGAACATTGCAGAAGCAATTACACAATCTGTTTCCCATACGGCAATGAACCTAAATATTGATACAATCATTGCCCCTACAGAAAGTGGACATACTCCAAGTATGATCTCCAAATACCGTCCGAAAGCAACTATATTAGCTGTGACAGTTAATGAAAAAGTAAATCGTCAACTTTCACTTGTGTGGGGTGTTCATGCAGTGATGGGAAGACAAACAACTTCTACTGACGAGATGTTAAGTGTTGCCATAGACAAAGGTCTTGAGTCAGGGTTATGTCATCGTGGAAATCGTGTCATTATCGCGGCAGGAGTTCCGGTTGGGGAAAGTGGAACAACCAATTTGATTAAAGTTCATGTCATTGGTGATGTTATTGCTAAAGGTCAAGGAATTGGTAAGCAAAGTGCATATGGAAAAGCAGTAAAAGTGAAAAATGCAGATGAAGCTATTTCAAAAGTTCAACAAGGTGATATTGTTGTTGCCTATGGTACGGATCGAGAAATGATGCAAGCATTAGAAAAAGCGAGCGGAATTGTTACTGTAGAAGGTGGACTAACATCACATGCTGCCGTTGTTGGCTTAAACCTTGGAATTCCAGTAATTGTAGGTGTTGATAATGCATTTGAAATAATTGAAGATGGCCAAGAACTTACAATTGATGGTTCTAAGGGTGATATTTATAAAGGTCATGCTAAAGTACTTTAAGAACTGTACAATACTTTTTGAACGACTTAAATAATATAAACAATAAAAATCGGCTGTTTTGCCGATTTTTATTGTTATAATAGGGGGATTAGGTAAATGCGATGGTTATTACTAGCTTTATTCATTCTTCCAGCTTGTGAAATTGGTGTTTTTGTTTGGATTGGTGGAAAGATTGGCCCATGGTGGGTAGTATTACTAATTTTATTGACAGGGATCATAGGTATAACGATTGCTAAGATACAAGGTACCTATACGTTACAAAAAGCAAGGATATCCATAAATAATGGGCAAGTCCCAACAGAACAAATCATGGATGGAATTTGCATTTTGATAGGTGCAGTATTTTTATTATCTCCAGGTTTTATTACAGATACCATTGGCCTTTTACTTGTTTTACCGATATTGAGAAAGCCGCTAAAAAGGGTTTTGTATCATTTTATAAAAAGAAAAATGAGTAACGGAACTTTTATTTTTCGAAGATGGTAAATGGTTTACCCTTTAACAAATGTTTTAACTAATTTAAATATACCTGTTTGATAACATACATTAATTAGAATAAGAATAAATGGGGTAATAATTAATCCAACTAGTCCCCATATTTTAAATCCAATAAAATAACCAATGAGTGCTAAAAGAGGATGTATCCCCATATTAGATGATAAAATCTTAGGTTCCAAAATTTGCCTGCTAATAATAACAATCATATAAAGGATGGATAAACCGATAGTTAGGGTGTAGTTTCCGCTAACAAATAAATAAACAATCCAAGGAATAAAGATAAAACCAATACCAACAAAAGGAATTAAATCAACAAGAGCACTAAATGCCGCAATGGTTAGGGCTTGGTCAACTTTAAGAATGAGAAGCCCGGTAAAAATGGTTATGCCAGAGATACCGATTAATGTAAACTGCGCCTTCATAAATCCCCCTATTCCTTTTTTAAAATGAATATTAAGTTGTTTGGTGATGGAATTAACTTTATTGGGTATTAATTTAATTATTTTTTTCCTTAACGAATACCATTCATTGGAAATAATAAATGTTCCAATAATAATAAAGATCAAAATGGCAATGGAATTGGGAAGATGGCTTAAGAAATTTGGAATAAAAATAAGAAAATCTTGTAAAAAGGTTGACCCTTTTGATCCAATATGGTTCATTATTTCTTCCAGGGTATTTTTTATGGTAGTTTGTTGTGTCGTGTCTAGTGACAAGAAAATTGATAGTATTTTTTGTTGAATTGGTAAAACAGAAGTATTAAAGAAATCTTTCATATAAATAACCAATTCTTGAAAATAGATTGGCAATTTTTCTGCTAGAAATAATGTTCCTTGATAAATTTCTAAAAACGCTATAAAAAGAATACCAAGTAAACTAAAAATAATGATACAAATACTGATTATTACAGAAAGAGCCCTTGGGAAATTTAGTGTTTTTTGCAAGAAATCTACTAAAGGGTTCATAAGGTATGCTATTAAAAATGCAATAATGATTGGATATATATATGGAAGTGTATTAACAAAGATAAAATAACCAGTCAACAATAAAATCATTAAAAGTAAAATACGAGAAAATTGCATCCAATATCGTTTATACATAGGTATCCCCCAATGAGCTGCATCTACAATCTCCTTTTTACTTTACTTATGCTACTTGGAAGAAAAATAGACATATAAATTACCATACTAATTTGTACTATTTTAATAGGTATTTTACGTTAAATTAAAAAGTTAAACGGTTTCAATTCACTTTCTCTTCGTTTTACTTTATAATTGATTTTGGGGAAGGCAATATTTATATAAAAATAAATGAATATTTCCTAAAAAACGAATTAATGATATACTAAGTAATATAAATATTGTCTGAAAGTTGTAAGTAACATATATAGAAAAGGAGATGTTTCATATGACAACAACTACGAAAGGGCTTGAAGGGGTAGTAGCATCAAGATCACAAATTAGTTCGATCATAGATGATCAACTAACGTATGTTGGGTATACGATTGATGACTTAGCCGAAAATGCTAGTTTTGAAGAAGTAGTTTTTTTATTATGGAATAAAAAATTACCGAATCAAAAAGAACTAGATGCTATTAAAAAAGAGCTGGCGGAGAATATGGAAGTTCCCAATGAGATTTATGAACATTTAAAATCTTACGACATGTCAAAAGTACATCCGATGGCTGCTTTAAGAACTGCTGTATCGATGCTTGCTTTATACGATGACGAAGTAGATGTTATGGAAGCGGATGCAAATAAGCGCAAAGCAATTCGTATTCAAGCTAAAATCGCAACAATTGTAACAGCGTTTTCTAGAATTCGTAAAGGGAAAGAACCGGTTAAACCTAAAAAGGACTTAAGCTATTCAGAAAACTTCTTATATATGTTGAACGGAAAACAAGCAAATTCCATCGAAGTTGAAGCAATTGAAAAAGCATTAGTATTACATGCTGACCATGAATTAAATGCTTCTACATTTACTGCAAGGGTATGTGTTGCTACATTATCTGATGTTTATTCTGGTATCACTGCCGCAATTGGTGCATTAAAAGGACCATTGCATGGTGGAGCTAACGAAGCAGTTATGAAAATGCTATTAGAAATTGGCGAAGAAGAGAATGCAATCCCATATATTGAGAAGAAAATTGCAAATAAAGAAAAAATAATGGGAATGGGACACCGTGTGTATCGTACTGGTGATCCGCGTGCTAAACATTTGAAAGAGATGTCTAAACAATTAACTAAAATAACAGGACAAGAGAAATGGTATAACATGTCTGTTGAAATAGAGGACTATATTAAGAAAAATAAAGGATTGCCTGCAAATGTTGATTTCTATAGTGCTTCTGTTTATCATAGCTTAGGTATAGACTATGATTTATTTACACCTATTTTTGCGGTGAGCCGTACTTCGGGTTGGTTAGCGCATATACTAGAACAGTATGAAGATAATCGTTTAATTCGCCCAAGAGCTGAGTATATTGGCCCACAAAAACAAAAATATATACCTTTATCACAACGTTCATAGTCTAAATATTATTAAAATCATTATTATTTTACCATTTCTTATGAATCTATTAGAATATTGAATAGTAGGTAAAAGCTATTCCTACTATTCAGTTTGTATATTTGTATAATACTAGGAGGTAATTTTTATGACACAAGGAGAAAAAATTGTAGTAGAGAATGGACAAATGAATGTACCGAATAATCCTATTATTCCGTTCATTGAAGGGGATGGAACGGGTCCGGATATTTGGGCAGCTGCGAAAAAAGTAATTGAAGCAGCAGTTGAAAAAGCATATGATGGCTCTAAAAAAATCGATTGGCTAGAAGTGTATGCTGGTGAAAAGGCTTATAATAAATTTGGTGAATGGCTCCCACAAGATACGTTAGATAAAATTAATGAGTATAAAATTGCAATTAAAGGACCTTTAACTACTCCAATCGGTGGGGGAATTCGTTCATTAAACGTTGCGCTTAGACAAGAACTTGATTTATTTACATGTCTTCGCCCAGTTCGTTACTTTGAAGGGGTACCTTCTCCAGTTAAACGTCCTGAAGATGTAGATATGGCAATTTTCCGTGAAAATACAGAAGATATTTATGCTGGTATTGAATGGCAAAAAGGTACAGACGAGGTTAAAAAGGTAATCGAATTTTTACAAAATGAGATGGGTGTACATAAAATCCGTTTCCCAGAAACATCTGGAATTGGTATTAAACCTGTTTCTGAAGAAGGGACAAAACGTCTAGTTCGTTCTGCAATCCAATATGCTTTAGATGAAAATCGTAAGAGTGTTACATTAGTACATAAAGGTAACATCATGAAATTTACAGAAGGTGCATTTAAGCAATGGGGTTATGAAGTTGCTGAAGAAGAGTTCGGTGATAAAGTATTTACATGGTCCGAGTACGATCGAATTGTTGAAAAAGATGGAAAAGATGCTGCTAATAAAGCACAAGATGAAGCATTAGCTCAAGGTAAAATCCTGGTTAAAGATGCTATAGCAGATATTTTCTTACAACAAATTCTAACTCGTCCAAAAGAGTTTGATGTAGTAGCAACCATGAATTTAAATGGTGACTATATTTCTGATGCTTTAGCTGCTCAGGTAGGTGGAATTGGTATTGCTCCTGGAGCTAATATAAACTATGACACTGGACACGCTATTTTCGAAGCTACTCATGGTACAGCACCTAAATATGCTGGACTTGATAAAGTAAACCCATCATCAGTTATCTTATCTGCGTGCTTAATGCTAGATCACTTAGGATGGAGAGAGGCATCACAATTAATTATGAATTCTATGGACAAGACAATTGCATCAAAAGTTGTTACTTATGATTTTGCACGTCTTATGGATAATGCTACAGAAGTTAAATGTTCTGAATTCGCTGATGAGCTAATTAAAAATTTAGGATAATGAATCCTGAAAAATAATGGGTATCACCACGAGTTTTGTGGTGAACCCATCCTTTCTATATGGAAGGAAACCAACTGGAATTTTCAATCAAAACAAAAAGGGGTTAATCTTTTATGGGATTAAAACGTAATAAAATTTCTGTTATCGGTTCTGGATTTACCGGGGCAACTACCGCTCTAATGATTGCACAAAAAGAATTGGGAGATGTTGTATTAGTAGATATTCCAAATATGGAAAACCCTACTAAAGGTAAAGCGCTAGATATGGCTGAAGCAGCTCCAGTACAGGGGTTTGATGCAAGGGTAATAGGTACAGCTGATTATGCGGATACTAAAGATTCCGATCTTGTCATTATTACTGCAGGTATTGCACGTAAGCCAGGTATGAGCCGTGATGACTTAGTAAATACTAATGCTAAGATTATGAAAAATGTTACACAAGAAATCGTCAAGCATTCTCCAGAAACAACAATTGTTGTTTTAACGAATCCTGTTGATGCAATGACTTATACAGTTTATAAGGAATCTGGATTTCCTAAAGAACGTGTTATTGGTCAATCTGGTGTTTTGGATACAGCAAGGTTTAGGTCGTTTGTTGCGGAAGAACTGAATGTATCGGTAAAAGACGTAACTGGCTTTGTTCTTGGAGGACATGGTGACGATATGGTCCCACTCATCCGTTATTCCTATGCAGGTGGCATTCCTTTAGAGAAATTAATTTCCAAAGAGCGCCTTGAAGCGATTGTTCAGCGTACTCGAACTGGTGGAGGGGAGATTGTTAATTTACTTGGAAATGGAAGCGCCTATTATGCTCCAGCAGCATCTTTAACGGTTATGGCAGAGGCTATACTAAAGGATCAACGACGAATTCTTCCATCTATTGCTTACTTAGAGGGAGAATATGGCTACCAGAATATTTATTTAGGTGTTCCAACTATATTAGGTGGAAATGGTATTGAAGAAATTATCGAATTAGATCTAACCGAAGAAGAGAAAGCTGCACTGGATAAATCAGCCGAATCAGTAAAGAAAGTACTTAACGTTTTAGAATAAGAGATAAATGAACTTCTACTTATATATAAGTAGAAGTTTTTTTGCAGATGGGAAAGTATAAATTCTTTCCCATCTGGCGCTCCAATTATTCGCCTCTACATATTTACAACTAAGGCATACCCCCGAACTAATAGAGGATGCCAAGTTATCTAATAAAGAAAACTGCCATCAATGGGGGAACTTCATCCACCACTGATGGTTAGTCGCACTTACGGAGCAGTTGATCTCCATAATGTAAAGAAAGTGTAAAATTCACCTAACTTTTCCCTGTTTGCTATCATTCAATGGTAATATTAGAATTAAAGAAAACTTTACTTCTATAGGGGGTATTTAGGTGGCGCAAAAAATTCTAATTGTAGATGACGAAAAGTCCATTGTAACATTATTAAATTATAATTTAGAGAAAGCTGGCTATATAACCGATACTGCATTTGATGGAAAAGAAGCTATTCAAAAAATTGAACAAAATAATGATTATAATTTGGTAGTTTTAGATTTAATGCTCCCTGAAATAGATGGGATGGAAGTTTGTAAATATTTGCGCAGTAATAAAAACGATACACCAATCCTCATGTTAACAGCTAAAGATGATGAATTTGATAAAATACTTGGTTTAGAGCTAGGAGCTGATGACTATTTAACGAAGCCTTTTAGCCCGAAAGAAGTTATTGCACGTATTAAAGCAATTTTGCGTAGATCAAATATGACTCCAGCCTCGCAATTTTCTACCATCCGCATAGGTGAGTTAATTATATACCCGGAAAGATATGAAGCGGAAATAAATTCAAATAGTATTACCTTTACAAGAAAGGAATTTGAACTCCTATATTTTCTAGCAACTAATAAAGGAAAGGTCATTTCAAGGGATCAGTTATTAAGCGGTGTTTGGGATTATGATTTTGTTGGCGATACGCGAATTGTTGATGTGCATATAAGCCATTTACGTGAGAAAATCGAACCAAATTCAAAAAAGCCAGTTTATATTAAGACGGTACGTGGTCTTGGTTATAAGCTGGAGGAACCAAGGGTATGAAAAGTCTTATTAAAAAACCACTTTCATATTATATGCTTATCATTTTTGTCCTTTCCGTGATTAATGGATTGCTTTTATTTCCTATTGTAGATAATGTAATTATACTTATTGCTATATTAATTATTAACTTTTGTATATTAACATTATTTCTGCAATTTTTTAACGTTAATCATATGAAGCCGTTGAGTAAAGCAATTACTATTCTCTCTGAAATAAATCAAGGGAACTATCGGGTAAGGTTTCACTTTTCAGGGAACAATATTATTGGAACAATAAGCAAAGAAATAAATTCTTTAGCAAGAAATATGAATGAATATTCTATCCAAGAAAAAATGCAACGGGAACAATTAACTACCATTATAGAAAATACAGAAAATGGATTAGTATTAATTGATGAAAAAGGCTATATTCATTTAGTGAACAGGAAATTTTTAACGATTTACGGTAAAACTATGAAAGAATATAAAGGTTATCTTTATTATGAAGTGCTGGAAGAAGAAGTGTTTCATAAAACGATTCAAAATGCCTTTTTATATGAAGAAAATGTTAAAAATGAATTTACGCATTATGAAGGAACAGAAAAAGTATATTACCAAATCATTGGAGTTCCAATTTTTAACGAAAAAAACCGACTAAAGGGTGCTGTTCTTGTCATTCATGATATAACAGAATTGAAAAAGTTAGAATTAATGCGAAAAGACTTTGTTGCTAATGTTTCTCATGAATTAAGAACCCCAATTACTTCTATACGCGGTTTTGCTGAAACATTATTAGAAGATGATTTAAAAAATAAAGAAGTTGCGAAAGAATTTTTAACCATTATATATAACGAAAGTGATCGAATGCAACTGCTTATTGAAGATTTGCTTACCTTGTCTCGCTTAGAGCAGGAGAATTTTCAGCTCATTGTAAATGAAATTGATGTGGAAGGGTTATTAAAAGACATCATTCCGGCTTATCAAATGAAGGCAAGGAAGAAAAAGATAAGCATTGCTTTTTCTGTGGATGAAAAATTAAAGTTTAAAGCAGATAAGGAAAAAATTAAACAAATTATTATTAATTTATTAGATAATGCCATTCATTATACACAAGAACAAGGTAAAGTCTCTCTAGCGATCAATTCAACCGAAGAATACGTACACATCCATGTTTCAGATACTGGTATGGGAATTGATAAGGCTGTTTTACCGCGTATCTTTGAACGATTCTATCGAGTGGACAAAGCGCGAAGTAGGAACACCGGTGGGACAGGATTAGGGCTTGCAATTGTTAAACACATTGTAGATGTCCATGATGGTAAAATTGAAATAGATAGTGAAATCAATAAAGGTACACATATCCATATTTATCTACCTAGGAAATAACATCTACTGACACAAAGTAGGTGTTTGTTTTTATTTCCTTCAGATTAAATGATAAAATAAGCTTTAAGCGATTGTTCACACGCATTTTAAGTGTAATGATAATTGGAGGATTATACATGACAACAAAAAAACTAGTCTTGATTGATGGAAATAGTATCATCTACCGTGCATTCTTTGCGCTTCCATTATTGAATAATGATAAAGGGGTTTATACAAATGCCGTTTATGGATTTACAACGATGTTATTAAGGATATTACAAGAAGAAAAACCCACCCATCTATTAGTAGCTTTTGATGCCGGAAAGACTACCTTTAGGCATGAAACGTATAAAGAATACAAAGGAGGGCGTCAAAAAACTCCGCCAGAACTTTCCGAACAGTTTCCGGTTTTGAAAGAATTGCTTGATGCCTTTCAGATTAAGCATTACCAATTGGAGCAATATGAGGCCGATGATATCATTGGAACACTTTCTTTACAAGGAAAGGAAAAGGGTTACGATGTAACAGTCATATCGGGTGACAAGGATATGTTGCAACTCGTATCTGATAAAGTTACCGTAAGTGTTACAAAAAAAGGGATAAGCGAAGTGGATCAATATACCCCAGAGTTTTTAATGGAAAAAATGGAGATTACTCCCGAACAAATTATTGATTTGAAAGCCTTAATGGGGGATAGTTCGGATAATATTCCAGGGGTACCCGGAGTAGGACAAAAAACAGCTACTAAACTACTTAAGCAATACCCAACTTTAGAGGAAGTTTACGAACATATCGATGATGTTAGTGGAAAGAAACTAAAAGAAAAATTGGCTACTCATAAAGATGATGCTTTTATGAGTAAAGATTTAGTGACTATTAATCGGGACTCTCCTATAGAAATAAAAATAGACGATATTGTATATGAAGGTTATTCGGAACATGAGGTAAGTACAAAGTTTAAAGAATTGGGATTTTTATCGCTTTTAGATAAAGTATCTGCAGATTCAATAGATAGTGATGCACCAACAGAATTAAAAGAGATTGAATTTACGATAGTTGATGAAGTAAAAGAGGAACTATTTACGAATCAGGATGCATTTATCGTAGAATTGGCTGGAGAAAATTATCATTCTGACGATATTTTAGGATTTAGTATTGTAAATGAAAATAAAAAATTCTTTGTACCTGTTGATGTTGCTTTACATTCAGATGTGTTTAAAAAATGGGCAGAAGATGAAACAAAGGAAAAACAAGTTTTTGACGCTAAAAAGACATTAGTTTCTTTATTACGAAATGAAATTCATATTAAAGGGATTCGTTTTGATATGTTATTAGCTTCTTACTTGTTAAACCCTTCAGAAAATAACCATGATATACCTGCCATTGCAAACCGGATGGGATATAGGGATGTCTTGTTTGATGAAGAAGTATACGGAAAAGGTGCAAAGTGGAAGGTTCCTGAACAGGAAAAACTAGCTGAGCATATTGTTCGGAAGGCAAATACATTATTTCATTTAAAAGATAAAATGGAAGAGAAATTAAAAGAAAATGAACAATTTACCTTATTAAATGAATTGGAAATGCCCATTGCACTCATTTTAGGAGAAATGGAGCATCAGGGAGTACTAATTGATACGAACAAAATTAAAGAAATGGGCGAAGATTTAAAGGCAAGACTAGATACTCTAGAAAAAGAAGTACATGAACTGGCGGGGGAAACATTTAACCTTAATTCTCCAAAACAACTAGGTCCGATTTTATTCGAGAAATTAGGGCTTCCCGTTATTAAGAAAACAAAAACAGGATATTCTACTGCTGCAGATGTTCTGGAACGACTTGTAGATGAGCATGAAATCATCCCGAAATTATTGCTTTATAGACAATTGGGCAAACTCCAATCAACTTATATTGAAGGATTATTAAAGGTAATCAATAAAGAAACAAATAAAGTTCATACCCGTTTTAATCAAGCGTTGACACAAACTGGCAGATTAAGTTCTGTTGATCCTAACTTACAAAATATTCCAATCCGATTAGAGGAAGGTAGAAAGATCCGTAAAGCATTTGTGCCGTCGGAAAAAGATTGGGTCATGTTTGCTGCGGATTATTCTCAAATTGAATTACGTGTTTTGGCCCATATATCAAAGGATGAAAAACTAATTCAAGCATTCCAGAATAATCTAGATATTCATACGCAAACCGCTATGGATGTTTTCCATGTTGAAGCGGACGAAGTGACTGCGAATATGCGTAGGCAAGCAAAAGCAGTAAACTTTGGAATTGTTTATGGAATAAGTGATTTTGGATTATCACAGAATCTAAAAATTTCTAGAAAAGAAGCAAAACAATTTATTGATCGTTATTTTGATATTTATACCGGTGTACAAAACTACATGGAAGAAATTGTTCAAGAAGCAAAATTAAATGGTTATGTAACGACAATTATGAATCGCAGAAGATATCTACCAGAAATAAACAGTAGAAATTTTAATGTGAGAAGTTTTGCTGAACGGACAGCAATGAATTCTCCTATTCAAGGAAGTGCTGCAGATATTATTAAAAAAGCAATGATTGATTTGCATACGAAATTGAAGGAAGAGAAAATGCAAGCACGCATGTTGCTACAAGTACACGATGAATTAATTCTCGAAGCTCCAAGGGAAGAAGTGGAAAAGTTAAAGGTAATCGTACCGGAAATGATGGAAGGTACTGTAGAATTAAGGGTTCCTCTTAAAGTGGATTACGCTTTTGGGGATAGTTGGTTTGATGCAAAGTAAGGAGTAGTAGCGATGCCTGAATTACCAGAAGTAGAGACGATAAGAAAAACACTTATACCACTAGTCTCTAATAAAACAATAGATAAAGTAGAAGTATACTGGCCAAAAATGGTGAAAGTCCCAGATGATGTCGAGAGATTTAAATTATTGTTGCAAGGGCAAACGATTCAAAGAATGGGAAGAAGAGGGAAATTTTTATTATTCTATTTAAATGATGTCGTTCTAATTTCTCATTTAAGGATGGAAGGCAAGTATGGAGTTGTTTCTTCAGCTGAACCGATAGAGAAACATACTCATGTTATTTTCACATTTACTAATGGTGAAGACCTTCGTTATAATGATGTTCGCAAATTCGGTACGATGCATGTTTATCCTATTGGCCAAGAGTTCGAAAGTGAACCATTAAAAAAGTTAGGACCTGAACCATTTGATGAAGGTTTTACGCTAGACTATTTATACCAGAAGTTGAAAAGGACAGAGCGCCCTATTAAGGCAGTATTATTAGATCAAACTGTCGTTACAGGTCTTGGAAATATCTATGTTGATGAGACATTATTCCGTGCCAAAATACATCCTTCAAAAAAAGCAAGTCACTTAACAAAAAAAGAAGTAGAACGAATTCGTGATGAATCCATCCATACGTTAGCCGATGCGGTTAAACAGGGCGGAACAACAATCCGTTCTTATGTTAATGGTCAGGGAGAAATGGGGATGTTTCAACAAGAGTTGTTTGTTTATGGACAGGAAAATAAAGAATGTAAACGATGTGGAAATCTAATTTTAAAAACGAAAGTTGCTGGACGTGGCACGCATATTTGTCCTAATTGCCAAAAAGAATAGAGGGATTATGAGATGGCACTAATTATTGGCCTAACAGGTAGTATTGCAAGTGGAAAGAGTACGGTTAGTTTAATGTTTGATGAATTTCGAATACCAGTTGTGGATGCTGATAAAATAGCCAGGGAGGTAGTGTATCCTGGTGAAGAAGCGTATAACAAAATTATTGAGACATTTGGAACCCATTTATTACGGGAAGATAAAACATTAAATCGTAAAAAACTTGGAGAAATTGTATTTGATGACCAAGAAAAATTAGAAACTTTAAATCAAATAGTTCATCCGGCAATACGTAAAAGGATCATAGAAAAACGTGATGGGTTTGTTCAAGATGGGGCTTCATGTGTGGTATTAGATATTCCATTATTATTTGAAAGTAACTTAACAAATTTTGTTGATAAAACAATTGTCGTTTATGTAGACGAGAACGTACAGTTACAAAGATTAATGGAACGAGATGAATTTGGTGAAAGTGAAGCATTAAAGCGTATTAAATCACAAATGCCTGTTAAAGAGAAAGCAAAATTAGCTGATGCTGTCATTAATAATAACAGTTCAAAAACAGCCACTTTTGAACAACTGGAAGATATTTTAAGGAAATGGGATGTCATATAGGAAGTCTAGACTTATTGTCTAGACTTTTTGCTTAAGTTTTTGACCTATTTTAAAGAAAATCCGAAAAAACTTATAAAAACAGAATCACATTCATCTGAAATATGTTATACTATTTATTATAAAGGGGTATTAAGTATAACATAAATAGGAGGAAGAGATTCTGATGGGGAAGACGCGTGTTGCAATTAATGGTTTTGGAAGAATTGGAAGAATGGTTTTTAGGCAGGCTATTGTAGATGAGGATGTCGAAGTGGTTGCAATTAATGCAAGATATCCTACCGAAACGCTTGCACACTTAATTAAATATGATAGTATTCATGGTATTTTTCATGGTGAAGTTACTGCGCTTGAATCAGCTATTAAAGTAAATAACAAAATAGTTGAGGTTGTAAATTCAAGAGAACCTAATAAACTACCGTGGAAGGAATTAAACATAGATGTAGTAATTGAAGCTACAGGAAAATTTAAAACGAAAGAAAGTGCTGGATTACATATCCAAGCTGGAGCGAAAAAAGTCGTAATCACAGCACCAGGTAAAGAAATAGATAAGACAATCGTGATGGGAGTAAACGAACATACGTATCAACCAGAATTGGACCATGTCATTTCTAATGCTTCCTGTACAACGAACTGTTTAGCACCGGTAGTAAAAGTATTAGATGATCATTTTACAATTAAAAACGGATTAATGACTACTGTTCATGCGTACACGAATGATCAAAATAATTTAGATAATCCTCATAAAGACTTAAGGCGTGCAAGAAGTTGTGGCCAATCCATTATACCTACATCTACAGGGGCAGCAAAAGCGTTAGGTGAGGTTTTACCACATTTAAACGGTAAATTACATGGAATGGCATTAAGGGTTCCTACACCGAATGTATCATTAGTGGATCTTGTTGTAGACGTGGAAAAGAGTGTAACGGTTGAAGAAGTGAATCGTGTATTTAAACAGTCTTCAAAACAAGAAATGAATGGCATCATTCATTATAGTGAAGAACCACTTGTTTCTATTGATTATACAACAACGGATTTTTCATCTATTATTGATGGCTTATCTACCATGGTTATAGACGGAAATAAAATAAAAGTTTTGGCTTGGTATGATAATGAATGGGGCTATTCGAAACGAGTTCTTGATCTAACCAAATTAGTTGGGATTAGTTTAAAGGAATTTGCTAGAATTTAATACTTTTAAAACCATCTATTTCCACAGTGAATAGATGGTTTTTCTAGTTGCAAAAGATTCATAAACATTATATACTTCTCATGTTACGATTTGAAAACGAAATGATGTTTTCTGCTTAAAGGGTTAGGACCTCATCCGTACTAACTTTCCCCCGTGGCAGAAAATAAAATAAAAGAAGTTTCTAATGTCTTAAGGGGGAATGTAGTAATGGATACAATGGGAAGACACGTAATAGCTGAACTATGGGGATGCAATATAGACAAATTAAATGATATGGGGTTAATCGAACGTATTTTTGTAGATGCTGCTTTAAAAGCAGGGGCAGAGATTCGTGAAGTTGCCTTTCATAAATTTGCGCCACAAGGTGTTAGTGGTGTCGTGATTATTTCGGAATCCCATTTAACGATTCATAGCTTTCCAGAACATGGATATGCAAGTATTGATGTATTTACTTGTGGAGATATTATTGATCCGAATGTTGCAGCAGATTTTATTGCTGAAGCGTTGGAATGTAAGTCTTATGATCGTGTGGAGATACCGCGGGGAATGGGCCCAATAAAAGAAAAAGACTTTGAAAAAGTATATTAATCATAATAAGTTAATCGAAAATCCGATTTTAAATAAGAATAAAAGGGCTGACTCTTCACGTCAGCCCTTTAATTATGTAATTCACTATTACTTTTTTTGTTAGAGGAAATTGTTAAAACGTGTTACAATATAGGGTAAACAATAGGTCGGGGAGAATGGATATGTCGATTAATAGCAAATTTCGTACTTTTTTTGGTAACCATTTAGAAACGGGTGAGGATCGCTTAGATAAGTCATTGAAAACACGTTATTATAAAGCAATGAAAGATAAGGTTTTTCAAACGCTTGAAAACTTCTTTCAAGCTAGTTCTGAATTCGAAATAAATTCTTTATCAAAAGAACGTGGGGAAATGAGTGTTATTACAAAAAAAGGAAAAAGAGCTTTTATTGTAGTAACAGTCATTATGGTAAGCCCTAATAAAACTGCTGTTGATTTTTCGGTATCTTTAGATTCCGCGATTCCATTGAATTTTGGATATATTACTAAATTAATTAATCGACTATATGATAATTTAAATAAAGAGTTACCGCAACTTTAAATACACCAAGTTTGATAACGATGAATGGGGTTGTAAGGATGAAGTGTCCCAACTGTCAATATAAAAACACAAAAGTTTTTGATTCGCGTCCCACTGATGAAGGAAGATCCATACGTAGACGCCGAGAATGTGAAAACTGTAATTATCGTTTCACTACTTTTGAAAGAATGGAAGAGCCACCTTTAATTGTTGTGAAAAAAGATGGAGTAAGACAAGAATTTTCAAGAGATAAATTAATAAGGGGATTAATAAGGGCTTGCGAAAAAAGACCTGTTCCGTTAGAAAAAATTGAATCAATTGCTTTAGATGTTGAAAAAGAATTGAGAAATGCAGGTTATTCTGAAGTAGATAGTAAGGATGTTGGCGAGAAAGTGATGGATCGCTTGGCGGAAATAGATGAAGTTGCTTATGTAAGGTTTGCTTCTGTTTATCGTCAATTTAAAGATATCACTGTATTTTTAGAGGAATTAAAAGACCTTATTAACGTTGACAGGAAAAATGAATAAAGAGTACTACATAGATAAGGGTGAGAAGATTTGAACTTTATTGGACAAATATTACCGGTTGATGGGTACTATGTATTATTAAAGGATCAATTAACCGCTGATTATACAACATCATTAACTCATCTGTATCAACCGTTAATAGGGATGCAAGCAGTTATGCTGTATCAAACTCTTTTACATGAATTAGAATTCCAGAAAGATTCTCCACAAACACATCATACGTTAATGAATTATTTAAACATTCCTTTGGATGAACTATATAAAGCAAGATTAAATTTAGAAGGAATTGGTTTATTAAAGACCTATAAAAAACAATTAGAGCAGTCAACTATGTTTACTTATGAAATACAATGTCCTTTTTCACCTAATGATTTCTTTCATGATGCAATGCTATCTCAATTACTATATCATCAGTTAGGGCATGAGAAGTTTTCTATGCTTAAAAATAGATATAAAGTGACTACTCATGGGGATTTAGGAGAAAATATTACGGCATCCTTTAACGATGTATTTCAAACTTTTACTCCAACGCTAGAAGTTGTAAAACCTATATCTAGTAATGATTTAAATAATGATACAACCAATTCTGTTGATTTGCATTGGATGGAACAAATGTTAAAGCAAAGAATGATCCCAGTTGGACAAGTTTTAACACCTGATAATCGGAAATTAATTTCACAAATGATGGAATTATATGATTTGGATAACTATGAAATAGAAAAATCTATTTTATGGGCATTAAACGAGGAAAACCTCTTAGATTGTGATGAATTCAAAAATGCCTGTCATGATTTATTTAAATCTAAGCATAACAATGCTACTATAAAATTAACGGAAAGAATTACTTTTCCTAAGCAGAAGGAACAAACGGAACCGAAAACCAAAGAGGAAATGTTAATTCAAAAATTAGAAACTATTTCGCCTAAACAGTTGTTAGAAGATTTGTCTGGTGGCCATCAAGCTTCCGAACAGGATATGAAGATTATACGCGATGTCATGACTTCTCAAGGATTACCTTCACCAGTAATGAATGTTCTTATACATTATGTTTTATTACAATCAGATATGAAATTATCCAAAGCCTATTTAGAAAAAATTGCTAGTCACTGGTCACGAGCGAAAATTAAGACTGCAAAAGAGGCAATGGAATTCGCTAAAAAAGAAAGAGATAAATTTCAAAAAACGAATAATAAAAAACAAAATTACAATTATACCAAAAGAAATACAAAGGAAATTATTCCGGATTGGTTTAAAGAAAGAAAGGGTAATCGTAAGGAAAGTCAAACAGAAAATCCACCAATAAATTCCAAACAACCAATAGTAAACTTAGAAGAAGAAAAGGCAAAATTACATGCTTTGTTAAATCAAAAGCAGAAAAATAATTGATCTCAAGGATGGTTTATATGGAACCTATTCAAAGCTCTTTATCAAAGTGGATGAAAGAGAATAAAAATTTTCAGGAAAATTACACTAAAATAAGGAGTGAAGTTTTAAACGACCCTGAAATTAAGGAGTTTTTATCTTTACATCCAGAAATATCAAATAGTGAACTAAATAAAAGTTTAGTAAAGCTGTATGAATATAAGACCCAATCTAAGCAATGTGATCAATGCAGCTCTTTTAATGAATGTCAAAACATGTTGCAAGGGTACTCGCCTATTCTGCAAGTGGAAAATGGCGAAATTCATCTTGCTTATGAAAAATGTCATAGCCGTATTATGATAGAAAAAGAACAATCTCAACAACAACTTGTTCAAAGTGTCCATGTGCCCAAAGAGATATTACAAGCATCGATAAATAACATTGATGATGATAAAAATCGAAATAACGGGGTTATGGAAATGTTTAATTTTTTACGTGAAGCAAGTAATAAGTTGCCACGTAAGGGTATTTACTTTTATGGACCTTTTGGGGTTGGTAAAACATATTTCCTCGGTGCATTAGCGAATGAGTTAAAGAAAATGAACATCTCATCTATGATTATTTATATGCCAGAGTTTGTCCGCGAAATTAAGTCATCTTTTAAAAATGATACAACAAATGAAAAGATAGAATACTTTAAAAAAGCAGATGTACTTATGTTGGATGATATTGGTGCAGAAATGCAGTCATCTTGGTTTCGGGATGAGATTTTAGGTTCTGTATTACAATACCGAATGATGGAACAGTTACCTGTTTGTTTTACAAGTAATTATAGTTTAGAACAGTTGGAAGGAGTTTTGGCTTCTACTAGGGATGGTGTAGAGAAAGTCAAAGCCGGAAGAATTATCGAACGAATAAGACAAGTAAGTAAAGAAGTGCCAATATATGGAGAAAATAGAAGAAACTAACGTAAACTAGTATGTAAAAGTACTAGTTTTTCCTTTTTGGCAGTAAGAAAAATACTAGTTTCTGTGGTTTAATCATTTTTTTACACCTTTGTCCATATAATGTAACAGTTTGATTGTGGATGAGGGTGATGGTATTTGCTTGGGGTATATTTTGAATCAGAAAAAGAAGTACTAATATTTTGTGAAAAATTATTCCAACGTGATAAAAATATTGAATTGCATTGGAAACATCAAGAAGAATGGGGGATTCTTCTCCAAATTGAATCAGAAATACATGATTGCAAATTCGTAAATGTAATGGCGAAATTGATGGCTGAAGTATTCATTGGACATCGATTAGGAAACATGATTAAAGACATTATTAAGAAAAAATATTATTTTTCAGATTATGAAGAGATAAAAAGGATTCATGAAATAACAAATTGGATATTGTCAGGGAATAATGCTGAAAGTTTTCTGCACCTAGAAAGAACTGAAAGGGATCACCCGAAGGATTTATTGGAAGGATTATTTTTAAATCATATAAAAGATACAGATACTATACATTATGATTCCATCGTAAAGTTTGGGCTAAAAGAATTCAGGAATGAAATGATTGATTATGTAGGACTAGCGATAGACGAATATAAGAGAGAAGAAGAACATCAAGCGTTTATTAACTCTTTACGCACATATATTAGCCAAAAGGATCCTGGAATTCCAGTCATTCATATTTTACAAGGTAGTTCATTTTCCTTTTATTCAGAAGATGGAGAAGTCCTTTCAAAAATGGATTTACAAACTTTAATGCAGAAAGAACCCTTATACCTATTTGGATTAGATGAAACTGAAATGAATTTATCGCCACTAATTGCGATGGCGCCAGAGAAAGTAAAAATCTACGGTGATGATCCCGCCGAACCAAAAACATTAACCGTCATTAATGTTTTCCAAGAAAAAGCGGAATTCCAACCTACTCGAGAATTTCCTTTTTATAATATGAAAAACCAATAGCACTTGCAATTATAATTTTATAGAGCTATAATACACTTTAGATTCATTATTGAAGTTAAAAGTTACGATAAGGACATGATTATTTTGGATACATATAGATTAGAGAGGGAAGTCGTTTGGCTGAAAGCTTCCTCTATAGGCCTGAATAATTACCACCTTTGAACTCTTTTCCAGAAGTTATAGTAAGGAATAGCGTATCATCTGCGTTAAAGATGTAGAGCCGCTAATTTTAGCGGGAACTAGGGTGGAACCACGAACTATTATACTACGCTCGTCCCTTTTGCGTTATGCAATTGGGATGGGCGTTTTTTAATTTAATATATGTTTACAGATAGAAAGGAGCAAGCAACATGGCAGAAGAAATTAAAATAATATTTCCAGATGGTAATGAAAAAGGATTTCCAATTGGAACAACTGGTGAGGAGATTGCAGCATCCATTTCTCCAGGATTAAAGAAACAAGCTATAGCTATTAAATTAGATGGTGAACAAGTAGATTTAAGACGCGAACTTGATCGTGGTGGGAAAATAGAAATCTTAACTTATAAAAATAATGAATCTATAGATATCATGCGCCATTCCACAGCACATTTAATGGCTCAAGCGATTAAACGATTATATAAAGACGTTCAATTTG
The DNA here is from genome assembly GCF_042678465.1 of Oceanobacillus caeni. NCBI lineage: Bacteria > Bacillati > Bacillota > Bacilli > Caryophanales > Bacillaceae > Oceanobacillus > Oceanobacillus caeni. The sequence goes on along the minus strand of NZ_JBHTKV010000002.1, from coordinate 127,166 downwards.
GTGTTGGACCTGTAATTGATGAAGGATTTTATTATGATTTAGACATGGAATATAAAATCACCCCAGAGGATCTTCCTAAGATCGAAAAAGAAATGAAACGTATTGTCGATGAGAATCTTGAAATTAAGCGAGTAGAAGTTTCACGTGAAGAAGCGAAAGAACGTTTTCGCGAAATTAATGATGAACTGAAACTTGAATTAATTGATGATATTCCAGAAGGGGAACAAGTGACTATTTATGAGCAAGGTGAATACTTTGATCTATGTCGAGGAATTCACGTTCCTTCCACAAGTAAAATTAAAGCATTTAAACTTTTAAGTATTTCAGGAGCTTACTGGCGTGGGGATAGCAATAATAAGCAGCTTCAACGTATTTATGGAACTGCATTTGAAAAACAAAGTCAATTGGACGAGTATCTTCATATTTTAGAAGAACGTAAGGAACGTGATCATCGTAAGCTAGGTAAAGAATTAGGGATTTTTACCGTCTCTCAAAAAGTTGGACAAGGTCTACCGTTATGGCTTCCTAAAGGGGCAACTATTCGTCGTACAATCGAACGTTATATTGTGGATTTGGAAGAACGTTTAGGATATGATCACGTTTATACACCTGTACTGGGGAGTAAGGAGCTATATGAGACAAGTGGACATTGGGATCATTATGATGATGATATGTTCCCACCGATGGAAATGGATAATGAAACATTAGTATTGCGTCCAATGAATTGTCCACATCATATGATGGTATTTAAAAATCAACTATGGAGCTACCGTCAATTACCAGTAAGAATTGCAGAACTTGGAACGATGCATCGTTATGAAATGAGTGGTGCGTTAGCGGGACTTCAACGTGTTCGTGCAATGACTTTAAATGACGCTCATATCTTCGCTAGACCAGATCAATTAAAAGAAGAATTTACTCGTGTTGTAGAATTAATTCAACATGTATATAAAGACTTTGGAATTGAAGATTACTATTTCCGTCTTTCTTATCGTGATCCAGAGGATAAGGAAAAATATATTGACGACGATGAAATGTGGGAAAAAACACAATCCACTTTAAAACAAACAATGGACGACTTGAATTTGGATTATGTGGAAGCAGAGGGAGAAGCAGCATTCTATGGTCCAAAATTAGATGTACAAGTTAAAACTGCTTTAGGTAAGGATGAAACATTATCTACTGTTCAATTAGATGTTTTATTACCTGAGCGATTTGATTTATCTTATATTGGTGAAGACGGGAAAGAACATCGTCCTGTTGTTATTCACCGCGGTGTCGTTTCTACTATGGAACGTTTTGTTGCATTCTTAATTGAAGAATATAAGGGTGCTTTCCCAACTTGGCTTGCCCCAGTACAAGTGAAAGTAATCCCTGTTTCTCCGCAGATTCATTTAGATTATGCGAAGGAAGTTGCGGATAAATTAAGAAGACAAGGTGTTCGTATTGAAGTGGATGAAAGAGATGAGAAAATCGGCTATAAGATTCGTGAAGCACAAACTCAAAAAATACCTTTCATGCTCGTTTTAGGTGACAAAGAAATTGAAAATAATGCCGTAAATGTTCGTCGTTATGGAGAACAAAAATCAGAAACAATTTCCTATGAGGATTTTGAAAATCTTATTCAAAAGGAAATTACAGAACGCAAATTACGTAATAAATAAAGAAGACTTCCATCAAGTTGGGCTTTTCTTTCATCCCCACTGATGGCTAGTCGTACTTATCGGACCTTTACGGGCTGCTCGTCTAGGTGCGATAAATGCAATGGTAGGCCAAGTATGTATTTACACATACTTGGCCTTTGTCGTGAAATATGGTAAAATATGATTAATATCATTCGACTGAGAAAAATATTTGACTAGGTTTCTTAAGTGTGATATACTTTAAAAGTTGAAAATTAAATGATCTCAAAGACAAGTAGAAGCACCCGCTTCTCACCTGTTCGACGCACGTTTCGTGTAGTTGACTGGTTCCAAATTTATTATGTGTAATTGGAATGTGTGGGTGTATTACCGACACTTTTTTTCATGTATGAAGACTTGTCAAATAGATCAGTATCGAAAAAACTTTGGAGGTGTCTGACTATTAGCAAAGATATGAACGTCAATGAAAAGATTCGTGCAAGAGAAGTACGACTTATCGATTCAAATGGGGATCAACTTGGTGTGAAAACACGTCAAGAAGCGTTGGAGATTGCGCAAACTAGAAACTTGGATTTAGTTTTAGTTGCTCCAAATGCCAAACCGCCTGTATGTCGAATTATGGACTATGGGAAATATCGTTATGAGCAACAGAAAAAGGAAAAAGAAGCTCGTAAAAAACAAAAGATTATTAATATAAAAGAAGTACGGTTTACACCAGGTATTGGCGATCATGACTTCGAAACGAAGGTTAAGAACGCAAAAAAATTCCTTGAAAAGGGAGATAAATTAAAAGCATCCGTTCGTTTCCGAGGACGTGCAATCACACACAAAGAGCTAGGACAAGAGGTTTTAACTCGTCTAGCTGAAGAACTTAAAGATGTTGCGACAATTGAATCCAAACCGAAAATGGAAGGTCGTAATATGTTTATGATGCTCGCTCCGATTAGTGAAAAGAAGTAATAGATGCAACATTACGAGGAGGAAATAAATTATGCCTAAAATGAAAACTCATAAAGGGACTCAAAAACGTTTTACAAGAACTGGTTCTGGAAAATTAAAAAGATCTCATGCATACACTAGTCACTTATTTGCTAACAAATCTCAAAAGCAAAAACGTAAACTACGTAAAAGTGCTGTTGTATCTACTGGGGACTACAAACGTATCAAAACAATGTTACCTAAATAATTAGACTATTAATGATAAATATAGATTCGGAAATGTATTAGGAGGGAATTAATATGCCACGTGTAAAAGGTGGAACAGTAACGCGCCAACGTCGTAAACGCGTATTAAAATTAGCTAAAGGTTATTATGGTTCAAAGAGAACTCTATTTAAAACTGCAAAACAACAAGTAATTAAATCTGGTCAATATGCTTATCGTGACCGTAGACAAAGAAAACGTGACTTCCGTAAATTATGGATTGCACGTATTAATGCAGCTGCTCGTCTAAACGGTATCTCTTACAGCAAATTAATGCACGGACTTAAAGTAGCTGGAATTGACATTAACCGTAAAATGTTATCCGATTTAGCAGTTAACGATGAAAAAGCATTTGCTCAGTTAGTAGAACAAGCAAAAGGTGCTTTAAAATAATTTGAAATAAGCCGAATCCATTTAGACATGGGTTCGGTTTTTTATTGCAAACTAGGAGGAAAAAAGTGAATTCCATCATCTATTATATTTTAGGGGTAAACATTGTTGGGTTTATTTTAATGGGAGTAGATAAACAAAAAGCAGTGAAACAAAAATACCGAATACCAGAAAGAACTTTTTGGATCATCGCTTTGTTAGGTGGAGCACCAGGAACCTATATTGGGATGCAACGATACCGTCATAAAACGAAACATAAATCTTTTACAATTGGAATGCCAATCTTCATCATTTTAAACTTCTTTTTGTTTTTCTATTTGTCAGGTCTTGCTAGTTGAACCTTATCATAAATAGCATTTAAGGTCATATAAATGAATAGAAGGTAGAAATCTGAAGTGCAGGGTACTTTTCTCAGGGAGAACAGCTAGAAACTGGCAAAAGGAGGAAAGTTATGGAGTACATTGGGAACTATGTAATGGCGTTTATCGAAATGGGAGGATTACTTTCACCGTTATTATTTATTTGTTTTCATTTAATAAGGCCATTATTCTTTCTCCCGGTAGTATTTGTATGTGTCACAGGAGGAATTTTATACGGGCCGATAGCAGGCACTATTTATTCGGTTGTAGGAATAACCTTATCTAGCGTTATATTTTATGGATTAGTTAATCGGATGCCCAAAAAATTAGATAAACTAATCCGATTGAAACAAAAACTACTAGGGAGTAGCACTACATTAAATACATCCCAAATCGCCATACTTAGACTTGTCCCTTTTATTCATTTTCATCTATTGTCTTTATGCATTATGGAAATATCTTCTGGGATGAAGCAGTACACGAAATCATCTTTATTATCTAACATTCCGTTAGCCATCGTTTATACATGTTTAGGCGGATGGATTGCGAATTTATCCCCATTTCATATTTTCATATTTTTAATTGGTTTACTACCTTTCATTTATTTGGTTAGAAGTAAAGAAATTATTATAAAGTGGCGAGACTTTTTCCAGATGAGTACTTAACAAATAAAAGCCGAAAAATCCAAGTTAATTGGTTTTTTCGGCTTAAAATGTTTTTGTGGAAGGTCTAATACTACTCCATTTTCGTAATAAGTATTTCATTTATAGGATGTTTCCATTTGATTTTTGCATGTGGGTATCTAATAAGTATTTCATTTTCTAAGAAATATAAATCCTCGCGAGTAAACCCTTTCAAATCAAATGGGTCACGAATACTAATATCAATATCCACCACTTCAAATGAATCATCCACCACGCCTATATATTTTTCGCCTTCAAAGACACATCTTTTATACACAAGCTTCAAGTTTTTCTTGCTATTATTCGCTTCATCTACCATATAAAAATGGTTAGATTGTTTTGCAATTTTTAATTGTCTTTCTGGGTTTCTAGTGTACTCGATCCATGTATAAATAAGAAAAGCTATCGCGATAAGGATAAGTATACGAAATAAAATAACTATCATTATGATCGACTCCCTATTTAATTCGTTAATCTCCATACGTATTACTTGATACAATAGTTTCACGAATACTAAAAAATCATGGTACAATCAGAACAAAGGCGCAAGCGCCCGTTTATTGACGTATAGACTGGACTGAGCAGTAGGAGATAAAGGAAACACGGTGAGCGTGAGCGAGCCGATGTTGACTTATCGAACGGAGGTGAAGGAAGTCTACTAGTCACTGGGCGCTGGAGCCGGACGTGGCTATTTCTGTATCTAAGTTATACATAGCCATACAAATTTTATAATTTCCCGACAATAAAAAAGAGAGAGTGAGGATATACATTTATGAATTGGGAAGAATTATATTCCATGCAACAAAGTTTAGACAACCATATTGAATCAAATCACCAATTAAAAAATCAAGATTTATTCCAAGAAAAATACTTAGCTTTACTAGTTGAACTTGGTGAGCTTGCTAATGAAACGAGATGTTTTAAGTTTTGGAGCAACAAATCACGAAATAATAATGATATTATTTTGGAAGAATACGTAGATGGTCTTCATTTTATTTTATCACTTGGATTAGAAAAAGGATATCGATACACTAGTAGAAACCTCAGTGAATTAACACGAGCTGCTGAAACGGAACAATTTAATATAGTATTTGAATCTTGTATAAATTTTTATAAAAATGTATCAAAGGAAACTTATGAACAGCTATTTATGAATTTCTTACTACTAGGAGAAGTATTAGGGTTCAGTGAATCTGACATACAAGTTGCTTATTATAAGAAGAATGAAATAAATTTTGAAAGACAAAATAAAGGATATTAATGTTTGCCCCGCCTAAAAGGGCAGTAAGACTCCCATCTCAAGCTTCTGGGGAAATAAAGAAGGCAGGTGGGAGATCAACTGCCCATAATGGTCCGATAAGTGCGACTAACCATCAGTGGAGGATGAAGGAACGCCCCACTGATGGGAGTCTTCTTTATACAAGGCTCACAATAATAGAAGGAGGTTATATATATGACACAATTAGATGAAACGTTAATCATGCTTAAGGATTTAACCGATGCAAGAGGAATTCCGGGGAATGAGAAAGAAGTTCGTGAAGTTTTTGAAAAATACATTTCACCATACGCGGATGAAATCGAATATGATAATTTAGGTAGTACCATTGCCAAAAAAGTAGGAGATTCCAACGGCCCCAAAATTATGATTGCTGGGCATTTAGATGAAGTTGGTTTTATGGTTACACGAATTGATGAGAAGGGTTATGTATATTTCCAAACAGTTGGTGGCTGGTGGAGTCAAGTGATGTTGGCGCAACGAGTAACCATTCTAGGAGCAAAAGGAGATATAACAGGGGTGATTGGCTCAAAACCACCTCATATTCTTCCGCCAGAAGTACGGAAAAAACCTTATGAAATTAAGGATATGTTTATTGATATTGGTGCTTCTAGTAAGAAAGAAGCAGAAGAATTTGGTGTAAAACCTGGACAATCTATCGTACCTTACTTTGAATTTACACCGTTGAAAAATGAAAAAATGCTATTAGCAAAGGCTTGGGATAATCGCATTGGATTGGCAATCGCAATTGAAGTTTTAAAACAACTGAAAGATGTAAACCATCCAAATGTTGTCTATGGTGTTGGCGATGTGCAAGAAGAGGTTGGTCTTAGAGGTGCGAAAACGGCAGCTAATAAAATACAGCCTGACATTGGCTTTGGCGTAGATGTAGGGATTGCTGGAGATACTCCAGGGATAAAACCATCTGAAGCCGACAGCAAGCTAGGTGAAGGACCTCAAATCATGTTATACGATGGTTCCATGGTTTCCCATAAAGGTCTACGTGACTTATTTATTGAAACTGCAGAAGAAAAAAATATTCCATTCCAATATGCAGCTCTATCAGGTGGTGGGACGGATTCGGGCTCAATCCATCTAACCGCAAATGGTGTTCCGTCACTTTCCATCACCATTGCAACACGTTATATTCATTCTCATGCCGGTATTCTACATCGAGATGATTTTGAGAATGCAGTAAAGCTAATTGTGGAGGTAATCAAGAAATTAGATGCTGAAACGCTTAAAAAATTAATATTTGCATAAGTATGAAACAAGGCTTAGAGAATTTTTACTCAAAGCCTTGTTTTTTGAAAAGCAGTCAAAGAGATTTGCTATATATTTAAGTGCAGTGAAGTAATCTACATAAAAAAATCAACTTTTAACCCCGTCTTAAAATCAGTACGGGGTTATGCTGTTTGAGGTTTTAAAATTAAATAATTCGATTGTCACTTTACAATTGAATATATAAGGATAAAAAATCTATAAACTCTTACCGAGTATACTTAATGTAACTGCTTTAAAGATATCATTTGGAAATTAATTATCCAGAGTACACGCTATCACATGTTCCAGCCGCGGGTTCATAAAAACAATGTTGTTTAAATTGACCAGCAAATGGTTGATTGTACCATGTGGGAGGGCATGGAGCATATGGATTAAAGTACCAAAGGGCATATTTCGCTGGTTGTTTTCTCCAATATTCCAAATTCTGTCTTGCTAACCTTCTTTCAGATTCTCTTGCTCTTTGGTAAAAAACATTGCCTTTTTGAACAGCTTCAAATGAGAAATTTCCTCCTTGCACTTGAAAAATAACATCTTCAATTGTTCTTAACTCATTAAAGTCCACACAATCTGCTACAGCACGATTAACAATTACATTTCCTACATATAGCATCCCTAGTTTACCTTCGCCTTCAGCTTCAGCTCGCATCATCCTTGCCATTAAGTTAACGTCTGCGTTTCGGTAAGCAACTCTTGCCATTTTTTCCACCTCCAGAATATAGTATGAAAAAAAGTTAAATTAATGACATTGTGTGTTAAAAAACTTGGCATTTATCCCATCTTAAGCATCTGGGGAAACAAAAAGGTAGGTGGGAGATCAACTGCCCGTAAAGATCCAATAAGTGCGATTAACTGTTATCACGGCCAAAAGAGCAAGCAATCGTCGAAGAAATGTCCGTGACACGTGTTATCAAGGCCAAAAGAGCAAGCAATCGTCGAAGAAATGTCCGTGACACGTGCTATCACGGCCAAAAGAGCATGCAATCACAGAAGAAAAGTCCGTGATGCCATCAGTGGGGATAAATGGAACCCCACTGACGGTTATTCTTCTTTATACATTCCTAACAACGTAAAAAAACCTCAAGCAAAGACTTTCGCTTGAGGTTTAATGTATGTTTAGGCTAAGTAATGATTCATTATCTTCCGAACGTAATTTTGTGTTTCTTTAAATGGGGGGATTCCGTTATATTTATCTACATTACCGGGACCAGCATTGTAAGCTGCTAATGCTAATTCTGTATTTCCATTATACCGGGATAACATCTGGGCTAAATATCTGGTACCACCCTCGATATTTTGCTTAACATCAAAAGGATTGGTAACCCCTAATCCTTTTGCGGTTGCTGGCATTAACTGCATTAGCCCTTGGGCACCTACTGAACTTCTAGCATAAGGGTTATAGTTTGATTCTTGTTTAATAACAGAGTGAATCAATTTCTCATCTATTTTATATTTACGAGCTATTTCTGTAATTTCAGCATCGTATGAAGAGGTAGGTATGTATGCTTTCTCCATTTTATTAGGTAAGCTCGGTAAAGGATTTGGCTGTTTTTCCTTAATATTTTGATCCGCTATTAGTTCGTTCATTTTATCTTGTAATATATGCTTAAACGTTAGTTCAGCCATAGGGGAACTTTTTACTGAAGAGTTAAAGTGAGAAGTCATATTCACAATAGCTTGAAGTTGAATAAATTGTTGTAAGTCTCTTATTTCCATTTGGTATTCCCCTTTCGTATATTTACTATTTTACGTTTAATTATTGAAATTGGCAATCTCTAAATATGTATCGTAAACAGTATAGGGGGATCTTTGGAAATAAAAGAAATAGATGCAATGAAGCATCTATTTCATATGAGGAGTTTTTAGTTAGTTGCTTGTTTAACACCTTGTTCTAAAGCCTGAACCATTTCTTGTTTATCTTCCGGACTGGATTGCTGCCAAATTAGTTCAAATAATACCCCTAGACCAGGTAGCATTTTTTCTTCGCCAGCTTGTATAGCGTCTACTATTGTTTCTTCTAATTGGTTTTGATCGTTATTAGAGAGATTGTGTAAAATTGCTTTACGAATATTTAGATCCATGGTGACAACTCCTTTGTTTTTTAACTATGGATAGTTTGACCAATGAATGCAATAATATGTATGATAATATGGAGAAAATCGATGAAGGATGAACGAAATGATTACTTCTGTAAAAAATGAGCAAGTTAAAGCATGGAAAAAATTACAAAAGCGAAAAGAACGGACCAATACTCAAACATTTCTTGTTGAAGGGTACCATTTATTACAAGAAGCGAAAAATAGTAATTGGGGTATAAAGGAAATTATCGTACAAGAAGGGGTAGAACTACCATCTTGGTGCGATGATTTTCACATTATTGAAGTAAGTAATAATGTATTCGAGCATATTTCTGAAACGAGAAGTCCACAAGGTATTGCAGCTATAATCGAAATGAAGAAAATGGAAGATGTTGTGGGAAAACATATCTTATTAATTGATTCGGTACAAGATCCTGGTAATTTAGGAACAATTATACGAACTGCAGATGCAGCTGGATTTGATGGGGTCATTCTTGGGAATGGTACGGTAGATTTATACAATGATAAAGTTATACGTGCAACGCAAGGATCTATTTTTCATATTCCGATATTCGAAAAGGATTTACAAAAAGTTATACCTGAATTAAAAGCAGATGGATTTTCCATATGGGCTACAGCATTAGAAGGGGCAACATTATACCATGAAGTGTCAATAGATACGAAAGTGGCTATTGTTCTAGGAAATGAAGGAGCAGGCGTTAATAAAGAAATCATTAATCAAGCAGATAAAATTGTAAAGATCCCCATATATGGACAAGCTGAATCTTTAAATGTCAGTATTGCTGCAGGGATTTTGATGTATTATGCAAAGGATAGTTGCAACAAGTGAAATAATTAACTATAATGTAATAAAATACGAAAAAATGAATGAAATATATGAACGCGTCGAAAGAGTTTGATAACATTCATGAGCGTTACAGGGAGGAAATGTCTAAGACTGTGAGCATTTCCATCGTATGGAATGTTGTCCCTTCACTCTGGAGCTGACACTTGGAGCTAAACAAAATAAAAGATGTGAGTACAAAATATTTTGTTTAAAGAAAGGTGTTCCGGATTTATCCGTTATCAAGTATTGAGTTGGGCACAATTAATGTGCCAACAAGGGTGGTACCGCGAATACAAGTCCTCGTCCCTTATTGGGAATGAGGGCTTTTTTTATTTTCATTCAAATGTAAAAAAAGGGAGGCTAAAATAATGAAAGATCAATTAGAAGCTATTCAAAAAGAAGCTTTGGAAAAAGTAACGCAAGCTGCAAATCTGAAAGAATTACAAGATATACGTGTAAGTTACTTAGGAAAAAAAGGATCCATTACAAAAGTGTTAAAAGGGATGGGAAAATTATCTAGCGAAGAACGTCCAATTATAGGCCAAATGGCTAATGCAGTCCGTGATGCGATTACAACTTCAATTGAAGAGAAAGCGACGAGTTTAGAGCAAGCAGCCTTAGAAAAAAGACTAGAAGAAGAATCTATTGATGTCACATTACCAGGAAGACCTGTTAATATTGGTGGACCCCATTTACTAACAAGTATTGTCGAAGAAATTGAAGATTTATTTATTGGAATGGGATATGAAGTGAAAGAAGGTCCAGAAGTAGAAACAGATTATTTTAACTTCGAAGCCCTAAACTTACCCAAAAACCATCCAGCCCGAGATATGCAGGATTCATTTTATATAACAAATGAACTATTGTTACGTACGCATACTTCTCCGGTTCAAGCACGTACAATGCAGGAGTATGAAGGGAATCAGCCAGTAAAAATGATTTGTCCTGGTAAAGTGTACCGTCGTGATACAGATGATGCTACACATTCTCATCAATTTACACAGATTGAAGGATTATATGTAGATAAAAATGTAAGGATGAGTGATTTAAAAGGTACCTTAGATAAATTTGCTAAAAAGATGTTTGGTGAGGAGCGCAAAATCCGTTTACGTCCGAGTTTTTTCCCATTTACAGAACCATCTGTTGAGATGGATATTTCTTGTAAAGTTTGTCATGGAGAAGGATGTAGTGTTTGTAAAGGAACTGGCTGGATTGAAATTCTTGGTGGCGGAATGGTTCATCCAAAAGTTTTATCCATGGCAGGCTATGATCCAAAAGTTTATTCCGGATTTGCATTTGGAATGGGACCGGAACGAATTGCTATGTTGAAATACGGTGTCAGCGACATTCGTGGTTTTTATACGAATGATGTTCGTTTCTTAAAACAATATCATAAGGCTTAAAGGAGGGACTCGTATGTTAGTTTCATTTAATTGGTTAAAAAATTACGTTGATTTAGGAGATATTACTCCAGAAGAACTTGCTGAAAAAATTACGAAATCTGGTATTGAAGTAGAAGGCGTTGAGTATTTTGCCGAAGAAAGTACGAATGTTGTTGTTGGATATGTTGTATCGTGCGAGAAACACCCTAACGCAGATAAATTAAATTTATGTCAAGTCGATGTTGGGGATGAAACTTTACAAATCGTGTGTGGCGCTCCAAACGTCGCCGAAGGACAAAAAGTAGCGGTGGCAAAACCAGGAGCAAAACTTCCGGGTGGATTTAAAATTAAGAAGGTAAAATTACGCGGTATCGAATCCAATGGAATGATTTGCTCATTACAGGAACTTGGGGTAGATGAAAAATATATCCCAACAGATATTACCGATGGGATCTTTGTATTCCCGGAAGATGCTGTAGTAGGTGAAAGTGTTGTTTCCCTTTTAAATTTAAATGATGCCATCTTAGACTTAGATGTTTTAGCAAACAGAGCGGATGCTTTAAGTATGCTAGGAGTGGCATATGATGTAGCTGCTATTCTTAATAAAGAAGTGAATCTCCCTGAAGAAGAATATTCTACTAGTGAAGGGAAAACGGAAGATTATATCGCTATTGAGGTAGAAGCACCGGAACTAAATCCATATTATGGTGCATTTATCATTCAGGATGTAGAAATAAAGCCATCTCCATTATGGATGCGAAACTATTTAATGGCCGTTGGTGTTCGTCCAATTAATAATGTTGTAGATATTACAAACTATGTATTAATGGAATACGGTCAACCTTTACATGCTTTTGATTATGATCGTTTTTCATCAGAGAAAATCGTAGTTCGCCGTGCTAATGAAGGGGAAACGATGGTTACTCTTGATGATCAAGAAAGAACGCTAACGACAGAACAGTTACTTATTACAAATGGAAAGGTACCAACTGCTTTGGCTGGAGTTATGGGTGGTGCTAACACAGAAGTAACATCAGAAACAAAAAATGTTTTACTTGAAGCGGCCTATTTCGATGGTGGATCGGTTCGCAAAACGGTTAAAGCGACTGGTTTACGAAGTGAATCCAGTACACGATTTGAAAAAGGCGTTGATCCAAATCGTGTGAAAAAAGCAGGTATGCGTGCAAGCTATCTTTTACAAAAATATGCAAATGGGAAAGTATTATCTGGTGTAGTTGAATTCGACGAGTTAGACAAGTCGGAAAAAGTAGTAACAATGGAGACTTCTGCTATCAATGCGAAATTAGGAACAGAAATTACTAGTGAAGAAATTGTGAATATTTTGAACAGATTACAATTCCCGTTCACACAAGATGGTGAGGCATTTACAATTCAAGTTCCGACTCGTCGCGGAGATGTTACAATATTTGAGGATATGTTAGAAGAAGTGGCAAGAATTTATGGATATGATAAGTTGCCATATACCTTACCAGAAGGTTCAAATCAAGCTGGACGTTTAACAGAAAAGCAATTATTAAAACGTAAAGTGAAACAATATATGCAATCAGCTGGTCTTTCAGAGATATTAACTTATTCGCTTACAAACGAGAAAAATATAAATCGACTAGTAAGTCCGGAAATATCGAAACAGAATCCAACTCCGATTAACCTTGCGATGCCTATGAGTGAAGACCACAAATATTTAAGATTAAGTATGTTACCTGAAATGTTAGGTACCTTAACATATAATTTGGCTAGAAATCAAAGTAATCTTGCTTATTACGAAATGGGATCTGTATTCATTTCTAATGAACAAAAGATTAGCAAACAGCCAAAAGAATTGTTAAGAATTGCAGGTGCGATAACCGGAAAATGGTTGGAGCAATCATGGCAACAAGAGGAAAAAGAAGTTGATTTCTTTGTTGTAAAAGGAATCTTGGAAGGTTTATCGGACTACTTAAAAGTATCAATAAGTTTCCATCAAGCGAAAGTTGACAATATGCATCCAGGTAGAACAGCGGTTGTCAAAATTCAAGATAAAACGATTGGGTTTGTTGGGCAGTTACACCCTAGTTTACAAAAAGAATTAGATTTAAAAGACACATACGTATTTGATTTAAATCTTGAAGAAATCCTTGATGCTTACGATGGTGAACCATCATTTGAAGAGATTTCGAAATATCCATCTGTTGCCAGAGACATTGCCTTCATTCTAGATAATGATGTTTTGGCAGGTGATGTTAAAACTGTAATAGAAGAAGTAGGTGCACCACTTGTCAAACAAGTAAGTATTTTTGACGTGTATGAAGGCGAAAATGTTCCAGATGGTAAGAAATCAGTTGCATATAGCTTGCTTTACCAAGATCCGCATAAAACATTGTTGGACGATGAAGTAGAAGCTTCATTTGAGAAAATTGTGGAAGCAGTAAATAATAAATTTAATTCTTATATACGTTCATAAAAGTTTGTACCGTTAACACATAGAATTTTCTGAAAGGAAGATTCTATGTGTTTTTTATGTGGATTCAAGTGCAACGATATACATGCAAGTCTAATAGCAAAACCGAGTTTTTTCTAATAAAATTTCATAGCAGTAAGAACCCAAATTATTATAGGTATGTTTGTCTTATAGAGAATAGAACCTATTAAACAAATTATATAGTAGTTGTAATGTATGAAATATACTCTTAAATGGAGTGTAACCGCACTAAGGTGTTAACCATGTTACGATTAGCTTGGCAGATAGGAAAGTTCAAACTTTCTTCCAGGGGCTTCATTACTCGCCCCACCGTAAAAGTCTGCAAAAGTGCAACAAAGGCTTTAATCAATTAAAAGGGGGACTACATAATGAAAAATTTAGTAGCCGTATTTTTGGGATTGATCTTGGCAAGCTTTGTGGGAATAACCGTAGCATCAGCACAACATGAAGTGCAAAAAGGGGATACACTTTGGGAAATTGCATTAGCACATAACACAACAGTAGAATCGTTAATGGAAGTGAATAACTTAAAAGGTACGTTAATCTATCCAAAACAAATTTTACAAACTGAAGGTGGCAAGGAAGTAAAACAGGAAAAACAACAAGGTCATCAAGAAGGTTATTATATTGTTAAAAAAGGGGATACATTAGGTAAGATTAGTGGAAATAACGGTTTAACCGTAACCCAACTAAAATCAATGAATAATCTATCATCTAACATGATTTATGCCGGTCAGAAACTAACTTTGAATGGTAATGTTCCAGCGGTAAACTCCAATCCTGCATCTGATGCTAAAGTAACTTCAATTGAGGTCAAGGAGGAAAAGGAAACTACACAAGAAAGTACTAATAATGATTCGACACCACAAGGGAAAACCATTTCCGTTGAAGCTACAGCATATACCGCTCATTGTACAGGATGTTCCGGTATAACAGCAACTGGTGTTGATTTAAGATCAAATCCAAATGCGAAAGTAATTGCTGTAGATCCAAATGTCATTCCTTTAGGAACTAAAGTACATGTGGAAGGATATGGTTATGCAACTGCTTCGGATACAGGTGGTGCAATTAATGGAAATAAGATTGATATCCATGTACCGACGAAAGAACAAGCAAATAATTGGGGCAGACGTACCGTTGAGGTAACTATCGTTGACTAGCTTTCTTTAAAATAAAAAGGTTGCTTATGCATGCATAAGCAACCTTTTTTTACATAATCAACTAATTTAAGTATTTTATTGCTTTTTTTGTGTTTGCAAAGTGTACTTTTGCCAACGAATCTAAGGCGTTTTCTCCCTTTGTTTTAATGATTTTTGCGATAACCTGATCTACTTTATTAGAAGCTCCTTTTGGTAATTCAATGCCAAATTCATTTGAAAGTTTTTCTATTTCCTTGACAAAACTAGTTCTAGCAACAATAGAACCTGCAGCCACAGCAATAGAGTAACTTTCTGCTTTTGTCATAAAATAGGTTTTTTCTTGTAATACTCGATTTTCTGATTTTAAATAATTGATATATACACCTGGTTCACAAAACTGATCAATTAATATACCTTCGTAAAATGCTTCTTTACCGATTTTTTTTCTCAAATGATTTATGGCTGCATGGTGTAACATTGCTTTCATTTTCCCCTGGGACCAACCTTTTCTTTGTAATCGGTTATATTTTTCATTATGTAAAATAACAAGCGAATACGGAATATTTAATTTCACAATTTCTTTAGATAAGTCCTTAATGATAGGGTCAGTTAAGTTTTTGGAGTCTCTAATTCCCAAATCCTTTAATAAATTGATTTGCTCTTTCTCTACATAGACCGCTCCCACTGTAATTGGTCCGAAATAATCTCCAGTACCAGCTTCATCAGAACCAATATGACTATTTGAAAATATTGTTGGCTCTGGTGAATAGGTATGTTTTTTGTTTGTTTTAGTTTTTATTAAGCTAGGTTGTGTCTTATTATTTACCCATTTATCAGCTTCCACTTCAGGAGATTTTCCTTGGAATAGTACTTTACCTGATTTATATGAGGTAATAACGGCACTGGAAGTCTTAGCTCGAAATACTGCTCCTTGCGGTGTAGAGGTAAGAGCATTCTGATAGTACTGTTTCATTTCTAGAATAATTTCTTTTGATAATTCAGTTACAATCTGTCCCAAGATATCTCTCCTTTAGAAATTTCCTTAACATAGGAATTTAATTAAACATTTAACAATATATATTGACTATAGCAAACTACGTAGGATAAGGAAAATCTTTTTAAAATAGCAGGTTCATGTTAATATTAGGTGTAGAATTCTTTGGCAGGGAGGCTTTTCTCGTGGCGGAAGTAAAAAAAGAACGTGTTACCGTGGAAATAAAAAATAGACCTTATACAGTAGTTGCAGATGAAGAATCCGCAAGTCATGTACGTTTAGTTGCAACTCTTGTTAATCAAAAAATGAAGGATTTGCAAAATGCTAATAGAAATCTTGATACAGAAAGTCTTGCTGTACTAACCGCTTTAAATACGATGAATGATTACTTAAAGTTAAAGGAAGATTATGCAAGATTGGTAGGTTCATTGAAAAGGAAAGAGGAATAGTAGAATATGTTTAATCTTGTATTATTATTGTTTTTAATGTTTGGCTTTTTTATGGGGCTTAAAAGAGGATTGATTTTACAAATATTACATTTAGTAGGATTTATCGTAGCTTTTGCCGTAGCAGCGATGTATTGTGATGATTTGGGGCCAAAACTAGCACTGTGGATACCGTACCCAGAATTACCTGAAAGTACTTGGGCTTCATTTCTTCAAACGTTACCATTGGAAAAAGGGTTTTATAATGCAGTAGCATTTGTACTTATTTTCATTGCTGTTAAAATTTTCATGCAGATTATAGCTTCTATGCTCGATTTTGTTGCCTCCATCCCTGTTATTAATTCTGTTAATAAATTGCTTGGTGCGGTTTTGGGATTTATAGAAGTATATTTGATTGCATTTATTATTTTATATATCTTAGCATTAACACCAGTAGAAACAGTGCAAGGATGGATAACTGGGTCACCAATTGCATTATTTATTGTTGAACAGACACCTTATTTCTCGGGTAAAATTTTAGATTTATGGTTCTCTTTTATGGAAGATAAGTAGAATTTGGACTTTATCCAGCAAATAAATTAAGACTGATTCATCTTATTAGTTATACAATTGTATCTCATGTACAATTGTATTAACATAAGAAGGATTAGTCTTTTAATTTTGTACAGTATATCATGAGCTACATGTAATTTTTCTAATGAAAAGGTGAAAATAACAATGGCAATAAATAAAAAAGATATTATAAAATTACTAGAGAAAATTGCAATATATTTAGAACTTAAGGGCGAGAATTCTTTTAAAATATCAGCCTATAGAAAAGCTGCTCAAGCTTTAGAAAAAGATGAACGATCGCTTGCTGAAATTGATGATTTCACAAAGATTAAGGGAATTGGTAAGGGGACCAATACCGTTATTTTGGAATATATAGAAAAAGGGTCATCAGAGACACTTAAACAACTTGAGCAAGAAGTTCCAAATGGTTTAATTCCATTACTGCAATTACCAGGATTAGGCGGTAAAAAGTTATCAAAGCTTTATCAGGAGCTAAACGTAACGGATGTAGAGTCATTAAGAGCGGCATGTGAGAATGGTAAGGTTGAAACTCTTCCTGGCTTCGGTAAAAAAACAGCGGAAAAAATTTTAGCAGCAATCGAGGAAGCGGGGACCCGTCCAGAACGGCTACCGATTGCTAATGTTATACCTATTGCAGAAAAAATAGAGACCTATATAAAATCGATGAAAGATGTTGAAAAGTTTTCATTGGCCGGAAGTTTAAGGCGAATGAAGGAGACGATAAAGGATATTGATTTTATTATTTCAACAAAAAATCCTGAGTCCATTAGAAATCAACTTTTGGACATGCCTGGTATAAAGGACGTTATTGCAAAAGGAGATACAAAGGTATCTGTTATCTATGATGATGTATATGATGTAAACGTGGATTTTCGAATCGTTACAGAAAAGGAATTTGCAACGACCTTACATCATTTTACTGGATCAAAAGACCATAATGTGGCTATGAGGCAATTAGCAAAGTCCCGTGGCGAGAAGATTAGCGAGTATGGTGTGGAAATCGAGGAGACAAAAGAAGTTCTAACTTTTAAAAGTGAGGAAGATTTTTTCCATCATTTTGGTTTAACGTATGTTCCTCCTGAGATACGTGAGAATACGGGGGAAGTTGAGTCTTTTGATAAAGCTTATCCCCTCTTAAAACTTGATGATATTAAAGGCGATTTACATATGCATACAACGTACAGTGATGGTGCACAATCATTGGAAGAAATGGTTAATCAAGTACGAAATAAAGGTTATTCCTATGTAGCGATTACAGATCATTCAAAGTATCTACGTGTTGCAAATGGATTAGACGAAAGTCGATTAAGAAAACAGAGGGAAGAAATTGATAAGTTAAATGAGAGATATGATGATATTCATATATTTGCTGGAGTGGAGATGGATATTTTACCGGATGGTAGTTTAGATTTTTCAGATGACTTCTTAACAGAAATGGATTTCGTTATTGGGGCGATTCATTCCAGTTTCAACCAATCTGAGGAGCAAATCATGGAAAGATTGTTTGCAGCATTGGAGAATCCGTACGTTTCATTAATTGCCCATCCCACCGGAAGACTAATTGGTAGACGGGATGGCTATCAAGTTGATGTAAATAAGTTAATTGAAAAAGCGAAAGAAACAAATACAGCTTTAGAAATTAATGCAAATCCAAACCGTTTAGATTTATCGGCTAAGTGGGCAAGGCAGGCCCAGGAGGCGGGAGTTCTTCTAGCTATAAATACTGATGCACACAGTTACCATATGCTTGAACATATGAAGTATGGCGTAGGAACAGCGAGAAAAGGTTGGGTTCGTAAAGATACTGTAATAAATACATGGGATAAAGATAAACTAATGAATTTTTTTAGCAGGAATAAGTAGAAATAAAAGGAGTTTAGAAGTATGAATGACCGTGTGCTTCAAATATTAGAATTTCCGAAAATTATTGAGCAATTAATCAATCAAGCAGCTACATCCATTGGTAAAGACTATGTTTCCAATATGAAACCTTCAACTGAAATAGAGAAAGTAAATCGAATGCAAGATGAAACGGATGAAGCAGCACAAATTATAAGACTAAATCAATCTATTCCTTTAGGCGGAATTACAGATATTCGAATGAGTCTCAAAAGAAGTGAAATAGGTGGTACTTTAACTACTGAAGAATGTTTAAACGTAGCAAATACCATTTATGGTGGAAGAAAAGTAAAGAATTTTATTGGAAGTCTAGAAGTTGATTTACCAATATTAAAAGAAATGGTAGACGAAATTATTTCTCTCCGGGAACTGGAACAAGAAATTAAAAATTGTATTGATGATCATGGCCATGTAATGGATAGTGCATCCCAGACGTTACGTGGTATACGTTCATCTATACGTTCATACGAGTCCAAAGTGAAAGAAAAATTAGAAGGTTATACAAGGTCAAATAGTAAAATGTTATCTGACTCCATCGTGACCATAAGAAATGATCGTTACGTTATACCGGTAAAACAAGAGTACCGTGCGTCTATTGGCGGAATTGTTCATGATCAATCATCGTCTGGTCAAACGTTATTTATGGAACCAAAAGCAGTAGTGGAATTAAATAATCACTTACAAGCTGCTTATATGAAAGAAAAACAAGAGATAGATCGGATTTTAAATGAATTAAGCGGATTAATTGCGGAACAGAGTGAATTTCTTCATCAGAATGTATCTATATTAGGCGAAATTGATTTTATTCATGCTAGAGCCTTATTAGGAAATCAAATGAAAGCTGCAAAACCAAAAATGAATAATCAAGGTATTATAAAAATGAAACAAGCACGTCACCCACTAATCCCTGTAGAAGAAGTTGTTCCAAACGATATTGAAATAGGCGAGTCTTATTCGTCTATTGTTATTACGGGGCCAAACACAGGTGGGAAGACAGTTACATTAAAAATGGTTGGATTATGTACATTAATGGCTCAGTCCGGATTACAAGTACCAGCATTAGACGGTTGTGAGTTAGCAGTCTTCCATGAGGTGTTTGCAGATATTGGAGATGAACAATCGATTGAACAAAACTTAAGTACTTTTTCATCTCACATGACAAATATTGTGGATATTATTAAAAATGTGGACCATCGTTCATTCGTATTATTTGATGAATTGGGTTCAGGAACAGATCCAGGTGAAGGTGCAGCACTGGCTATGGCAATATTAGATGAAGTTATTTCCAGAGGTGCTCAGGTTATTGCCACAACTCATTATCCGGAATTGAAGGCATATGGTTATAATCGTGAAAATGTAATTAATGCCTCTGTTGAATTTGATGTCGAAACATTACAACCGACGTATCGATTATTAATCGGCATTCCCGGGAGAAGTAATGCATTTGAAATATCAAGTCGGTTAGGGTTAGATCCCCAAATCATTGATAGAGCGAAAGGATTAGTTGGGGTAGATTCTAAAAATGTAGAAAATATGATTGCTTCATTAGAACAGTCTCAAATTTCAGCTGAAAAGGACTATGAAGAAGCGCACAAAGTATTATTAGAAAGCGAAAAAATCCACAATCAGCTGGAAAAAGAGTACAAACAGTTCCTGGATAAACGGGAACAACTATTTAAAAAAGCGGAAGAAAAAGCTGAAAAAGCTCTAACAAAAGCTCGTGAAGAAGCACAAATCATTGTAGATGAAATGAAAAATATGAAATCCAATGTGGAAATAAAAGAGCATGAGTGGATTGAAGCTAAAAAGATGTTGGAAGAAGCAAAACCGAATCTATTAAGAAAAAATGCTTCAACACAAAAGGTTTCTGCAAAAGAAACGAATGAACTTCACCCAGGAGATGAAGTCAAGTTGTTAACGGTAAATCAAAAGGGTGAAGTACTGGAAAAAGTTAGTGATAATGAATATTTAGTACAAGTCGGAATTATGAAAGTAAAGATGAAACGTAAAGACTTACAGTTATTAGGTAAACCTAAACAAAATGATGTAAAACCTGTTACAACGATTAAAGGTTCCAATTACCATGTTAAGACAGAATTAGATTTAAGGGGGGAGCGTTATGAAGATGCTCTACTTAAATTGGAAAAATATATAGATGACAGCCTGTTAGCTGGTTATCCGAGAGTGTCTATAATTCATGGAAAAGGAACAGGGGCTTTACGAAAAGGTGTACAGGACTTTGTGAAAAACCATCCGAATATTGCTTCATCAAGACCTGGTGCAAATGGTGAAGGTGGAAGTGGAGTTACTGTAATAGAGTTTCGTTAGTTTTAACTTAAAAGTAGCCATGCCCCGACAAGTGACGGAACATAGTCGAATCGGACTTTTGAACAACCTCTCTAAGGGTTTCAATTGCACCTGGCTACTTTTTCTTTATAAATATTCACATAAGAAGTTATTTTAAAAACATGGTATGATAGGCTTGGAATAAGGACGAAAGGGGCTTTTTCATGGAAATGTTTTGGGAAAATATTGTAGTGATAACTGCTGCAAGATATAGTGTTGTTGTACTATGTACCATGATTTTCCTAGCAATTTTTGAATTGGTTACTTCATATAAAAATTGGCAAGAAATTAAAAATGGAAATTTTGCTGTCGCAATGGCAACAGGAGGAAAGCTTTTTGGAATAGCTACTATTTTTCGTTATTCCATTGAACATAACGATACGATTCTGCAAAGTATAGGTTGGGGAGCTTTTGGATTTCTTTTATTACTCCTTGGTTATTTTATCTTTGAGTTTCTTACACCAACTATAAAAGTAGATGAAGAAATAGGTAAAGGGAATCAAGCAGTTGGATTTATATCTATGATGATATCCATTGGATTATCATTTGTTATAGGTGCAAATATTCGTTGACATAGAAGAGAGGTGGAAAATGGATGGTATTTGAAAGATTAGCTAAAATATTAATAGTTGTAGCTGCTATTTTCATGATTTGCGGAGTTGTTTATTTTCTTTAAAAATATTCAAAAAATAGCATTTAATTTGTATAATGGTCATAATAAGTAAAAAGGAGGTATGTAAGTGGATTATAAAAAGTGGCATGATCATTATCCAAGTGAAATACCAATAAGCTTATCTTATGATGAAAAACCGCTACACATGTTCTTACGGGAAAGTGCTGAACGGTACAGTGGGGATATAGCGCTTCACTTTATGGGAAAAGAAATGACATTCACCGAACTTTATTTACAATCAAAAAAAATGGCCAGTTATCTTCAATCACTAGATTTAGTGAAAGGGGATAAAGTAGCTATTATGCTTCCAAACACCCCGCAATCTGTAATTAGCTATTACGCTACACTTATGGCAGGTGGTATTGTTGTTCAAACGAATCCTTTGTACACGGAAAGAGAACTTGAGTATCAATTAGTAGATTCAGAAGCCAAATTTATTGTTTGTTTAGATATCTTATTGCCGAAAGTAAAAAATGTACGTGACAGAACAAATCTTCAACACGCTATTGTTACTAGAATTAAAGATTACCTTCCCTTTCCCAAAAATCTGATTTACCCATTTATACAAAAACGTGAATATAACATAGTTGTTAATGTTGAACAAACTCATGATACCCACGTATGGAGAGATATGTTAGACATGGCAAGTAGTGAGTATCTAGAGGTGGAAATAAATCCAAAAGAAGACTTAGCCCTTCTTCAGTATACCGGCGGAACTACTGGTAATCCAAAAGGTGTGATGCTCACTCATTATAATTTAGTTGCAAATGTTCAAATGTGTAATGCATGGCTATACAAATCAAAGAATAAGCGTCAAACAGTATTAGCGGTGTTACCGTTTTTTCATGTGTACGGAATGACAACTGTAATGAATTTTGCAGTGATGCAAGGATCTAAAATGATTTTAATGCCAAAGTTTAATCCAGATGACATTTTGAAGGCGATATCAAAACAAAGGCCTACTTTATTTCCTGGTGCGCCGACAATTTATATTGCGCTATTAAACCATCCTAATCTTAATGAGTATGATTTATCTTCTATAGAGGCTTGTTTAAGTGGATCTGCTGCTCTCCCTATAGAAGTACAAGAGAAATTTGAAAAGATAACTGGTGGAAGACTTGTTGAAGGGTATGGATTGACGGAATCTTCTCCTGTTACTCACGCTAATTTTGTGTGGGGAAAACGAGTAAATGGAAGTATAGGTGTACCATGGCCAGATACAGATGCGAAAGTGTTTCGTGTAGATTCCGATTTAGAAGAAGTAGATTTGGGCGAAATTGGTGAAATTGCTGTAAAAGGTCCTCAGATTATGCAAGGTTATTGGAATAATCCAGAGGAGACAGAGAAAGTATTGAAAGATGGTTGGTTGTTAACTGGTGATTTAGGGTATATGGATGAAGATGGTTATTTCTATATAGTAGATCGGAAAAAGGATATGATAATTGCAAGTGGTTATAATATTTATCCGAGGGAAGTAGAAGAAGTTCTCTATGAGCATGAAGCGGTTCAAGAAGCAGTTGTAGCCGGTGTTCCCGACTCCTACCGAGGTGAAACCGTAAAAGCGTATATTGTATTAAAGAAAGGGTACCAAATTACAAAAGAAGAATTAGATAAATTTATGAAGGAAAATCTGGCAGTCTATAAAGTTCCTAAAATATACGAGTTTCTAGATGAATTACCGAAAACAGCTGTAGGAAAGATTTTAAGAAGAAAATTGGTGGAGGACGATAAAGAAAAAGAGAAAGTATAATTTTGTATTTCTTTTTTTACAGGTTAATAGGACACGCTATGGCATTGACTTTTTTTATTATTTTTATTACCATGGAGATATGAATGAGTATTCATTCATTATATTCTTAGCAGATTAGTAAGCATAAATTTTCTTATCCTGTTAAGCACAGTTAAGGTATTCTCCAGTCTAAAATACGAATGCCAAGTTTCCTAAGGAGTAAAATATGAAAAATAATCGACCAAAGTATTATCAAATTATAGATGCCGCAGTTAAAGTTTTTGCAGAAAATGGATTCCATGGTTCCCAAGTTTCTAAAATCGCAAAAGCAGCTGGTGTAGCTGATGGAACCATTTATCTTTATTTTAAAAATAAAGAAGATATATTAATTACTATGTTTAAAGAAAAAATGGGTCAGTTTATTGATAGAACCGTTCATCAAATTAATCAAAAAAAGAATGCAAATGAAAAATTATTGACATTAATCGAAATGCATTTTACTCAACTTTCAGAAGACCGTAATTTGGCGATAGTAACACAATTGGAATTAAGACAATCCAATTATGAATTACGTTATGAAATAAATAGTGTACTAAAACCTTATTTAACAGTAATTGATAATATTCTTATGGAAGGAATAAATGATAAATTATTTCGGGATAATTTAAAAATACCTTTAGTAAGGCAGATGATATTTGGAACGCTTGATGAAATTGTTACAAATTGGGTCATGAAAGATTGCAAGTACGATTTAACCGCCGAGGTTGAGCAAGTTCACCAATTGTTAATTGGAGGAATTTGTCGAATAGATAAAATAGTTTAAAATTTTGATAAATTAGTTTACAATGAAAAAAGGGGAGGAAACTTATGGGGAAAATTCAGTTTGAAATCAATAAAAATATTGCAAATCTGACCATTCAAAGCCCGCCGGCAAATGCATTATCTAGTAGTCTACTATCTGAATTAGAAGGAAAGCTCAATAAAATTGAAGAAGAACCATCTGTAAAAGCAGTAGTTATTAAAGGAGATGGAAGGTTCTTCTCTGCTGGAGCGGATATTAAAGAATTTACTTCTATGCAGAACTCTAGCGATAGCCGAACCTTTTCAAATAAAGGACAAGAGCTATTTAACCGGATAGAAAATTTCTCTATTCCAGTTATTGCAGCTATTCATGGCGGTGCCTTTGGTGGCGGATTGGAATTGGCGATGGCTTGTCATATTCGAATCGTCACTGAAAATTCTAAACTGGGATTACCTGAAATAACTTTAGGTATAATCCCGGGGTATGCAGGAACCCAACGTTTACCAAGGTATGTTGGTAACGCCAAAGCTTATGAAATGATGCTTACAGGTGAACCTATTTCAGGAACAGATGCTTTTGCATTTGGTCTAGCTAATAAGGTGGTGAAAGAAGAGGAATTGATTTCAGAGGCAACTAAATTGGCGGAAAAAATTGTATCCATGAGTAAACCTGTTATTAATCAAATTATGCATCTAGTTAATTTTTCTAAATCTGATTTATTTGAAAAAGGGGTACAAGAAGAGGCGATTGCATTCAGTAAGGTATTTACGAATGCCGATGCTAGAGAAGGAGTTCAAGCCTTTATAGAAAAACGTAAACCTAATTTCCAAGATAAATAGAAGGATAAGAAGATAAAGGAGGAATATTAAATGAACATTTATGTATTGTTAAAAAGAACATTTGATACAGAAGAAAAGATTGTAGTATCAAATGGTGTAATTGAAGAAGATGGTGCAGAATTCATTATTAATCCATACGACGAATACGCAGTCGAAGAAGCGATTAAACAACGTGATGAGCATGGCGGTGAAGTAACCGTTGTCACAATCGGAGATGAGGAATCTGAAAAACAATTACGGACGGCATTAGCAATGGGTGCAGATAAAGCTGTTCTAATTAATACGGAAGAAGACCTTGAAGAAGGAGATCAATTTACAACAGCAAAAATTTTGGAAGCGTTTTTCGAAGATAAAGAAGTGGATTTAATCCTCGCAGGTAACGTTGCCATTGATGAAGCTAGTGGACAAGTTGGACCACGAGTTGCTGAACTACTTGGAATACCATACGTTACAACGATTACAAAGCTTTCTATTGATGGTAAGACGGTAAATATTGAAAAAGATGTAGAAGGTGACGTCGAAGTAATTGAAAGTTCTTTACCACTTCTTGTTACCTGTCAACAAGGTTTAAATGAACCACGTTATCCTTCCCTACCAGGAATTATGAAAGCGAAAAAGAAACCACTCGAAGAATTGGAATTAGATGATTTAGACATTGATGAGGACGATGTTGAAGCTAAAACAAAAACGATTGATATTTTCTTGCCGGCTGAAAAAGAAGCAGGAAAAGTTTTAGAAGGTGAATTAGAGGATCAGGTGAAAGAACTAGTTTCACTGCTTAAAAATGAAGCGAAAGTACTATAAATAGGTGATAAAAGAAGGGAGAGGTAGACATGAGTGAGAAAATTTTAGTTATTGCAGAAACAAAAGAAGGGGAAATTCGTAATGTATCATTTGAGGCTATAGCGGCTGCGAAAAAAATAAAACCAGATGGTGAAGTTATTGGTTTAGTATGTGCGGATGATGATTTGGAAAATTTGGCACAAGAGCTTATTTACTATGGTGCAGACCGTGCGATAACTGTTAAAAATGATAATTTGAAATCATATACCTCTGAAGCATTTGGGCAAGCGGTATTAGCTGTAGTGAAACAAGAATCTCCAGATGCAATTATCATGGGCCATACATCAATCGGAAAAGATCTTTCTCCGAAGCTAGCAAGTAAACTAGAATCTGGTTTGATTTCGGATGCAATTGATATTGAAACAGACGGTGATCAACCAGTATTTATTAGACCAATTTATTCTGGAAAAGCTTTTGAGAAAAAAGTGATTACATCTGGAATACCTTTCATTACAATTAGACCAAACAACATTGCCGCATTAGATCGTGATGATTCTCGTTCAGGAAACATTAATAATGTGGATGTTGATATCAAAGATTTACGCACAATTGTAAAAGAAGTGGTTCGTAAAACTTCGGAAGGTGTAGACTTATCAGAAGCAAAGGTAATTGTAGCTGGTGGTCGTGGAGTTAAAAGTGCAGATGGATTTAAACCATTATATGAACTTGCAGAAGTTCTTGGTGCAGTGGTTGGGGCTTCACGCGGAGCATGTGATGCGGACTATTGCGATTATTCACTGCAAATTGGGCAAACCGGTAAAGTAGTTACTCCGGATTTATATATTGCAGTTGGAATATCTGGAGCAATCCAACACCTTGCAGGAATGTCTAATTCTAAGGTTATCGTAGCCATTAATAAAGATCCTGAGGCTAATATTTTTAATATCGCGGACTATGGAATCGTTGGTGACTTATTCGAAGTTATTCCAATGTTAATAGAAGAATTCAAGAAAGTAGCAGTAAGTTAACTATACCTTTGATGATGGGTCTACTTCATTTATAGAAGAGGGCCCATTTATTCTGAATAAGCAAAGTATTAGGAAGTACAATATTAACAATGGTATACTCAACCTACGTGGTTAAAGTCATAAAAAGGAGGAATTAAGATGGCTATTGAAAATGTTACAGATAAAGATTTTGCTGAACAAACTTCAAAAGGTTTAGTTTTAGCTGACTTTTGGGCTCCATGGTGCGGTCCTTGTAAAATGATTGCTCCAGTCCTAGAAGAAATTGATGGAGAAATGAGCGAAAAAGTTCAAATTGTTAAATTAGACGTAGATGAAAATCAAGAAACAGCTAGCAAATTTGGTGTAATGAGTATTCCTACTTTATTATTATTTAAAGATGGAAACGTAGTTGACCAAGTAATTGGTTACCAACCAAAAGAGGCATTAGTTGATTTAATAAATAAGCATGCTTAATGAATAACCACGATTCAATCCCTTGTTACACGAAGTAACAAGGGATTTTCTCAGCGGACAGGTATGTTAAATTCTTTTTTCCACATAAGTGCAACGAAAGTGAATCGCCAAAAAGCTTGGCAAACCCCAAGTTTTCTAAGATAATGTTCTCGTAGAATATTTCTAAATATAAAAGGATTGTAAACATATGAATAGAACGATAAGTGAAAAATTAGCGGTATTACCGGCTAAGCCCGGCTGTTATTTGATGAGGGATAGGCATGGAACTGTTATTTATGTTGGAAAATCCAAAACATTAAGAAATAGGGTTCGTTCCTACTTTACAGGGGCACATGACCAAAAAACACAACGATTAGTACAAGAGATTGTTGACTTTGAATATGTTGTTACGTCTTCAGAGATGGAAGCATTAATTTTGGAAATGAACTTAATAAAAAAATACGATCCAAGATATAATATAATGCTGAAGGACGATAAGTCTTATCCATATTTAAAAATAACCTCGGAAAGACATCCTCGACTTTTAATTACACGGAAATTAAAAAAAGATAAAGGAAAATATTTTGGCCCATATCCAAACGTTATTGCAGCTAAGGAAACTAAAAAATTATTAGACCGATTATACCCGCTACGTAAATGTAATAATCCATCCGGACGTCCTTGCTTATATTATCATATGAATCAGTGCCGAGCATGTGGGGACAATCCACTTTCTACTGAAGAATATCAAGCTATTATTCAGGAAATAACTTCTTTTCTTCAAGGTGGATTTAAAGATATCAAACAGAATTTGAAAGAAAAAATGTTAGAAGCGAGTGAACAACTTAATTTTGAGCGGGCAAAGGAATATAGAGATCAAATTCAGCATATTGAGTCGGTTATGGAACAGCAAAAAATGACCCTTAACGATAATGTGAATCGTGATATTTTTGGGTATAGTTATGATAAAAGTTGGATGTGTGTTCAAGTATTTTTTGTAAGACAAGGAAAGCTAATCGAAAGGGATGTTTCGTTATTCCCGTTTTTCGATACTCCTGAGGAAACTTTTTTAAGCTTCATTGGAAGGTTCTATTTACACGAACAACATATTAAACCAAAGCAAATACTGGTGCCTATCGGAACAGACACAGACATCTTAAAGGAATTACTAGAAGTAGAGGTCCATACTCCGTATAGAGGGAAGAAGAAAGAACTGGTAGAGCTAGCTTCTGAAAATGCAAAAATTGCTTTAAAAGAGAAATTTTCATTAATCGAAAGAGACGAGGAACGGACTATACTTGCTGTTGAAAAATTAGGAGAAGAGCTAAATATAGCAACTCCACATCGCATTGAGGCTTTTGATAATTCAAATATTCAAGGTACAAGCCCGGTATCAGCCATGATTGTATTTGTTGATGGAAAACCAAGTAAAAAAGACTATCGAAAATACAAAATTAAAGATGTGAAAGGTCCGGATGATTACGAGACAATGCGTGAAGTCATACGCAGGAGATATACTCGAGTATTAAAAGAAGATTTGCCACTACCAGATTTGATTGTTATAGATGGCGGTAAAGGCCAAATGAGTGCGGCGCTTGATGTGTTAGAAAATGAATTAGGTCTAGATATACCTTTATGTGGATTAGCTAAAGATGATCGGCACAGAACGAGTGAATTATTGTATGGGGATCCTCCAGAAGTAGTCTCTTTATCAAGGAAGTCCCAAGAGTTTTATCTTGTACAACGAATACAAGATGAGGTCCATCGTTTTGCGATATCGTTTCACCGACAATTACGTGGAAAAAGCTTATTTCAATCTGAGTTAGATAATATTCCTGGAGTCGGAGAAAAACGAAGAAAGTTATTACTTCAACATTTTAAATCAATAGATGAAATAAAGAGATCGGATTTGAAAGAAATTACAAAACTAGGGATACCTAGTAATACTGCAAAAGAAATTATTAATTTTTTAAATAAAAGTAAAGAGGAGGAGCGATAGTTTTAAATACTAACTACCCTCCTTTTTATTTGTCTAGAAAATCATAAAATTTATATGGCTGTGAATAACTTAGATACAGAAATAGCCACGTCCGGCTCCAGCGCCCAGCGACTAGCGAGACTTCCTTCACCTCCGTGCGATAAGTCAACATCGACTCACTCCGTTCGTCGTGTTTCCTTTATCTCCTACGGCTCAGTCCAGTCCGTACGTCGCTAAACGGGCGCTTGCGCCTTTGTTCATTTATCCGTAAAGTATATAGAAAATTTGATCGTGTAAATGCGTTTATTTATTTCCTCCATACATTCGCATTCTCTACCTTCAATTTGTTGAATTGCCTCAGCTAAAAATCCTGATTCTAATCGAAAATCTGTATGAAAAGGACCATTAAGTTTTAATGCTATTGAATCATCCATTAAATGAAAGATTAGTTCCTTTTTCTTTTCTTTTATTAACTCAAGTTTTCCCCAACCAAATGTCTCAAAAATAAGTATTAGTGTTTCCAATGAATCAATTTCTATATTGCGCGCTATGTTTTTTCCCATGAAATACAATAAAGAGTCCGCTTCCTTACCAAGAATTTCCGGTAAGCCTATATATCTTAGAGCATCATAGCCGGCACCATTCGTATGTAATTTTTCTAGTTGTGAAATTGTTAGTTTATCGGCTTTATCTGACATGGATGTCATCCTTTCTATTCCTCTCGTAAGTTATGCCTAAGGTATAACCTATCGTCTTATCGTCGTTTAAAATGATAACTAAACCATATTATCTATTTTATTTCGTGATTAATCAAGCCGCGATTATGAACTTTTAATATTCCAATATTCCTTTTCTCGATAAATTTAGTGTCTCGTTTTCTTGACGCTTACAATAGTTAGAAGTACAATAAACTTGATAAAAAGATTGTACAATTTTAAAAATAGGAGCAAGTTTGTTTTAAAGCGCTTTATTTTTAATAATTGTACTACAAATTCTATTAACCTACTAAGGGGGGATAAAAATGGCAGTACATAGGGAGTTGTTTTACAGAAGATTACATTCATTACTTGGGGTAGTACCAATTGGACTTTATTTGGTGACGCATTTAGTAGTAAACCATTTTGCTGTTTATGGAGAAGAAGAGTTTAATAGAGCAGCAGGTTTTATGGGAAATCTTCCATTTTTGATCTTATTAGAGATTTTTGTTATTTATCTACCAATCTTATTTCATGCGGTGCTAGGTGTGTACATTGCTCTTACAGCAAACTACAATCTGAAGAATTATGGTTTTTTCCGAAATTGGATGTTTGCTCTGCAACGTATCACTGGGATAGTAACATTAATTTTTATTGTATGGCATGTTTGGGAGACCCGTGTTCAAAAAGCACTAGGAGTAGTAGAAGTTAACTATAGTTTGATGGAAAGTATTCTATCTAGTCCATTTATGTTCTGGTTCTACGTAGTTGGTGTAATTTCAACCGTTTTCCATTTTTCAAATGGACTATGGGGCTTCATGGTTACATGGGGAATTACACAATCTCCTAAATCACAAAAAATCACTACATATGGTGTCGTAGTAGTCTTTCTTGTGCTTAGTTATATTGGAGTAAGATCACTAATCGCATTTGCTTATGGAGTATAGAGACAGAGAAAAAAGGAGTGAGTTATTATGAGTAATCGCAAAATAGCTGTTGTTGGCGGAGGGCTTGCTGGGCTTATGGCTACGATAAAAGCTGCTGAAGCAGGAGTCAACGTAGATTTATTCTCGATTGTACCGGTTAAACGTTCTCACTCAGTATGTGCTCAAGGTGGTATTAATGGAGCGGTAAATACAAAAGGTGAAGGAGATTCACCTTGGATTCACTTTGATGATACTGTTTACGGTGGAGATTTCCTTGCAAATCAGCCTCAGGTTAAAGCAATGTGTGATGCAGCACCTGGCATCATACATATGTTTGACCGTATGGGTGTTATGTTTAACCGTACCCCGGAAGGTTTACTAGACTTTCGTCGATTTGGGGGAACGCAACACCACCGCACTGCATATGCAGGAGCTACAACTGGACAACAATTGTTGTACGCACTAGACGAACAAGTTCGCCGTTATGAAGTAGAAGGCTTAGTAACGAAATATGAAGGTTGGGAATTTGTTGGTGCTGTATTAGATGAAGAAGGAATTGCAAGGGGAATTGTGGCTCAGGATATTAAATCACATGAAATTAAAGCATTCCGTTCTGATGCAACTATCTTTGCAACAGGTGGACCTGGAATCATCTTTGGTAAATCAACGAATTCTATGATTAATACAGGATCAGCTGCAAGTACCTTATATCAACAAGGTGTTAAATATGCAAATGGAGAATTTATTCAGATTCACCCAACTGCAATTCCTGGAGACGATAAACTTCGCTTAATGAGTGAATCTGCTCGTGGTGAAGGTGGTCGTGTATGGACTTATAAAGATGGTGAACCATGGTACTTCCTTGAAGAAAGATACCCAGCATATGGTAATCTAGTTCCTCGTGACATAGCAACACGTGAAATCTTTGATGTTTGTGTGAATGAAAAATTAGGAATTAATGGGGAAAACATGGTATATCTTGATCTTTCACATAAAGATCCTAAAGAATTAGATATTAAACTTGGTGGTATTATAGAAATCTATGAAAAATTCGTCGGTGAGGACCCACGTAAAGTACCTATGAAAATTTTCCCTGCAGTTCATTATTCTATGGGTGGAATGTGGGTCGATATTAATCAAATGACAAACATTCCTGGAATATTTGCTGCTGGGGAATGTGACTACTCACAACATGGTGCGAACCGACTAGGTGCTAACTCCTTATTATCTGCAGTATTTGGTGGATCCGTAGCTGGACCTAAGGCGATTGAATATATTGATGGCCTTGATAAACATGCTGAAGATGTTTCTTCTGAACTATTTGATTCTAAAGTTAGGGAAGAAGAAGAGAAATTTAAAGAATTAATGAGTATGGACGGTAACGAAAATGCATACCAGATTCACCAAGAACTAGGGGAATGGATGACAGATAACGTTACAGTAGTACGTGAAAATACTAGACTTCTAAAAACAGATGAGAAGATACAAGAATTGCTAGAACGTTGGGGAAATATCAACATCAATGATACATCTAGTTGGTCTAACCAAGGTGTTATGTTTACTCGCCAATTAAAAAATATGCTTCATTTGGCAAGAGTAATTACACTTGGTGCTTATAATCGTAACGAGAGTCGTGGAGCACATTATAAACCTGAATTCCCGAAACGTAATGATGAGGAATTTTTAAAGACTACTATCGCTGAATTCGATGAGAAAAATCAAGCACCTAAACTGAGTTATGAAGATGTTGATATATCGTTAATTAAACCACGTGAACGTGATTATACTACAAAACATTGATTGGGGAGAGAAGTAAAATGGCTGAACAAAAGACGGTTACATTTATAATAACTCGACAAGACGGCCCAGATTCTGCTCCTTACGAGGAAACTTTCGAAGTACCTTATCGGAAGAATATGAATGTTATTTCTGGGTTAATGGAAATACGTAAAAATCCTGTTAATGCTAAAGGGGAAAAAACAACACCGGTTCAATGGGATATGAACTGTTTAGAAGAAGTATGTGGTGCTTGTTCTATGGTTATTAATGGTGTTCCGAGACAATCCTGTGCTGCATTAGTAGATGAATTGGAAACTCCAGTTCGTCTAGCGCCAATGTCAACATTCCCAGTTGTTCGTGATTTGATCATTGACCGTGAGCGTATGTTTGATGCATTGAAGCAAGTTAAAGCATGGATTCCTATCGATGGTACACACGATCTTGGTCCAGGGCCACGTATGCCTGAAAAGAAACGCCAATGGGCATATGAATTATCTAAATGTATGTCATGTGGAGTATGTTTAGAATCTTGTCCAAACGTAAATGATAAATCAAACTTTATTGGACCAGCAGCATTATCTCAGGCTCGTCTGTTTAATGCTCACCCAACAGGAGAAATGAACAAGAGTGAACGTTTAGATGGTTTAATGCAAGAAGGTGGAATTAGCGGTTGTGGGAATGCGCAAAATTGTGTACAAGTTTGTCCAAAAGGAATACCGTTAACAACCTCAATTGCAGCAATGAACCGAGCAACTAATATCCAAGCGTTTAAGAATTTCTTTGGTAGTGACAACGCACATTAAAGAAATTATACTTTTTACCTACAAACAAAAACCGACTTCTTTATCGAAGTCGGTTTTTGACATTTACTTGCTTAATCGAGTAAATGGTTTATAAGACCTAATAATCACGTGTAGTTCGGATCTTTCTATTGGGATAAGAACTAATAATTTAAAGTTTCAATTCCCCCATACGAAGAAGTTCAACTACAGCTTGTGATCGCCCCTTAACCCCTAATTTTTGCATAGCATTTGAAATGTGGTTACGGACAGTTTTCTCTGATATAAACAATTCCTGGGCAATTTCTTTTGTTGTTTTGTCTTGTACTAATAGTTCGAATACTTCTTTTTCTCTTTTGGTTAATAACTGCTTCGGTTTATACTCGTTGTCCTTCAAGTGTTAACCCCTCCTTGCTCTTATAGAGCTGCATGTTGAAGGGAAATTATCTAGTCACTATAGCTTATGAGGACGCTGGAAATTAGTGAGTGTTTTCATTCATGAAAAGTAAAATTTCATGAATAAATTTGTATCCAAACTATTATTTGAATTTAATCTAAAACTGGTGGTAATATGTAAGTTAAATAATTTTACCTACATAAATTTTAAAAAAATGGAAACGGTAACATAGGAATAGTTGACTACATATTATGAAAAAGTAAGGACTTATAACTATTTATTTTAACATATATACACGGAATGGGTTGATATGATAAACTGTTGCTTGTATATATTGAAATAAACTAGAACCTTAAATTTTGGATAAATAACCTAAAAATAAAACAGCACAGAAGAGGCGATTTTTATTGGATAGAGCAATCGGAGTAATTGATTCTGGAGTTGGTGGCTTAACTGTTGTTCAAGAGTTGATGCGTCAATTACCAAAGGAAAAGTTAATTTATTTAGGAGATACAGCAAGATGTCCTTATGGTTCTAGACCTGCTGAAGAAGTGAAATTATTTACTTGGGAAATGGTTCGCTTTTTATTAAATAAAAATATTAAAATGTTAGTTGTGGCTTGTAATACTGCTACCGCTTTTACGCTAAAGGAATTACAGCAGTCATTAGATATTCCGGTTGTTGGTGTAATACAGCCTGGTGCCCGAGCTGCAATAAAATGTACAAATAATAATCATGTTGGTGTAATTGGGACAGAAGGTACGATTCGTAGTAGTGCTTATACGAATGCATTGGAAAAAATAAATGCAGATATTCATGTTTATGGATTGGCGTGTCCTTTATTAGCTCCAATGGTTGAAAATGGAATATTGGCAGGTATGGAAGCAAAATCAGTAGTAGAAGAATCTATTTCACCATTAAAACAAAATAAAGATATGGATACATTGATATTAGGATGTACCCACTATCCATTATTAAAAGACACGATACAAGAAGTTATAGGTAACAATGTAACCATTATTTCTTCTAGTGAAGAGACTGCTAGAGAAACAAGTACTATATTAGACGTACATGGATTATTGAATAGTAAAACAGATGAGCCTATTCATCAATTTTATACTACAGGTGAGCTGAATATATTTATTGAAATAACTAGAAAGATTTTTAAGGATTCAAATTTCAGCAAGTTAGAAATTAAAAGAGCTAGTTTACGAACAAATCAGGAGGTTTAAGCTCCTGATTTTTATTTTACCTTCTCTCCTCATCTATGCTGGTAGCGAATACCAAGTTTTCCGAAATATTTTCATGCATAATCCTGTATGAGATGATGATGAATCCATGCGGAATATGTAATGAATTATTTTTAAATAGAAGTTTCCTACGATAGGTCTATTTTTTTATGATAGCTCGTATACATTATAGTACAAACTATCGTAGGAGGTATTAGCATGAATAAGAAAGGTGCTTTAATCGTTGGCGCGGTTTCGCTTTCGCTTATTTTATCTGGGTGTTTTCAAGGAGAACAGTCATTAGAACAGGAAATGGACCCACCTCAAGATGCGGAGGCTGTAAATAGCTTAGAAGATTCAACTTCTGAGAATAAGAAAGATAATGTAGAATCTAAGGATTCAGCTGACTCCAAGGGGAAGAAAACCAAATCAGATGATGCAGTTACAGAAATGGTTCCTAGAGAATTATACTTAATGGATAAGAATGGGATGGTTGCTGCTCAAACGATTGAATTACCAGGGACATCAGAAGTTGGTAAACAACTCATGGAACATCTGGTGAAAGATGGACCAGTAACCCCTCTACTACCGAATGGGTTTCAAGCCGTGTTACCAGAGGGTACTGAAATTTTAGGACTTAATTTAAAGGAAGATGGTACGATAATTGTAGATGTATCGGAAGAATTTAAAAACTATGAGCCAAATGAGGAAATTAAAATTCTGGAGTCGATGACATACACCTTAACACAATTCGAAAATGTTAAAAAGGTACAATTGTGGATTAATGGACATCCTCAGGAGGAAATGCCAGTTAATGGAACACCAATTGGGAATGGATATGCAAGAGCAAATGGAATAAATGTTGTGGAATCCAATTCAAATGATTTATTAACTGCTACCCCTGTAACGATGTTTTATCCATCTGAACATAATGAAAACAGGTATTATGTTCCTGTAACTCAGTATGTTGATTCAAAAGAGGATGTGGAAATCTATGAAGCAATTGTAGATTCATTGATTCAAGGACCTGGTTACAATTCAAATATTGTCCACGTGTTTAATGAAGGTACTAAATTAAGTAGTGAGCCGGTAATGAAAGATGGAGTTCTTAAATTAATATTTAATGAAGGTATTTTGAAAGATAAAGAGCAGTCTGTTATTTCGGATGAAGTAATGGAGACACTAGTAAGAACTTTAACTGAACAAGCTGGTGTAAAAGCCGTTGATGTAAAAGTTGAAAATGTAGATCAACTCGTGAATGAAAACGGTGAATCATATGAAGAGCCAGTAACAAAGGATACATTTACAAAAACAGAAAAATTATAAAAAGAAAGGGGTTCGAATTTTGAACCTCTTTCTTTATTGTCAGGAAATTATAAAATTTGTATGGCTGTGAATAACATAGATACAGAGATAGCCACGTCCGGCTCCAACGCCCAGCGACTAGCGAGACTTCCTTCACCTCCGTGCGATAAGTCAACATCGACTCACTCCGTTCATCGTGTTTCCTTTATCTCCTACGGCTCAGTCCAGTCCGTACGTCGCTAAACGGGCGCTTCCGCCTTTGATAATTTAGTGCAAGTTTTCTAAAAAATGAGCCTAATGAATTCTCGTGTTGCTTTTTAGCAAAATATGATAAGCTAATGATGGAAATAAGAGGAGGATTTACGTATGAGAAATGATAATCGTGAACATAACCAATTAAGAACTATTGAAATTATTCCGAATTACATAACACATCCAGAAGGTTCGGTACTTATTACAGTTGGGAATACAAAAGTAATTTGTAACGCAAGCATCGAAGACCGTGTTCCTCCATTTATGCGAGGTCAAGGAAAAGGGTGGATTACCGCCGAATATTCAATGCTCCCTCGTGCTACTACCCAAAGAAATATAAGAGAGTCAACTAAAGGTAAGGTTAGTGGTAGAACGATGGAAATTCAACGATTGATTGGTAGAGCATTAAGATCTGTCGTGGATTTAGAAAAAATAGGTGAAAGAACCGTATGGGTAGATTGTGATGTTATTCAAGCGGATGGGGGAACAAGAACTGCATCTATCACAGGCGCATTTGTTGCGGTTGTTTTAGCTTTTGGTGAACTGCTGAAAAATAAAGCGATCAAAGAAATGCCTGTAACGGATTATCTAGCTGCAATTTCTGTGGGTATATTAAAAGAAGGAATAGAAATATTGGATTTAAATTATGAAGAAGACTCAGAAGCAGATGTTGATATGAATATCGTAATGACGGGTTCAGGGGAGTTTGTGGAAATCCAAGGGACTGGAGAAGAAGCAACATTTGGTTTAAATCAGCTAAAAATGATGTTGAAACTTGCTAGTGAGGGGTTAGAGAAAATTATAGAGGTACAAAAAGAGGCAATTGGTGCTTTATCCGAACGAATAGGTGAAACCAAAAAATAAGGAGTTTTTTTATGAAACAAATTATTATTGCCACTAAAAATCGTGGTAAGGCAAAAGAGTTTAAAGAGTTTTTTTCCCAGAAAAATATAGAGGCCCTTTCGTTATTAGATATTGAAAAACAACTTCCAGACGTGGATGAAACTGGTGATACTTTTGAAGAAAATGCATCATTAAAAGCAGAAGAGATAAGCCATATATTAAATAAAGCTGTTTTGTCTGATGATTCCGGGTTAGTTATCGATGCTCTAGACGGAAGACCAGGTGTTTATTCAGCGAGATATGCTGGGGAAGATAAAGACGATGAAGAAAATGTAAAAAAAGTTCTTAAAGAATTAGAAAATATCCCGGAACATGATAGAAATGCACGATTTGTTTGTGTTTTGGCTATAGCGAGACCAGAAGGGCAAACAAAATTAGTTAGAGGGGAATGTGAGGGAAAAATAGCTTTATTCCCTTCCGGTGATAATGGATTTGGTTATGATCCTATTTTTATTCCAGATGGTTATCAACAAACAATGGCCGAGTTAGAGCCAGAAGAAAAAAATCAGATAAGTCATCGTAAACTTGCAATGGATAAGTTAGATGACTTGATAGATATATTGTTTTAGATTTTAAACCAAAGGGGCTGTCATGCGTTATGTATGAAGTATTAATTATTAGTGATAGTCATGGACTAAAAGAAGAAATCACGGAAATTAAAAGTCGGCACCCGAATATTACCATGATTCATTGCGGTGATTCTGAATTGGAATATGATTCGGTAGAACTAGAAGGAATGTATAAAGTTCGTGGAAATTGTGATTTTGATTCAAGATATCCAGAAGAAGAAATTATTTCAATTGGGGGTTTAACGTTTTTCGTTACACATGGACACTTATTCCAGGTAAAGTCAACATTTATGAAGCTATCATATAGGGCAAAAGAACTTGGTGCAGACGTTATCTGTTTCGGCCATTCTCATATTGCTGGGGCTGAACAGAATGACGGGCAATTATTTATTAATCCTGGAAGTATTCGTTTACCTAGAAATAGACACGAAAAAACATATGCAATTGTAAAATGGGAATCCATTGATCATATAAATATTCAATTTTATTCAACGGATGGATTCGAAGTGGAAGAATTATCCTATACAGCATCTTTCTAAAAAGATCATGGGGGTTGGGACATAACGAAATGTTTAACTCAAATGACGGACAATCCCGCAGAATCTCCAGAGCGGTTTATCTACTCCATTATTTCTGTAAAGTTCGGATTTCTCTTATTATAAAACATTTTATCCCAACCTCTGTGAAAAATGACTTATCCCACCTTAATGGGCAGTAAGACTCTCACCAAGCCCCCCCACAGATAGAAGTCTTCTTTATTTTTTTATAGAAAGTGTTGACAAAGAATGTCAATTTAACTATAATTAAATTTGTCGTTAAATTATTAATCATACTTAATTTTTAAAATCATGCGGGTGTAGTTAAATGGTATAACCTCAGCCTTCCAAGCTGATGTCGTGGGTTCGATTCCCATCACCCGCTCCATTTATGTCCCAGTAGCTCAGCTGGATAGAGCAACAGCCTTCTAAGCTGTGGGTCGGGAGTTCGAATCTCTCCTGGGACGCTTTGAATCAACTACTAGAGAGAAACCAACTGATTGGTTTCTCTTTTTATGTTTAATTTTAAATATATAGGGAATCTATATGTAATAAAAAACGATTATCTTTATGAAAGAAGGTGAATGAATGCGCATACAACAAGATGATAAAATAATTCTATTTCCGAAATGGAAGAAAGAATTGGAAAAAGCAAGCTTAATCGCTCTTAAGGAAAAAAGATATGATGAAGCTTTAATTAAATTAGATAAGTTAATTAACTATCAAGTAGACAATCATGAAATTATAACCGGAAAGTTAATTTGTCTAATGGAACTAGGTGAATTTAATGAAGCCCAGAATTTATGTGAGGATTTATTAAAACAAGAAGATGAACACTACTATCATTATGTACATATTTATTTAACAATTTTATTTCAAACGAATCAATATAATTTATTAATGGATCAAGTTGAATATGAATTTCAAAAAAAGGATATACCTAAATTACAAAAAGAACAATTTAAACAATTATATGAAATTAGTGAAAAAATGAATATTGATATGAATATGGAGAAGGAGGCAATCCTTTTTCAAGATTTGTTTACAGCTGTAGAGGAAGGTAATTTTGATGAGCAATGGCGGCAAGTGGAGAAATTAAAATCACTTCATGCAAATCCCTCAAATCAAATTATCGAACTTCTTGTAAATGATGACGTTCACCCACTTGCAAAAACAGCAATAATAGAATGGTTAAAAGAAAAGCAAT
The DNA here is from genome assembly GCF_042678465.1 of Oceanobacillus caeni. Classification (NCBI taxonomy): domain Bacteria; kingdom Bacillati; phylum Bacillota; class Bacilli; order Caryophanales; family Bacillaceae; genus Oceanobacillus; species Oceanobacillus caeni. The sequence continues at coordinate 87,307 of NZ_JBHTKV010000002.1, read as the reverse complement.
GGACGACTGAAGTAGAGGTTAGTAAGTTTAATGTAACTTTAACTATAATTCCAAAAGAATTAGAATGGGTTAAGGAAAGTGAACCTATATTAGAAACTAAAGCATTACTTCGGGAATTAGAGCAAGATAACCCTTCGTTATTCCATTTGATAACAAAACTGTTATATGATTATACTTATGTCATGTATCCGATAAAACCACCGAAAGATGATTATTTACATATTGCGAAAGCACTAGAACTGATTGGAAAAGAATCTTTAGGAGTTGCATCCAATCAAGTTCCGGAAACAACTAAACAAGTAGAAAATTACATAGAGAAAATAAAATTTAGTGAATCACTTTATCTAAGCATTATTGACAGTTAAGAAGAGATATGTGATAAATGCTTGAAAGCCGAACGAATTATGTTATAATATAGTGGTTGCAAAATACTTAGTAGAGTAAAAAGTAATTATCGTAATTTACATAATTATGAAATGGATATAATAGTTTGTGGAGGGAAATAAATATGTCAGCTAAATGGGAAAAACAAGAAGGTAACAAAGGGGTACTAACATTTGAAGTACCTGCAGATGAATTTGAAAAATCGTTGGATCAAGCCTTCAAAAAAGTAGTCAAAGATGTACAGATGCCTGGATTCCGTAAAGGTAAAGTACCAAGAGGGATTTTTGAAAAACGATTTGGTGTCGAAGCCTTATATCAAGATGCAGTAGACATTGTACTTCCAAATGCATATGGAAAAGCTGTTGAAGAAACAGATATTTTCCCAATTGCACAACCTGAAATTGATATTGAACAAATTGAAAGAGGGAAAGACCTAATTTTCACAGCGAACGTTGAAGTGAAACCTGAAGTGAAACTTGGTGAATATAAAGGTCTAGAAGTAGAAGAACAGTCTGTTGAAGTAACTGACGAGGATGTAGATGCTGAAATCAATCGTCTTCGCGAACGTCATGCAGAATTAGTAGTGAAGGAAGAAGGAGAAATTGAAGAAGGCGATACAGTGGTTATCGACTTTGAAGGTTTCTTGGGTGACGAAGCATTTGAAGGTGGTAAAGGCGAAAATCACTCATTAGAAATTGGTTCCGGTCAATTCATTCCTGGATTTGAAGAACAATTAATTGGTAAAAAGTCTGGTGAAGAAACAGAGGTTAACGTAACATTCCCAGAAGATTATCATGCTGAGGATTTAGCTGGAAAAGAAGCTACTTTTAAAGTTAAAATCCACGAAGTGAAATTTAAAGAATTTCCTGAATTAGATGATGAGTTTGCTAAAGATGTTGATGATGAAGTAGAAACTCTTGAAGCATTAAAACAAAAGAAAAAAGAACAGCTTGAAGAAGAGCGTAAACAAAACGCTGAAAATGAAAAACGCCAACAATTAATTGAAAAAGCTTCTGAAAATGTAGAAGTTGATATTCCTGATGCTATGGTTGAAACTGAATTAAACCAAATGCTTCGTGAGTTTGAACAAAACCTACAAATGCAAGGTCTAACAATGGAAATGTATAGTCAATTCTCTGGTCAAGATGAAGATGCACTAAAAGAACAAATGAAAGAAGATGCAGCTAAACGCGTTCGTACTAATTTAACGCTAGAAGCAATTGCAAAAGCTGAAAATCTTGAAGTTACTGAAGAAGATATTAATGAAGAATTAGAGAAAATGGCAAGCATGTATGGCATGGATGCTAAACAAATCGTTCCATTATTAGGTGGAAATACGGAAGTAATTGAAAGTGATCTTTTAATGAGAAAAGCAATTGACTTCTTAGTGGATCAGAGTAAAGCTGTTTAATAATGATAACGTACGTACTAGAACATTATTAACCACATAATGATAAATGCAACAAGGTGCGAAATATAGGCGCACCTTGTTTTGTCTTATTTATAGTAAAATACTACTTAAAAGAAAATATCTTTCATATAGTATAAGAAATAATTAAAATAACAATAATTATTTTAAAATTATTTTTGGGAGTTTTATCTCACCTAAACGGGCAGTAAGGCTCTCACCTCAAGCTTCCGGGGACAAAGAAGGTGGGTGGGAGATCAACTACCGTAATGGTCCAAGAAGTGCGACTAACCATCAGTGGGGGATGAAGGAAAACCTCCATTGATGGAAGTCTTCTTTATTTGTTTAAGAAAAATCAGTGGTTTTTATTTTGTTTTTTGAAAGTCTTCTGATATGATGGCTATAAATTGAAACCTAGATTTTAGGATATTTAGGGGTGAAAATGTATGTTTAAATTTAATGAAGAAAAAGGACAACTAAAATGTTCGTTTTGTGGGAAAAGTCAAGATCAAGTACGCAAATTAGTTGCCGGACCAGGCGTTTATATATGTGATGAATGTATTGAGCTATGTACGGAAATTGTGGAAGAAGAACTTGGTACGGACGAAGAAATGGAATTAAAAGAAATTCCAAAACCAAAAGAAATTTGTGAAATTCTTGATGACTATGTAATTGGACAAGAAAAAGCTAAAAAGAACTTATCTGTTGCAGTATACAACCATTACAAACGCATTAACTCACCAAAGGGTAATGATGATGTTGAATTGGCTAAAAGTAATATTGCGATGATTGGACCAACTGGTAGTGGTAAAACATTACTCGCACAAACGTTAGCGAGAATCATTAATGTTCCTTTTGCCATGGCTGATGCAACTTCACTTACTGAAGCAGGTTATGTTGGGGAAGATGTTGAAAACATTTTATTAAAGCTAATACAGGCTGCCGATTATGATGTTGAAAAAGCCGAAAAAGGAATCATTTATATTGATGAGATTGATAAAGTGGCTCGTAAATCCGAAAACCCATCTATTACTCGTGATGTTTCCGGAGAAGGGGTACAACAAGCACTTTTAAAAATCTTAGAGGGAACTGTTGCAAGTGTACCACCACAGGGTGGCCGTAAACATCCTCATCAAGAGTTTATACAAATTGATACAACCAACATTTTGTTTATCCTAGGTGGAGCTTTTGACGGTATTGATCAAGTTATTAAACGTCGCTTAGGTAAAAAGGTGATTGGATTTGGCTCAAATTCAAAACAAGAAGACTTAGATATGGGTCAATTGCTTCAACAGGTATTACCAGAAGATTTATTACGCTATGGATTAATTCCTGAGTTTATAGGAAGAATTCCGGTTATCGGTGCACTTCAACCTCTCGATGAGGATGCACTAGTTGAAATTTTAACAAAACCTAAAAATGCATTGGTCAAACAATATGAAAAGCTATTTGAAATGGATAACGTGGAATTAGAAATAGACGAAGAGGCACTAATTGAAGTTGCTAAGAAAGCAATCGAAAGAAAAACAGGTGCTCGAGGATTACGTTCTATTTTAGAAGGAATCATGCTGGATGTTATGTTTGAATTACCATCTAGGGAAGATATTGATAAATGTATTATTACAAAAGATACCATTGTAAATGAAAACGGAAGTCCGACATTAGTATTTAACGACGGAACGGTACAAGAGGGTATCAAAAATCATCCAAAAGAGAGTGCGTAAAAACAAGTTAAAATGATATTATGCAAAAAGAGACTACATAGCAACACGGCTCTCGTCTTTGAGCTGTTGGCTTAGGTTAGTCTCTTTTTTGCAAAAAACTTATTTAGCAGGATAGCATAAAAAGTCTTTCCACTCTGTACAAATGCAACGAAGGCATTTAAATTCCAATATTGCATGTAAGTTTTCTAAATATGTAATTTTTGTTCTAAAAAATGTTTAGTATAATAAGATACGTAAATAATAAATTTGAAGTTGATTTTAGTTTACAAATAAATGTATTAACTTTAAACTTTTAAAGCATACATATAAGTTAATAATTCACATATTTGGAGGTCACATTTCATGACGAAAGATTTAATTCAAGTCCCCCTCCTTCCACTGCGCGGTTTACTCGTATTTCCAACTATGGTTATACATTTAGATGTTGGTAGAGATAAATCTGTTCAAGCTTTAGAAAAAGCAATGATGGATGATCAGACTATATTTTTAGCAGCTCAAAAGAAAGTAAGTCTAGATGAACCAGAAACGAAAGATATTTACCAAATTGGTACATTAGTGAAAGTAAAACAAACATTAAAGCTTCCTAATGGTACAATAAGAGTATTAGTAGAGGGATTACATCGTGGGGAAATCGTACGTTTTATAGAAACGGAAAATGAATTTGTAGTAGAAATAGAAAAGTTAGAAGATATTCATGGCGATAATCATGAAGAAGAAGCGCTTATGAGATCGCTTTTAAATCAATTTGAACAATACATAAAAGTTTCAAGAAAAGTTACGGAAGATACGTTGGCAACAGTTGTTGATATTGAAGAACCAGGTAGGTTAGCGGACATCATTGCTTCTTATCTATCGTTAAAAGTGAAAGAAAAACAAGAAATTCTTGAGATACAAGATGTTAAAAAGAGAATAAAGAAATTAATTCAATATATATCAAATGAAAAAAAGGTATTAGATTTAGAAAAGAAAATTGGACAACGTGTCAAATCATCCATGGAAAAAACACAAAAAGAATACTATCTTCGTGAACAATTAAAAGCAATACAGAAAGAACTTGGGGAGAAAGATGGTAAAACAGGCGAAGTTGACAGCCTTAGAGAAAAGATTGAAGGATCGGATATGCCCGAACATGTTATGGAGGTTGCCCTAAAAGAATTAGATCGATATGAAAAGGTCCCCCAAAGTTCCGGGGAAAGCTCTGTTATTCGTAATTACTTAGAATGGTTATTAGTACTTCCATGGACGAAAAAAACGAAAGATACCATTGATATTAAAAAAGCAGAAAAGGTTTTAAATAGTGAGCACTATGGATTGGAAAAGGTAAAAGAAAGAATTTTAGAATACTTAGCCGTTCAAAAATTAACGAATACAATAAAAGGACCAATATTATGTTTGGTTGGACCACCAGGGGTAGGGAAGACATCATTAGCTAAATCAATTGCTTCCTCTGTTAACCGTAACTTTGTACGGATTTCACTGGGTGGGGTGCGTGACGAAGCAGAAATTAGAGGCCATAGAAGAACTTATATTGGTGCCATGCCAGGTAGAATCATTCAAGGAATGAAAAAAGCTGGTACCATAAATCCGGTGTTTTTACTTGATGAAATTGACAAAATGTCTAACGATTTTCGTGGCGATCCAGCTTCAGCCATGTTAGAAGTTCTTGATCCAGAGCAAAATAGTACTTTTAGTGACCATTTTATTGAAGAGAATTATGATTTATCGAATGTTTTATTTATCGCTACAGCAAATAACGTAAGTTCTATTCCAGGTCCCTTATTAGACCGAATGGAGCTAATTTCACTATCTGGATATACAGAAGTAGAGAAAATGCATATTGCAAAAAAACATTTGATACCAAAACAAGTGAAAGAAAATGGTTTAACTAAAGGAAATTTGCAAATTAGAGATGATGCTTTAATGAAGTTAATTCAAACCTATACTCGAGAAGCCGGGGTACGAGGTCTAGAGAGACAAATCGCAAAGCTTTGTAGAAAAACTGCGAAGGTTATTACGTCGGAAGAGAAAAAGCGTGTTATTATAACCGAAAAAAGTATAGAAGAGTTTCTTGGTAAGCCGATTTTTCGTTATGGATTAATGGAACAGGAAAACCAAGTAGGAACTGCAACAGGACTTGCATATACAACGGTAGGTGGAGATATTTTATCTATTGAGGTTAGTCATTATCCAGGAAAAGGAAAACTCACTTTAACCGGAAAACTAGGAGAAGTCATGCAAGAATCAGCACAGGCTGCATTTAGTTACATTCGTTCCCGTGCAAAAGAACTGAATATTGATCCTGACTTTTACGAAAAATATGACATTCATATACATGTCCCAGAAGGTGCAACTCCAAAAGATGGTCCATCCGCTGGTATTACGATGGCAACTGCTCTGGTTTCCGCTCTATCAGGCCGTGCAGTAAGAAAAGAAGTCGGTATGACCGGGGAAATTACCTTAAGAGGTAGAGTATTGCCTATTGGGGGACTAAAAGAAAAGTCTTTAGGCGCCCATCGAGCTGGATTAACAACGATTATCATTCCGGAAGATAATAGAAAAGATATAGAAAATATTCCGGACAGTGTCAAAGAGGAATTAACATTCATACCTGTAAAGCATTTAGATGAAGTGTTAAAACATGCATTAGTGGAGGAATAAAATGAAAGTAACAGATGCAGAAATAGTAATTAGTGCGGTTAGTAAAAAGCAATACCCAAATGAAGGAGTTCCGGAAATTGCATTAGCAGGTAGATCGAATGTTGGGAAATCTTCTTTTATAAATAAATTAATTAACCGAAAAAGTTTAGCTAGGACATCATCTAAACCTGGTAAAACCCAAACTCTAAATTTCTATAAAATAAATGGATCTTTTTATTTTGTAGACGTCCCAGGATATGGTTATGCGAAGGTTTCCAAAAAGGAAAGAGAAAAATGGGGAAAGATGATGGAAGAATACTTTCAAACACGTGAAACATTAAAGGCTGTTCTTCTCATTACAGATGTTCGCCATGAACCTACTAGAGATGATGTACAAATGTACGATTTTCTGAAATATTATGAATTACCAGTTATCGTTATTGCAACAAAATTAGATAAAGTTCCTAAGAATAAACGGGCACAACACATTAAACGAACAAAACAAACTTTACAAATAGATTCTAATGATGTTGTGATACCTTTTTCATCAGAAACAGGAGAAGGTAAAGACGAGGCATGGGCGCTCATACGGAGCTTCTTGAAATAAAATAGAATAGAAAAAGAAATAACCAATATAAAGATAGAGGTTATTTCTTTTTCTTTAATAAATATATACCTATAATAATTAAAATAATTGGCCAATAATTTGTAACGAAAGGGGTAACATCATTTACCCAATTAAAATAGGCGGATACTTTAGATGAAAAAATCATAAAAATACTAACCCCGATAAATAATATTCCTAAGATATATCCTTTTTTGGTTTTTGTTGCTCTAACGATAAATGCGATTCCAATAATTAACGTATACATTCCCCAATGATTGCTCCAAAAATGATAATGCTCCAAACCATAGGAGTGAATTCCAAGTCCTAATATAATAGTTCCACTAAATAAAAATTGATTATTTTTTTGTATGTAACTATAAAATAAGAATAGGATACCAGTAATGATTAAGATGGTTTGCCAGGAATAAAAATTAGTGATTAGTGGAATTTCTAATTGCTTAAGTAAGAAGAATACCCCAATTACGATTAATATGTATGCTAATAATGAATTCCTTTTCTTCAATTATAACTAATCCCTTCTATAGTTTCGTTTCCTTGCTTATAAATATATTGTATGATAAAGTACATTCGAGTTAAACTAATAACGTTCTTATATAATATTTGTTTCAAATTCTGTTCACATTTATAGAATTTGGTGTATTAAAACTATGTTACAATGTAAATAATATGTCATTTTTAAAAGATAAAGATTTTTGGGGGTAGTCAATTTGCACATTCTTAAAGTAGGACTCAATTATAAAACAGCCCCTGTAGAAATAAGGGAAAAACTAACTTTTCCAGAGAGTACCCTTGAAGAAGCAACGAACGAATTAAAAAAACAAAAAAGTATTTTGGAAAATGTTATTATTTCTACATGTAATCGTACGGAAATTTTTGCTGTTGTTGATCAACTTCATACCGGTCGATATTATATTAAAAAATTTTTAGCAGATTGGTTTGGAGTAGATAAAGAATTATTTTCTCCTTATTTACAAATAGCAGAAAATGATGGTGCCATAGAACATTTATTCCGTGTTTCCGCTGGATTAGATTCAATGGTATTAGGAGAAACTCAAATTTTAGGGCAAGTAAGAGATGCCTTTCTTAAAGCACAAAAAATAAGCACTACAGGTACTATTTTTAATGAATTATTTAAACAAGCCATTACATTTGGAAAACGTGTCCATAACGAAACAGGCATTGGAGAACATGCAGTTTCGATTAGTTATGCAGCAGTTGAATTAGCGAAGAATATTTTTGTGAATCTTAGCGAGAAACATGTTGCTGTCTTGGGTGCTGGTAAAATGGGCGAATTAGCAGCTAAAAATTTACAAGGATCAGGTGTGACGGAAATAACAGTCATTAACCGTACCATTGAAAAAGCGGAAGAATTAGCTGAGGTGTTCCATGCAAGGGCTGTTGGTCTAGATAATCTAGAAAATGTATTAGAAGAAGTTGACATCCTGATTAGCTCTACAGGCTCGAAATCTGTTATTTTAACAAAAGAAATGATTGAAAAAATTCAAATAAAAAGAAACAATAAACCTCTTGTTTTAATAGATATCGCGGTTCCAAGAGATATCGATGCCGACATCAATGGAATGGAAAATGTTTTTCTTTATGATATTGATGATTTACAGGGGGTTATCGACCATAATTTAGAAGCTAGAAAAGAAGCGGCTGAACAAATTGAGCTAATTATTGAACAGGAAATTGTCACATTTAAAGAATGGATTAAAACATTGGGAGTTGTACCGGTTATATCTGCACTTCGCAATAAAGCCTTGTCGATTCAAAAAGAAACGATGAAAAGTATCGAAAGAAAGATGCCTGATCTTACGAAACGTGAAAAAAAGGTGTTAAATAAACATACGAAAAGTATTATTAATCAACTATTGAAAGAGCCAATTACTCAGGCAAAAGAAATGGCTGGAGGAAGTCATGCAGATCACGCCCTTGAACTTTTTGTTGAAATCTTTGGTATTGAAGATGAAGTAAGGGAAGAATTTGCAAAACAGGGCGAAAAAGACGAAACGTTAATGTCTCTTCAAAAAAGTGAATATATTTCTTTTTCACATTTAGAAAAGATTTCAGGTGTAAATTAATATTTTTTCTGTTAAAAACCAGAAGGCTTTATGCTTTCTGGTTTTTACCTGCACGAATCTTATTGTTTTTCAAATAGTTTAAAAAAGGTTAAAATATATGTGTTATCACTTAATTTAATTATATCTTAGAAATGTAAAATATGTAGCTATGAGTAATTTTGTATAAGGAAAGCCACGTCCGGCTCCAGCGCCCAGCAACTAGCAAACTTCATGCTCCTCCACTACGATAAAGAAGACTTGCCGATTCGTGAAACGAGAGGCTTAGTCGCACTTATACCCTTGTGGTGAAAGTCAACATCGGTTCGCTTACAGCTCACCGTGTTTCCTTTATCTCATTGCTATAGAGGAATGTCCGATTAAGAACGCCGCTTTGCGCGGCAACATCGGACCACCTGGCATGGCCAGGCGCAGTTTGTACGTTGCTAAACGGGCGGTTACGCCTTTGTTCATGGCAACACGATTTAGGAGGATTTATTCATGCGAAAAATCGTCGTAGGATCAAGAAGAAGTAATCTAGCATTAACACAAACGAAATGGGTTATCAATGAACTTAAAAAAGCTGGTGTCCCAAACGAATTTGAGATAAAAGAAATTGTAACAAAAGGGGATCGTATTTTAGATGTCACTCTATCTAAAGTCGGCGGAAAAGGTTTATTTGTTAAAGAAATTGAACAGGCAATGTATGATAAAGAAATAGATATTGCGGTCCATAGTATGAAAGATATGCCATCCGTAATGCCAGAAGGGCTTGTTATTTCGTCTATCCCTGTTAGAGAAGATCCTCGAGATGCATTCGTATCTAAAAATAATATTACTTTAAAAAATTTACCTGAAGGAGCTAATGTTGGAACAAGTAGCTTGCGTCGTGCAGCACAAGTTCTTAAAGCAAGACCCGATATAAATATTAAATGGATTCGTGGAAATATTGAGACAAGAATTCGAAAACTTCATGAAGAAGATTATGATGCTATTATTTTAGCAGCTTCTGGATTAAAACGAGCAGGTCATGATAATGGAATTGTAACGGAGTATTTAGAACCCGAAGTAGTTGTTCCTGCAGTCGGACAAGGTGCTTTAGCAATCGAATGTAGAGAAGATGATCAGGAAATACGTGAAATATTAAATAAGATTAATGATAGTTACACAACTAGAACCGTAACTGCTGAAAGAACTTTTCTTCAATTATTAGATGGTGGTTGCCAAGTTCCGATTGGTGGATATGCCTATCTGGAAGACGATGAAATAGTGTTAACCGCATTAGTCGGTACACCTGATGGTAAAACAATATTAAAAGAGGTTGTTCGTGGTACTGATCCAAAAGCAGTTGGTGAGGAAGCAGCTACATTATTAATAAACCAAGGTGGCAAAGAAATAGTAGAAAGGGTAAAAGAGGAGCTTGATAAATGATAGCACCTCTAAGAAGTAAAAAAATTATTGTGACAAGGGAAAATGCAGGTGGAAAAATCTTCTCTAAAAAAATTAGTCAATATGGTGGTATTCCAATTGAAGTCCCCTTGTTGCGTATTGACTGTGATGATCGTGATGAAAACAGGCGAATTATGAAACAACTGGATCACTTTGATTGGTTTATTTTCACAAGTGCCAATGGTGTAGAATATTTTTTTAAATTGGCTAATAAACATCAAATTTCCCATGAAATATTAAACGCAAAAAATATTGCAGTAGTAGGTGAAAAAACAAATCAGAAATTGAAGAAATATGGTTATTCAGCTGATTTTGTACCTACTGTTTATGATGCGAACACGCTTAGCAAAGAATTCTTAGCTAAATTTCAAAATCCAGGAGAAATTCTACTCATCCGTGGTAATCTATCTAGGGATGTTTTACCAAGTGAATTGAAGAAAGCGAATCTTTCATTTACAAGTCTTTATGTTTATAAAACAACTATAAATTTCAAAAGTAAAAACTTACTAAATGAAATATTACAAAGGGAATTTGACTTTATCACATTTACAAGTCCATCCACAATTGATGCTTATTTCGAATTATCAGGGTATTTAGTAGATAAACCATGTGTTTGTATTGGAACAACTACGGAAAATAAGGCAAGGGAAAAAGGGTTTTCTACCATATTGACGCCAAAGGTTTTTACTGTAGATGCAATGATCGATATTATCATTGATTATATAAATAAAAAGGAGCATATATAATGGATTTTAAAAGACATAGAAACTTACGTTCATCCGCTTCCATGCGTTCATTAGTTCGAGAAACGCATTTACGTGTGAATGATTTTATTTATCCAATGTTTGTAATAGAAGGGAATAATATTCGTGACGAAGTTCCTTCCATGCCAGGGGTTTATCAAATATCGATGGACTTATTACTAGAAGAAGTAAAAGAAGTTTATGAATTAGGAATCAAAGCAATAATGTTTTTTGGTGTAGTTACTGCAAAGGATGAAATTGGAACAGGTGCTTTTATGGATGATGGGATTGTTCAAACGGCTACACGGATGGTGAAAGAAAACTATCCGGATTTATTAGTAGTTGCTGATACATGTCTTTGTGAATATACAGACCATGGTCATTGTGGTGTCATTCATAATCATGATGTTGATAATGATGAATCTTTGAAAGTTCTAGCTAAAACAGCAGTTTCTCAGGCAAAAGCGGGAGCGGATATTATCGCCCCATCAAATATGATGGATGGTTTTGTTGTAGCAATTCGTCAAGCTCTGGATGAAGCAGGTTTTGAAAATATTCCCATCATGTCTTATGCAGTAAAATATGCATCTGCATTTTATGGTCCATTCCGTGATGCGGCTGATAGTGCACCACAATTTGGGGATCGTAAAACCTATCAAATGGATCCAGCAAATCGTTTGGAAGCTATACGTGAGGTTGAGTCAGATATTGAAGAAGGTGCAGATTTTATTATGGTAAAACCTGCATTATCCTTTTTAGATATTATTAGAGATGTACGCAATCATGTTAATGTGCCGGTTGTCGCTTATAATGTTAGTGGAGAGTACGCAATGATTAAAGCTGCTGCACAAAATGGCTGGATTGATGAGAAAAGTATCGTTATGGAAATGTTGACATCAATGAAGCGTGCGGGTGCAGATATTATTTTGACGTATTTTGCTAAAGACGTCGCAACTTGGTTAAAAGATGATAAATAAGTGGAGGTGTATGGATTGAGAAATTTTGAAAAGTCTCATGAAATATATGAAGAAGCTGTTAATTTACTACCAGGTGGTGTTAATTCACCTGTTCGTGCTTTCAAATCAGTTAACATGGCTCCGATTGTAATGGAATCAGGAAAAGGATCAAAAATATACGATGCAGATGGTAATGAATACATTGACTATGTACTAAGTTGGGGACCTCTTATTTTAGGTCATGCAAATGATCGAGTAGTTGGAAAGTTAAAAGAAGTCGTGGAAAAAGGGACGAGCTTTGGTGCAAATACTGAAATAGAAAACAAATTAGCTAAATTAGTCATTGAACGGGTACCTTCTATAGAAATGGTTCGAATGGTAAACTCGGGTACAGAAGCAACGATGAGTGCGATAAGACTTGCTAGAGGATACACTGGTAGGGATCTTATCATGAAGTTTGAAGGTAGTTATCATGGTCATGGAGATTCCTTACTTATTAAGGCGGGTTCTGGAGTTGCTACATTAGGCTTACCAGATAGTCCCGGTGTACCAAGTTCCATTGCTAGTAACACGATTACAGTACCATTCAACGATTTAGATAGTGTTAAACTTGCTTTTGAAAAATATGGTAAAAATATTGCTGCCGTTATTATGGAGCCTGTTTGTGGTAACATGGGTGTTGTACCACCGGAAAATGCATTTTTACAAGAAATGAGAAAAATTACGGAGCAAAATGGTTCCTTACTTATTTTTGACGAAGTTATGACAGGATTCCGAGTTGGATACCATTCCGCTCAAGGATATTTTGATGTTAATCCGGATTTAACTTGTCTAGGTAAAGTTATTGGTGGTGGTTTACCTGTTGGTGCATTTGGCGGAAAACGTGAAATAATGGAACAAATTGCTCCTGTGGGTCCTATTTATCAAGCGGGAACTTTATCAGGTAACCCATTAGCAATGACAGCCGGTTTTGAAACAATTTCAGCTTTAACCAAGCAGTCCTATGAGGAAATAAATAAAAAGGCTGATCGATTAGTAGAGGGTTTTAAACAAGCGGCAGAAGATTACGAAATTCCACTACATATTAACAGAGCTGGATCCATGTTAGGTGTATTCTTTACAAATGAGAAAGTGGTTAATTTCGACGCTGCAAAAACATCCAATCTGGAGTATTTTTCTAAATATTATCAAGCAATGATTGAAGAAGGTATATTTTTACCACCTTCCCAATTTGAAGGTTTATTCCTATCAACCGAACATACGGATGCCGACATCGAAAAAACAATTGAAGCTATTCGAAAAGCATTCTCTAAACTTAAATAATTTAAAAAAGCTATTCCCAACTGAAACGGGGATAGCTTTTTTCATGCATAACCAAATACACTTTCTCATATAAATGATTAAGACACATTAAGCATATTGGGTAATGCTTAGGAGGGAGGAAGTCAGTTTGTCGGCTGATCAATCGGTATTTACTTTTGAATTAAATGAAACCTTATACTTTGAAAAAGGACAGGAAATAGAAGAGTTACGTGGAATATCATTGGAACCTGAAATTACAATACAAACGAATGAAGATTATATTTCCATTAGAGGTGTAATAGAATTAACGGGAAATTATAAAAAAGCAACTACTATAGAAGATCGTTTAGAAGAATTCAATCATGAAGCGAAGAGGTATATAGAAAGTGTAGCGGATACGGATGACGAAAATGCAGAGTTCTCACATCGATTCCCAGTAGAAATATCTGTACCTACCTATCGTGTAGGTAATTTAGATGACGTAATGGTTAGTGTGCAGGCATTTGATTATGAAATACCTAAACAAACTCAACTTAAAATGTTTTCTACAATAGCTATACATGGTATTAATCAAGAAGCAGGAATTAGTAGAGTAGAAGATGATAGCGTGGAAGATGCTTATCAAGAACCTTTAGATAAACAAGAAGATGTGTTAGGTATTTCAGACAAAGTGGTGGAAGAAGAACCTGTTTTATCGGAAAGAGAGGCAAAATACACATTTGAATTTGAAATTAAACAAAAACAACAAGAGCAAGAGGAAGAACCCGAAATTGCAAGTAAAGCAGAAATACCTGCTTTAGAGGAAAGTAGAGATGAAGAAGGGCAAGCGGAAGAATCGGAAATTGCAAGTAAAGCAGAAATACCTGCTTTAGAGGAAAGTAGAGATGAAGAAGGGCAAGCGGAAGAATTGGAAATTGCAAGTAAAGCAGAAATACCTGCTTTAGAAGAAAATAGAGATGAAGAGGAGCAAACAGAAGAACCCGAAATTGCAAGTAAAGCGGAAACTCCTACTTTAGAAGAAAATAGAGATGAAGAGGAGCAAACAGAAGAACCCGAAATTGCAAGTAAAGCGGAAACTCCTAATTTAGAAGAAAATAGAGATGAAGAGGAGCAAACAGAAGAATCCGAAATTGCAAGTAAAATAGAAACTCCTACTTTAGAAGAAAATAGAACGGAAGAGGAGCAAGCAGAAGAACCCGAGATTCCGAGTATAACGGAAACCCCTACTTTAAAAACAGATAGAGATGAAGAGGAACAAATAGAAGGGGTAGAGCCCGAAAAGCCTGTAGAAGAAGGAAGATGGTCATTTAAAACTCAGACGCAAACTTTAGCTGAATTCTTTAACAATCATAAAGAAGTCTCAAATACAGAATCATCCGAATTACAAAGCGAGAATGTTGAAGAAGAGGTGGAGGCTGAGTCCTTAGAAACAGAAGGTGAACATGAATCTAGAGATAAAGGGGACATTACTTACTTATCTGATATTTTCCGTAATTCAAGTGAAGAAGAATATACAAAAATGAGGCTTTGTATCGTTCAGAAAGACGACACAATAGAAACGATATCTGAACGGTTTAAAGTAAGTCCATTACAAATCATAAAACAAAATCAGTTAGAGGATGATTTTGATGTAGCCGAAGGACAGTTACTTTATATTCCTTCTAAAAAGTAAACTCTAATTAAAATGTGAACAGAGACACCCCTTGAAATTATTCAAGGGGTATCTAATTTTAGCAGATTCAAAAGTAAATATTAAAGTCAAGTATTCTATAAGGTGGTGGTATAATGACGGATAATATTAATAATGTACTTGCTGCGTATAATATCCATCCACTAAAGATCAATCAAGTAACATCTCAACTCTATTATATTAAAGATTATAATAGAGAATACGCGTTAAAAAGAAGTGGTTTAACAGAAGACATGGTGAAACAATGGGAAACGATTTATCGATATTCAAACACCCAAAATCTTGATATGGTGCTACCAGTATATTTAACAAAAGAAGGTAATTTGTATTATCGTCATGAACAATCCATATTTTATTTGTCTCCCTGGATTAATGATACAAATAGAGAAAGGGATATGAACTGGGTTTCTAACTTCTATGAATCGTTGGCAAAATTACATTGGAAAACGAAACGGATTCAAAAAATAGATATAGAAACGGTTTCCAATCCATTTTTTTCTTTTCAAAACTATTGTAGGGAGATGGGAAAGCAATTACTCACATTTATTCACCAATTCGAAAAAAAGCAGTATATGTCTCCGTTTGAGCTGCTTGTCTGTACTCATTTTCGTGACATAGAATATGCATTTGTTGAAGTGGATAAACGAATTAATCGCTTTATAAATGACCATGAGGAAGATAATTTAACATGGAGTTCTTCACTATGTCATCATAGATTAGACCATTCACATATTAAAAAATCATACTTTATTAACTGGGAATCTGCGCGTTTTGATAATCCTGTTATGGACCTGATCTTATTTTTTCAAAATGAAATTGGTAGTTTCAATCCTTCTACTGAACTTTATATTGACAACTTTTCCTCCTACACAGATATTAATGAATTAACGTTACCAGAACTTCAATTTTTATCCATTTATTTACTTTCGCCAACGAATTATATACAAAATATTAATGACTATGTGAGTGGTGTACGTAATTTATCAATGATACAACACGTAACAAACATTCAATATGAATACAGAAAAATTATTTTTGGATTACAATGGTCGGCGTTTATAGAGAAAGAATATGAAACGTTAGATTTAGATGATTTAGAAGTTTAAATCCACCGTAAATAAAAGCATATTAAAATCCCGATTAAAATCCCTAATAATATTAAATCGAAAAAGGATGGAAAGAAAATTGTCCGAATGAGTTGAAAAAGTAAAATGGGCAATGTCACTCTTTCTAAAATAAAAACACATTTTCTTGCCCACGGTGGTAACTTATATCGATAATATCTACCCATTATAATCACCTCATTTTCCACAATAAATTGTTTATTATTTCCATGGGATAAGGGTAGTAAATACCCCACTAATGAAGAATCACTATATAATATGTATACTTACACCATATTTGTGAAAAAATAGGAATATATAATTTGACGAAAGATAAACTAAGCTATAAAATATGGATAATATATAGTATTAATCAAATGCAGTGATTGGGAAGAGTACAAAATAATACCTTCAGAGAGGGAAATCTAGTGCTGAAAATTTCCTAGGAATACTTATTTTGGAAGGTCGCCCATGATGCAGCTTCTTTGAACTTGCAGTAGAAGAAGCCGGTAATATGCCGTTATGTGAATGAAGTGTATTAATTCAATTTTTGGAATTAATAAACAAAGGTGGTACCGCGAAAATCAATCCTTTTCGTCCTTTTATGGATGGAAGGGTTTTTATTTTGCCACGAAAAGTAAGTAGAAACATTTAGTCCTACATAAGACAAAAAGTATTAGGAGGTAATACTATGAGTGATAATGAATATTCAAATCTTCCACCAAAATATAATCCTCAGGAAGTAGAAAAAGGGCGCTACCAATTTTGGCTAGACGGTAAGTTCTTTGAAGCGACAAATGATCCGGAAAAAGAACCCTATTCTATTGTTATTCCACCACCAAATGTGACTGGGAAATTACATTTAGGACATGCTTGGGATACAACGATGCAGGATACAGTATCCCGAATGAAACGTATGCAAGGGTATGATGTATTGTGGTTACCGGGAATGGACCATGCGGGGATTGCTACCCAAGCAAAAGTAGAAGCTAAATTGAAAGAACAAGGAAGAAGTCGTTATGATTTAGGTAGGGAAAAATTCTTAGAACAAGCATGGGAGTGGAAAGAAGAGTATGCTGACTTTATCCGCTCGCAATGGGAAAAGCTTGGACTTGGCCTAGATTATTCCCGTGAACGCTTTACATTAGATGAAGGATTATCAGATGCGGTAAAAGAAGTATTTGTAAAATTATATGAAAAAGGGCTTATTTATCGTGGTGAATATATTATCAATTGGGACCCAACCACTCAAACGGCTCTATCCGATATTGAGGTAATCTATGAAGAAATACATGGTAAATTCTATCATATGAAATATCCGATAAAAGATAGTGATGAGACGATTGAAATAGCTACTACTCGTCCTGAAACAATGCTAGGGGATACAGCTGTTGCTGTCCATCCTAAAGATGATAGATATAAACATTTAATTGGTAAAACAGTCATTTTACCAATTGTGGGTAGAGAAATAGAAATAGTGGCTGATGAATATGTGGATATGGAGTTAGGTTCTGGGGCAGTTAAAATTACACCTGCGCATGACCCAAATGACTTTGAAATTGGTAATCGACATAATTTACAACGTATTCTCGTGATGAATGAAGATGGTTCCATGAATGAAAATGCTGGAAAATATCAAGGATTGGATCGATTTGAATGTAGGAAACAAATCGTGAAAGATCTTCAAGATATGGGAGTACTATTCAAAATTGAGGAACGTGTCCATCAAGTTGGTCACTCTGAACGTAGCGGAGCGGTTGTAGAGCCATACTTATCGACTCAATGGTTTGTTAAAATGCAACCATTAGCAGACGAAGTTATTGAATTGCAAAAAGATCAAGATAAAAAGGTGAATTTTGTACCCGAAAGATTTGAACGAACTTATCTAGGTTGGATGGAAAATATTCGTGATTGGTGTATTTCTCGTCAATTATGGTGGGGGCATCAAATTCCTGCTTGGTACCATAAAGAAACTGGCGAAGTGTATGTCGGAAAAGAAGCTCCAGCTGATATTGAAAATTGGAGACAAGACGAAGATGTGTTAGATACTTGGTTTTCATCAGCACTTTGGCCATTTTCTACAATGGGCTGGCCTAATGAAGAATCGGAAGACTTTAAACGTTACTTCCCAACGGATGTTCTTGTAACGGGATATGATATCATTTTCTTCTGGGTAGCACGGATGATATTTCAATCTAAAGAATTTACCGGAGAAAGACCATTTAAGGATGTTTTAATTCATGGATTAATTCGTGATGCAGAGGGTCGTAAAATGAGTAAATCCTTAGGTAATGGGGTTGACCCAATGGATGTTATCGATAAATATGGTGCAGATTCGTTGAGATACTTCTTATTAACCGGTTCGACACCAGGTCAAGATTTGCGCTTTTATTGGGAAAAAGTCGAATCTACATGGAATTTCGCGAATAAAGTTTGGAATGCTTCTAGGTTCTCTTTAATGAATATGGAAGGATTCACTTATGAAGATATTGATTTATCCGGTGAAAAATCACTTGCGGATAAATGGATATTAACAAGATTGAATGAAACAATCGAACATGTAACGAAGAATACAGATAAATATGAATTTGGTGAAGCTGGCCGTCACTTGTATAATTTCATTTGGGATGAATTCTGTGACTGGTATATCGAAATGGCAAAAATACCATTATATGGATCGGATGAAGAGAAGAAAAACACAACACGCTCTGTGTTGGCATATGTACTTGATCAAATCATGCGTATGCTTCATCCATTTATGCCATTTATTACCGAGGAAATTTGGCAAAAACTTCCTCATCAAGGGGATTCCATTACAGTAGCTAGTTGGCCAGAACCAAGAGAGGACTTTCATGATGAGCAAGCTTCAAACGAGATGAAACGACTAGTTGCCATCATTAAATCTGTTCGTAATATTCGTGCTGAAGTAGATACGCCAATGTCTAAATCCATTAAGATGCTAGTTGAAGCTAAGGATGAAAATATTTTAAGAGAATTAGAACAAAATAGAATGTACTTAGAACATTTCTGTAATCCTAGTGAATTGGTTATTGCTAAAGATATTGATGTACCTGAAAAAGCAATGACTGCGGTAGTTACAGGAGCAGAAATCTATTTACCGCTCGAAGGTTTAATTGATTTTGATAAAGAAATAAAACGTTTAGAGAAAGAACTTGAAAAATGGAATAAAGAAGTAGAGCGTGTTCAGAAGAAACTTGCTAATGAAGGATTTGTAAATAAAGCTCCACAAGCAGTAGTTGACGAAGAAAAACGGAAAGAGCAGGATTATTTGGATAAGCAAGCAAAAGTAAAAACGAGACTTGAGGAATTACAAAATTAATGAGAATAGGGAATAGCGGATGTACGCTATTCCCTATTCTTTTCGTTGTCCAGGAAATTATAAAATTTGTATGGCTGTGGCTCACTTAGATATAGAAATAACCACGTCCGGCTCCAGCGCCATTGTTCTATGTCGAAAAACAGTATATTATGACATACGATTATTTGCTAGGGTGACAACATTCGTCTTACTTTTTAATTGTACTATGCTAGAGTGGGATAAACGACTCTAGCATAGGAAAGGGATACCAATGGACAAGAAGAAGCAAATCATTATCAAAGAGAACGGAAAAGTAATCAAGCAATACCCAAAACAAAATATCAATTCTTCTAAGCGTGAATCAGCTGCTACCCTTCACGAGTCAGATGATGATCCGATAAAAACATTTGAAAGAAAATCAGTCCTAACAGAAGCAACGCCGCATAAGAAAACTAGTAAAAATCCTTTATTAAAATCGATTTTAACTGCGGTTGTTTCTGCTATATTAATTGGTGGTATTTTAAGTGTAATCATGTTTCAAGTATTAATCGACGTAAAAGACGGTATTAATAATCAAGATTCATCAAGTGTTCCCTCAGCTACCCAAGCAGATAATGATAAAGAAAAAACGAATGAAGATAATTCTGCGAACACTGCAGAAACATCAAATTTCACCTTAGAATCGTTACATGGTTTTGTTTTACAAGCAGGTGTTTTTTCAGAGAAAAAGAATGCGGAAAATTGGGCGAAAAATTTTTCGAATAGTGGTTTACCAGTTATGATTTGGAACCGAGATGGTCAGTATTTCCTATTATTAGGTATCGCTGAAACAAAGGCACAGGCAGAATCTATCGTAAGTCAGCTAGATGATAAGCATGACTTGTATATAAAAGAATGGGAAACGAAACAAGGAAATGTTGGTTTAACCAAAGATGAGCAGGAATGGCTATTAGCATTTCAACAAAAATGGGAAGATAATGTAAAGCAATCGGATAACATTTCCAAAGATAATTGGGCAGAATTACCAAAAGTCAATAGTTCTGACAAATTGGAGCCACTAGTTAATCGTATCGAACAATTGAAATCTGATTCCGGGTTAAAAGGGCAAAAATATTTACTAGATTTAATGTTTGAATATGAAAAAGTAATCAATAAAGCAGGCAGTTAATAAAGATTGTCTGTTTTTTTGTTTTAACAAATATAAATGGTTCAATTTTAAAAAAACCTTCCAGTTTTTTAGTTTCTCTATAGGTGTACAACTTCAAAATTTACTTTTTAGTAACTTGTATGAAACTCCGAAAGTCAAGTATCATGGTGACTATATACTTGTAAGGGGGTTTTAAAATGTCGGGACAGACTATTATGATTAAAGATGTGCCTAAAGAAGATCGCCCACGCGAACGTTTATTAAAGCATGGAGCAGGACATTTATCTAATCAAGAATTACTTGCCATCCTATTGGGTAGTGGTACGAAGGAAGAATCGGTAATAACATTGTCTAATAGGGTATTAATGCATTTTGAAGGATTGAAATTGTTAACTGATGCTACTATCGAAGAATTGATGGCAATAAAGGGAATAGGTGTAGCAAAAGGTGTACTGCTATTAGCTACAATAGAGTTGGGTAAAAGAATGAATCAATATAAACCAGATGACAAATATATTATTCGTTCCCCAGATGACGGAGCGGATTATATTATGGAAGAAATGAGAAGCCTAAAACAAGAGCACTTTGTTGTTTTATTTCTTAATACAAAAAATCAAGTCATTCATAGACAAACTATTTTTATCGGAAGTCTAAACGCTTCAATTGTTCACCCAAGAGAAGTATTCAGAGAAGCAGTAAAAAGATCCGCAGCCTCTATCATTGTAGCGCATAATCATCCCTCGGGGGACCCCTCACCGTCACAAGAAGATATCCATGTTACTAGAAGATTAGTTGAATCCGGAAAGATGATTGGTATAGAACTTTTAGATCACTTAATTATTGGAGATAGAAAATTTATATCATTAAAAGAAAAAGGGTATTTATAACTATCCAATTTAGAATTTTTTTCGTATAATTATATAGACTAAAAATGTAGCGCCTCTTTCGATGTTATATTGAATTTGGCGCTTCTTAAGATGTAATGACGGTTTTGCATGAAAAAACAGGAATGTTTGCATCTTCCAAATTTAATCGATATAGTTAATCTGTTATACGTTGATGAAGGAACCAGAGAGGAAGATATATTTGGGACAATTGAGCTTTTCACAGGATTTCGGAATTGATTTAGGTACTGCCAATACATTAGTTTTTGTGAAGGGAAAAGAGATAGTAGTTAGAGAGCCATCTGTCGTTGCAAAAAATAATGAAACTGGTGAGGTAGAGGCAGTTGGAATAGCTGCTAAAAATATGATTGGTCGTACACCAGGGAATATTTCTGTTATTCGCCCGATGAAGGATGGTGTTATTGCTGATTACGATACGACTTCTATAATGATGAAATATTACATAAAAAAAGCGATGAAAAATCGTTCGTTATTTGCTAGAAAGCCTAATGTTATGGTTTGTGTACCTTCTGGGATAACAATGGTTGAAGAACGGGCTGTAATAGATGCTACAAAACAAGCTGGTGCAAAAGAGGCCTTTCCAATTTCTGAACCTTTTGCAGCTGCAATTGGGTCTGGCTTACCGGTTTGGGAACCAACTGGCAGTATGATTGTTGATATTGGCGGAGGAACAACTGAGGTAGCGGTTATTTCGTTAGGTGGAATTGTAACTAGTCAATCCATCCGTGTAGCTGGAGATAATATGGACGAAGCAATTATTAATTATATACGTAAACAATATAGTTTATTAATTGGAGAAAGATCTGCAGAATCCATTAAGATGGAAATTGGATCTGCAAATAATCAGTTAGAAGATGCCGAACTAGATATAAGAGGACGAGATTTAATAACTGGTTTACCAAAGACTATAACAATTACTTCAAAAGAAATTGCGACATCCCTGAAAGATACAGTGGATTCCATTGTTGAAGCCGTGAAGGCAACATTGGAAACAACCCCACCTGAATTAGCCGCGGATATAATGGATCGTGGAATTGTTTTATCTGGTGGAGGTGCATTATTAAAAAACATAGACAAAGTAATAAGCGATGAGACTAAGATGCCAATATTTATTGCGGAAAATCCTTTAGATAGTGTGGCAATTGGTACGGGAAAATCTTTAGAGTTTATGAAGCATTTTCGTTCCCATCCAAATGTATCTTCTCGTCCATCTACAAATTAAGAGGGTGTAGTAATGCCATTTTTTAGAAATAAACGTTTATTAATTTTTTTAATTGGATTTATTGTGCTAGTAGCATTAATTGGGTATTCCTTAAGAGATAGGGAAAATGTTACGATTGCTGAACAAATTATTAATGATACCGTAGGATGGGTTCAAAACATTGTTCATGTACCAGTAACATTTTTCACCAACATATTTACTAATATTGATGATATTAAAAATACGTATAGTGAAAACCAAGTATTAAGAGAGCAATTGGGAGAGTATAAAGGTTTAATTTATGAAGTTCAAGAGTTAAAAGATGAAAATAAAGAACTAAGAGATCAACTTGAATTAACGGAATCCGATTTATTAAGGGACTTTCGTACAATTCCGGCCATCGTTATTTCAAGATCTCCGGAACGCTGGTTAGACGAGGTTACTATCAACAGAGGAAAACAACATGGAGTTAGGAAAAACATGGTTGTAAGAACTGCTGAAGGAATGGTTGGAAAAATTCAAACCGTACAGCAATACACATCGAAAGTGCAATTATTAACTGGGTTTGACCAATTTAACCGTATATCCGCCATGATCTCCCGTGACAAAGGTAAAGATATTTTTGGGATGGTTGAAGGGTTCGATAAGGAGACAGGCACTTTAATGTTCCGAATTATTAAAGAGTCAGACAAAAATATTAAAAAAGATGAACTTGTCGTTTCTTCCGGTATGGGGGGAGTATTCCCAGCGGGTATTGTCATTGGAAAAGTAAAAGACGTAGTACCAGATAAATATGGATTAACTAGAACAGCATTAGTGGAACCAGCTGCTGATTTATATGATATTAACCATGTGATGGTATTAGACCGTGATGCAACAGAAACAGATGTTGGAGAGGAGGAAGAGGAATGAAACGAATATATATCCTTTTATTCCTCTTTCTGTTTCTTATTTTAGAAGGTGTGGCTATAAACTTTCTACCATCTAGTATTGTGTTAGGTGATAAAATGTTTGTACCACATTGGATTTTAATCGTTTTAATCTTAATAGAGATGTTCTTTGATAGAGGAAATTCCTATAATGCTCTTATTTATGCACTCATATTCGGCTTATTAATAGACATTGTTTATACTGGTATTTTAGGTGTATACATGTTTTCCTATGGTATAGTTATATATATGGTTCATGTTTCTAAAAAATTCCTTCATGGAAATTTTTTCGTAACTCTTCTATTCAGTATTCTTGGACTTGTTGTTAGTGACTTATTAATTACATTTATTTATGATTTAGTTGGGGTTATTACGTTCAGCTGGCAGCATTACTGGTTGAACCGTTTACTTCCAACGGTACTTTTGAATATAGTATTCTTTATTATAATATATTTCTTGTTAGTTAAAAGGTTTAATAAATGGGGAAGTGAATTAAGCTGGGATTAGTTTGATAGATATATTTATCCGCCAAAATAGATAGGCAAATGGCTAGGATTAATGAGGTGAACTTATTGTGCAAGATAAGAAACAATTAATCACAATAAAAGGAACGAGGGAAGGGCTAACTCTTTTTATTGACGAAACATGTTCTTTTAGTGAAGCCATTAAGGAGCTTCATGAGAAAATAAAAAAAAATAAACCAAAAAAAGAGGATCCCATTGTATCTGTTAAAATTAAATTAGGTAACCGTTATTTACAAGATGATCAAGATAGACAACTCAGTGAAATTATAAATGAGGTTAATGGTTTTCAAATTGATTCCATTGAATCCGAGGTAATTAGAAAAGAAGATGCTTTAAAATGGAAAGAAGATAGTGAAATAAAAGTTATTAATCGTATCGTTCGATCGGGTCAAGAATTAGAGGTAAAAGGTGATTTACTCTTAATTGGTGATGTTAATCCTGGAGGGAAGGTAATTTCGACTGGAAATATCTATATCATGGGGAGTTTATTTGGAATTGCTCATGCAGGTGTAGAAGGCGATCGTAACTCTTGTATCGTAGCTTCTTATATGAAACCGTCGCAGCTTAGAATAGCTGACTATATTAGTCGGGCTCCTGACTATGAATCCGAGGGCGTGTATATGGAGTGTGGTCTTGTAGATGAGGAACAAGACAAGATCATCATTGACAGGCTGCAAATTCTTTTACATAAGAGTAAAGAATTGGGCAGATTTGAAAGGAGAGTACAGAATGGGTGAAGCAATCGTTATTACCTCTGGCAAGGGCGGTGTTGGTAAAACTACTACATCGGCTAATATAGGAACAGCTCTAGCTTTAATGGAGAAAAAAGTGTGTTTAATAGATACGGATATTGGCTTAAGAAATCTTGATGTTATTATGGGATTAGAAAATCGCATCATCTATGATATCGTCGATGTTATAGAAGAACGTTGTAAATTAAAGCAAGCACTTATTAAGGATAAGCGTTTTGATTATTTATCATTGCTTCCTGCTGCGCAAACTAGTGATAAGTCAGCTGTTACACAAGAAGGAATGAAAAAGATAATAGCGGAATTAAAACAAGAGTATGATTACATAATTATTGATTGTCCTGCTGGTATAGAGCAAGGATTTCAAAATGCTGTTGCAGGAGCTGATCGAGCAATAGTTGTTACAACACCAGAGAAATCTAGCGTTAGGGATGCCGACCGGATTATTGGTTTACTAGAAAAAGAGGAAATGAAGGATTCGCCAAGGCTCATTATCAATCGTATTCGGAACCATATGGTGAAATCTGGTGACATGATTGATATTGATGATATAGTTCAATTACTTTCTATTGATTTAATTGGTATTGTTGTAGATGATGAAGAAGTTATTAAAGCATCCAATAGAGGGGAACCGGTTGCTTTAACCCCAAATAGGAAGGCATCCATAGCTTACCGTAATATTGCACGTAGAATTTTAGGGGAAACAGTCCCATTACAATCATTAGAAAATGAAAAAGGTATGTTTCAAAAAGTGAAGAAATTTTTTGGAATAAGATCCTAATTTAAAGGATGTAATGAATACTTTCATTGCATCTTTTTTATTTTTTCTTCATATGTCCTTTAAAGTCACATATACTTGTACAAATGTTTATGAAGGATAGTGAGGCTTATGGATAGAGGAGTAAAGAAAGTTAGAAAGGCAATTGAAAAACGTAAGAAGTTAAGGGGTTCGATTTCAAAAGGAAGTGATATGAAAAAGATTTATCCAGCATTTCCGCAAGACGAAGAAAAGCATGGTTTTTATCCTTTCTTTTCAGAAGAAGTAAGTCCATCGGAAAAAAAGGGAACCTTGGTGACTGGTTTTATTTTAAAGGGAATGTTGTCTGTTATGTTATTTTTAGGAGTAGCATTGCTTCAAAACACGGATTCCGAAGCTCTTGATGCGCCTAAACAATGGACAAGCGGTGCTCTTACAAAGGAATTTCCTTTTGCACAAGTAAATGAATGGTATCGTGATACATTTGGAAACCCTTTAGCTTTTTCACCAGAATTACCCCCGCAAACGCAAGCAGCGGAAACAATGGCGCTTCCAGTTAGTGGGAATATAACAGAGTCATTTCATGTAAACGGGAAAGGAATAAAAATTGCTCCAGAAGAAACAACGGAGGTTTCCGCATTACGTGATGGAATTGTCATATTTGCTGGAAAAGATAAAGAAACTGAGAAAACCGTGATTGTACAGCATGCAGATGGAACTACATCTAGTTATGGTTATTTAAGTGATATTGATGTTCATTTATACCAATTCGTTGTAAACAATCAACCATTGGGAACATTTCAGCCATCTAGTGATAATGAAATGGTTTATTTTTCAATCGAAAAGGATAATAAATTTATTGATCCAGTCCAGGTGATTCAGGTTGATGAAAAGCCTTAATATTTTACCTAAAATTCATTTACACCCTATATTAATTATTTTCATTATCATTTCTGTTATCACTGGAACATTTATCGATTTGTCTATTATTTTATCCATCGTTTTTATTCATGAGCTGGGCCACTTTTTGATGGCAAGGCATTTTAAATGGCGAATACGGGGAATCATGTTGTGGGTTTTTGGAGGGGTATTGGATACAGATGAACACGGCAATCGTTCTATAAAAGAAGAAGCACTTGTAACGGTAGCGGGGCCATTTCAGCACGTAATCATACACCTGCTTTTATTTTTTTTAGCCTTTACCCCATTAGTGCCAGAAAATATCATGGATACAGCAATGTATTATAATTCTATCATTCTATTGTTTAACTTAATACCGATATGGCCTTTGGATGGTGGTAAATTATTAATGTTAATCCTATCTAAATATTTACCATATAAGAAGGCTTATGAAACCACTATCATTTCATCCATCATATTAAGTATCGTTTTCCTAATCCTACAACTCGTCTTTTTTCCATTTACTTTAAGTACAATGATGATCATGCTTTTTTTAATAGTGGAAAATTGGAAAGACTGGAAACAGAGATATTTTGTATTTATTCGTTTTTTGTTGAATCGATATGAGGGCTCTTCACATGTTGCAAAGGTTGAACCTATAAAAGTACCATCCGATTTGAAATTGATGGATGTATTTTCCAAATTTAGAAGGGAAATCAAACATTCCATCTATATCAACTTTGCAAATAGTGATAGAATTGTTGTAGATGAAACGGACTGTCTGTACTCTTATTTTAATGATAAACAATATAATAGCCAGATTGGGGAAGTCTTTGTCACGTCTTAACTGGCTAAATGAAGTTATACAGTATAGCCAACTTCTTCTTGACAAGAAACTCTATAGATGATAACATCAATATGTTATTTATCGTAGCACCAGTGCTACAACCGCACAGAATAGGTGATAAAACTACTAGTTAGTACCTAAATGGCGAGTCTGAGTAATTGAGGAGGTGCAATTATGTACGCAATTATCGAAACAGGTGGTAAACAATTCAAGGTTGAAGAAGGCCAAGCAATTTATGTAGAAAAGCTTGCTGCAGGTGAAAATGAATCTGTAACTTTTGATAAAGTTCTTTTCGTAGGTGGAGATGACGCTAAAGTCGGAGCTCCTTTCGTTGAAGGTGCTACTGTTACGGCTAAAGTTGAAAAACATGGTCGACAAAAGAAAATTTCAGTAATTAAATTCAAACCTAAGAAAAACTATCATCGTAAACAAGGTCATCGTCAACCATATACTAAATTAGTAATCGAAAAAATTAATGCATAAGGATATAAGTGTATGATTCAAGTTACTGTATATCGGCTAAAAAATCAAATAAATGCATTTGAACTTTCTGGACATGCTGGAAGTGGTCCATATGGATTTGATCTGGTGTGCGCAGGAGTTTCAGCAGTTTCATTTGGTGCTGTTAATGCAGTAATGGAATTGTGTGAATTGGAATTAGGAATTGAACAAGGCTCAGAAGGTGGTTATTTATATGTAACCATACCGGATGAACTTGACTCTTCTATTATGAACAAAGTACAACTTCTCTTCGAAGGGATGCTTATTTCCTTAAAGACTATTGAGCAAGATTATGGTGATTTCATTCAAATAAAAGAGGAGGTGGAATAAATGCTACGTTTAGACTTACAGTTTTTCGCAACGAAAAAGGGTGTTGGTAGTTCTAAGAACGGTCGTGACTCTGAAGCAAAACGCCTTGGTGCAAAACGTGCTGATGGTCAATTCGTAACTGGTGGTTCAATTTTATACCGTCAACGCGGTACAAAAATTTACCCTGGTGAGAATGTAGGCCGCGGTGGGGATGATACACTTTTTGCTAAAGTTGATGGTGTTGTAAAATTCGAACGCTATGGTCGTGATCGCAAAAAGGTTAGTGTTTATCCAGCCGTATAAGAAGCGTAAAAAAATAAAACTCCAGCCAAATTGTTGGTTGGAGTTTTTTGTTGGTTTAGGAAATTATAAAATTTATGCATGTGGATAATTATTCAGAAAAGGCCACGTCCGGCTCCAGCGCCTTTGTTCTTTCAATTGCTTTTTGAACAAACTCTTCATGTTAATTCTCTTCATTTTCTGCTATACTTTCATCATGGTGGGGGGAGAGAAAATGAAAGATCTTGAAGTTATACAACTGCTTCAGCATTATCGACACGATTTACTGAATCAACTTCAACTTGTTCAAGGTTACTTATCTATGGGGAAAACCAATAAAGTAGAAGAAAAGTTGGAGGAGTTATTTTCGCTCTTAAACGAGGAAAGAAAACTAACAATATTGCAAACACCAAAATTTGCATTATGGCTTATTCAATTTAATCACATTTACAAAAACTTTCGAATTACATATACAATTGATATTGAAAATCAAAACCTTGAACATCTCGATGAAATTTTATTAACAGAATGTAAAGAGTTCATGGAATACATGAAGAAAATTTCTGATGGGGATCAGTTATATGAAATGGAATTAACCATAAAAGAAACAGAAGATAAACAAAGTATTGAAACTTGCTTTTTTATTGATGGTCTTGTGAATAAGTCTCATACTTTGGATATTAATGAAGAAAATAATAAAGGAAGCATATATGAAACTGAAGATGGAATAGTAAGACGATTTATTACTCCAAAGATATAGTGAGGTGAGTCTGAATGTTTGTAGATCAGGTACGAGTATACGTAAAAGCTGGTGATGGAGGGAACGGCCTTGTCGCCTACCGCAGAGAAAAATATGTACCAAAAGGCGGCCCAGCTGGTGGTGATGGAGGAAATGGTGCTGATATTATATTTGAAGTAGATGAAGGGCTTAACACATTGATGGACTTCCGATATAACCGCCATTTCAAGGGTAAACGTGGGGAAAATGGTATGAGTAAGAATCAGCACGGAAAAAATGCTGAACCATTAGTTATTCCTGTTCCACCAGGTACTACTGTTATGGATGAAGATACAGAAGAAGTGATTGCCGATCTAACTACACAAGGTCAAAGAGCGATAATTGTACATGGTGGTCGTGGTGGTCGAGGAAACTCAAGGTTTGCTACACCGAGAAATCCTGCTCCAGACTTTGCAGAAAATGGTGAGCCAGGGGAAGAACGAAACATAAAAGTAGAGTTAAAAGTAATTGCGGATGTTGGGCTTGTTGGTTTCCCAAGTGTAGGGAAGTCAACATTTATTTCTGTAGTTAGTGCTGCAAAACCCAAAATTGCAGATTATCATTTTACAACGCTATCACCAAATTTAGGGGTTGTTGATACCGAAGACCATCGTAGTTTTGTCATGGCAGATTTACCGGGGTTGATTGAGGGTGCGCATGCGGGTGTTGGTTTAGGACATCAATTTCTTCGTCATGTAGAACGTACGAGATTAATCGTACATGTTATAGACATGGCTAGTATGGAAGGAAGAGATCCGTACGAAGATTATGTGAAAATAAATAATGAATTAAAAGAATACGATCCTAGTTTGTTAAAGCGTCCGCAAATTATTGCGGCAAACAAAATGGACATGCCAAGTGCAAAAGAAAACCTTGTTGAATTTAAGGGTAAATTAAACGAAGATATACCGATTTTTGAAATCTCTGCATTGACCAAAGAAGGCCTTCGGGAAATACTCTTTGCAATTGCAGATAAATTAGACTCGATACCGAAAGTTTCAACTGAGTTGGAAGAGACAGATAAAGAAGTTGTTTATCGATATCAAAAAGAAGAAGAACCTTTTCAAATTTCTAGAGATGACGACGGTGCATTTGTACTATCCGGTGCAAAAATAGAAAAACTCTTTAAGATGACAGATTTTGCAAGAGATGAAGCAATACAACGTTTTTCACGTCAGCTACGAACAATGGGAGTAGATGATGCCCTTAGAAAACGTGGTGCTAAAGATGGTGATACGATACGTCTATTAGATTTTGAATTTGAATTTATAGAATAAATAGAGGTTTTACTAATAGGGTTTTGGTAGTAACAAGGGGGAAGAGATTTTGACTACAATAGGATATTTAGGTCCAAAGGGAACATTTACAAAATTAGTAACCGATTTAGCATTTAATGGCGAAGAAAAAATTAGTTATAAGACAATTCCACAATGTATGGATGCTGTTGAAAAAAATGAAGTAGATATTGCTGTAGTACCTATCGAGAACGCAATCGAAGGTACAGTCCTGTTAACTTTAGATTATTTAGTTCACCAAGTAAATTTACCGGTAGAAGCAGAAGTGGTTCTTCCAATTCAACAGCATTTACTTGTTCATCCAAACTTTGAAGGTGACATTTCAGATCTTAAAGAGGTTCATTCACATAATCAAGCAATCGCCCAATGTCACCAATTTCTTCATGAAAATATGCCAAATGCAACAATCAACTTTGCTTCCTCTACTGGAGGAGCAGCGGAATTTGTTAGTAAATTAGATGATAAGCCTATTGCTGCGATTGCTAATAAACTAGCTGCCAGGGAATATGGTTTAAAGATTTTAAAAGAAAATATTCATGATTATAAAGAAAATCATACAAGATTTTTTGTCTTAACAAAAAATAAACAATTGTTGAACTTAAATCATGAAAAAAAAGGAGAGAAAACGACGCTAGTTATTACCTTGCCTGATGATTTGCCGGGGGCCTTACATCAAATACTTTCTGCTTTTGCTTGGCGTAAAATGAACTTATCTAAAATTGAGTCACGTCCAACTAAAACAGGATTAGGTAACTATTTCTTTGTAATTGATGTCGTGCAACCAGATAATGATGTTCTCATTCCAAATGTCATTCAGGAAGTGGAAGCCTTAGGATGCCAAGTGAATATATTGGGGACTTATCCTGTTTATCAAATGAATCCATAATGCTTACCGTTGACCAATAATATGGTTAACGGTTTTTCTTTTATAAAACTTAGGCAACACCAAGTTTCCCGTGTAGTGAATAAAGTATAAACTTTCTACCCGGCATAAGTGACAACTAGGACATTTGCTTCAAAACCTAGGAAACGCCCCAAGTTTTCTAATAGTATGGGTCAACATTTTATACTTTGATGCATATGTTGATATAGTAATTAGCCCAGCTATTAATGAAAGGAGTTTGGTCCGTTTTGAAAATACACATTGTTCAAAAGGGAGATACGTTGTGGGAACTATCCAAAAAATATGGGGTAGACTTTGAGGAATTAAAACAGGTAAACTCTCAATTAGCCAGTCCCGATATGATTATGCCAGGGATGAAAATTAAAATACCTAGTGCAACGAAGGCGGTGAAAAAGGAAACTAAAAAAGAGACCTTCGTAAAAGAAAAACCAAAAGAAAAACCAAAAGAAACGCAAAAGCCATTTAAGGAAATGTCCCCTAAACCAATGCCTGTAATCCATGAAGATGAAAAGGAGAAAAAAGAATATGTAAAACCTGTAATGCCGATACAACCTCAGTTGCCAATGCAGCCATTTACACAAATGCCAATTATTGATCAAGACTTTGAGTTTAATTTTAATCAAATTGCAAAACCTAAACAGGAAGTTAAACAAGAGGTTAAAAAAGAGAAAGTAAAAAAAGAGGCAAAAGAAGTTAAGGAGCATCATAAAGAGAAGCCAGTTCAACCGCAAATGCCAGTTCAACCACAAATGCCAATTCAACCACAATTACCAATACAGCAGCCTATGATGCAACAGCCGATATTCCAACCAATGCCACAGATGATGCCTTGCTGCTATTTTGTTCCATGTCCTCCACCTTGCTTTCATCATCCGATGATGATGCCAGAAGCATTTATGCCTGCAACTACTTTACCAGCTTACCAACAACCGGATGAGTGTGGATGTGGCGGGCAGGAAATGCCGACATTTGAGAATTATCCAACATATGATATGAATGCAAATTATCAGCCCATGTTATACGCAAATCAATCAATGGATATGATGAACCCACCTAATTTTCCAAATGTAGATCCAACTGCTTCATATCCAGTCCCACCAACATTTCCAAATTTCTCCACATTTCAAAGAGAAGAAGATGAGGATGAACAATAATAACCTTTTTAAGAGACGTTATGTGTAAAACGTCTCTTTATTTTTTAAACGGGCAATAAGTCACCCACTCCGAACTTCTAGGAAACAAAGAAGGAAGGTGGAGATCAACTTGCGATAAGTCTTCTTTATCCCCTTATATGGTATAATTATTAAATGTCTGTACATATTACTTTAAAGAATGCTAAAAATTTGTTGGAAGATTGTAGTTTTGATAAAATTATCCAAAGAGATAGATTTGTTTCTTACCTAAAGGGGGATAAACTTGGAAAAGTATGTAGAGAAAATCGTCGAATGGTTAAAACAAAAACTAATTGATACAGGTGCAAAAGGCTTCGTAGTAGGTGTTAGTGGTGGAATAGATTCTGCTGTAGTTGCAAATTTAATCAAATTAGCGGCTCCAGAACATTCCCTAGGCGTATTACTACCCATTTATACAAAATCAGAGCATATGACAGATGGGATTAAAGTAATTGAAACATGCGGAATTAACTCCATGACCATTGATTTAACGGAAACCCACAAAGTAATGTATTCGCATATTAAACATCAATTGGACGAAAAAAATGAATTTAATGAATCATCAGATCAGATTGCAGGTGCTAACTTAAGAGCAAGATTACGTATGAGCGCATTATATACTGTTGCAACGAATTACAATTATTTAGTTGTTGGTACTGATAATGCGGCAGAATGGTATACGGGTTATTTCACCAAATATGGTGACGGTGGGGTAGATATACATCCACTTGTTGACTTCACTAAATCAGAGGTCCGGGAAATGGCGAAGTATTTGAATGTACCAGAAGAAGTTATAACAAAAGCACCTAGTGCAGATCTTTGGGAAGATCAAACGGATGAAAATGAAATGGGAACAACTTATGACCGTATTGATGCTTATCTAAGAGGTGAGTCTGTACCAGAAGAAGATAAGCAGATAATAGAGAGGCTTCATAAACAGTCTGAACATAAGAGAGTAGGAATACCCCAATTTAAGAGAAGTTAAAATTGGTAACCTTTTACTGTGTAATATAACCTCCCTGATACAAACTATTCGTAAGGGAGGTTGTTTCATGTTTAAAAGAAAAGTATTCATCGTTTTTGGTGCAACCCTCATGCTACTTGGATGTAGTGATAATAATGCATTAGATAATTCGAATAATGATACGAACATCGACACTGCACCAGTACGATATGAATCTCGACAAGAGCAAAATGAAAGAAGAGGGTTAACCAATCAATTATCACCAGAACAAGATGGTTCTCCACTAAATGAACAAACTAATATGGAGGATAATTTTACGGACCCATACACAAATGAAGAAGCTGTTCATATATACAATGAATTGATGAAGCGGGAAGAAATAATGCAGGCTCAAGTAGCTTCCACAGAAGATCGCATCATTGTTTCTGTCATGTTTAAAAAGCAACATTTTAACCATGAATCTAAACCAAACGGAATGGATGTAGAAAATGCTGTAAGGGAGATTGTTCCAAATACCAAAAAGGATATTGTCGTTTATACAGATAATATTGAATGGGATAAACGGAAGAATGATAATGCAAGATTGAAGGATAGACAAAATAATGAATAAGCATCCAAGTATGGGTGGCCGACCTTGAGAACCTTTGCATTTGCAAAGGTTTTGCTTTTATATATGTGCAATTTTTGATATAGTATATAGGGAAATTTCAAGAGAGGAGAATGCCCCATGGCTGGTCATTCTAAATGGAAAAATATTCAAAGCAGAAAAAACGCACAAGATGCAAAAAAAGGTAAAATTTTTATGCGACATGCAAAAAATATATACACTGCCGCTAAGTTAGGTGGCGCCGACTTAACTACTAACAATGCTTTAAGAACTGCAATCGATAAAGCGAAAGCAGATAATATGCCAAATGATAATATTGAGCGAAATATTAAAAAAGCTACTGGAGATTTAGATGGAGCTAATTATGAAGAAATTACGTATGAAGGATATGGCCCAGGTGGAGTTGCGGTAATCGTTCATGCGCTTACAGATAATAAAAATCGTACTGCTTCCGAAGTAAGACATGCATTTAAGAAAAATGGTGGAAACTTGGGGGAAACTGGTAGTGTATCCTTTATGTTTGACAGAAAAGGGTATATAGTTATTTCTAATGAAGATGGTAAGATTGATGAAGATGAGTTAACACTTGACGCACTGGAAGCGGGAGCGGAAGATATTCAAATGGAAGATGGGGCTTATGAAATATTTACAGAACCCGAGAACTTTCAGGAAGTTGTAAATCAATTATCAGAATCAGGTTATCACATCGAGGATAGTGAAGTTACATTAATTCCTCAAACCTATAATAGTGTATCTGAAGAAGATGCTGAAAAAATGCAAACTCTTATAGAAACGTTAGAAGATAATGAGGATGTTCAAGATATCCATCACAATTTAGAAGAAACGGATTGAGCAATAAACTTCTATTTCTAGTTTAGAAATAGAAGTTTATTGTGTTAGACATTGTTCAAAAAGACAATTCTAAGGACCTTCGACTAATTTTCGTCACGTCCTTGAAAAAGAAAAGCACTTTTTCAGCGTGCGATGTACAAATACTGGAGTATTCCTTTTTGAACACGCACTATTATTTCATTCATGATAAAATATAGTTGGGGGGACGTCATTGATAGCTTATATAAAAGGTAAAATGGTGAAAATACAAGAAGATTCCGTCGTTATTGATGTTAATGGAATTGGTTATGAGATTATTTGTGCCAATCCATTTTCATTTCAATCATTTATGAATAAGGAAGCAATAGTTCATACATATCATTATGTTCGTGAAGATAGTCAAATACTATATGGCTTTAAAAATGAAGATGAGAAATATTTATTTATTAAGTTAATTTCTGTGTCAGGAATTGGACCTAAAGGCGCGTTAGGTATTTTAGGATCAGTAGATATTCCTGCGTTCGTAAGTGCCATTGAACAAGAAGATGATAAATTTTTAACGACATTTCCTGGTGTTGGTAAGAAAACAGCCAGACAAATCATTTTAGATTTAAAAGGGAAACTTAATTTATCCTTCTCTATTGGAATAGATCAAGAACAGGATTCAGAGGAAGCTAAGGTAGATTATCAAACTATTAATGAAGTACAAGAAGTACTCAAATCCCTAGGATACTCAGATAAAGAGATAAGATTAATTCTACCAGAACTTAAAAAGGAACCTAATCTTAATGTAGATGAAGCTGTACGGAAAGCATTATCATTGTTAATGAAGGGCTAAGCTAAGAACAGGGGGGAATCGACGTGGATGAACGGATGGTAGCAGGTGAAATGCAAGATGACGATTTATCCATAGAACAAAGTCTTCGTCCAATACGATTAAATCAATATATTGGTCAAGATAAAGTAAAAGAAAACCTACAAATCTTTATCAAAGCTGCAAAAATGCGTGAAGAACCGTTAGATCATGTGCTACTCTATGGACCTCCTGGATTGGGAAAAACAACATTAGCTGCTATTATTGCAAATGAAATGGGTGTTCATTTTCGTTCCACATCAGGCCCCGCTATAGAGAGAGCTGGAGATTTAGCGGCTATCTTGTCTTCGTTAGAGCCTGGCGATGTTTTATTTATAGATGAAATTCATCGTTTACCACGAACGGTTGAAGAGGTTTTATATCCTGCTATGGAAGATTTCTTCCTAGATATTGTAATAGGAACTGGACCTAGTGCCAGATCAGTTCGGATAGACTTACCACCTTTTACATTAGTTGGTGCAACAACGAGAGCGGGTCTACTTTCAGCCCCATTAAGGGATAGATTTGGGGTTCTTTCTAGATTGGAATTTTATGATGCCAATCATTTACAATCTATTGTGGAACGGACTGCAGAAATTTTTCAAACATCGATAACGAAAGAAGCCGCATTCGAAGTTGCTAAACGGTCTAGAGGAACCCCTAGAATTGCAAATCGGCTGCTCAAGCGGATTCGAGATATTTCCCAGGTGAAAGGGGAAGAAGAAATAAGTTTAGAAACGACTAATCAAGCTTTAAACATGTTACAAGTGGATGAAGTTGGCTTAGATCATACCGATCATAAATTACTAAAGGGTATCATAGAAGGATTTCGGGGTGGACCAGTGGGACTAGATACAATAGCGGCGACAATTGGGGAAGAGTCACAGACCATTGAAGATGTGTATGAACCATATTTATTGCAACTTGGATTTATCCAACGGACACCAAGAGGAAGAGTAGTTACAGATAAAGCTTATCAACATTTTGGTATGAAAGGGCATGAGGATAAGTGAATTTGGGAAAACTCTTTATTATACTCGGTATTATTTTCCTAGTTATCGGCATCATATGGACCTTTATTGGCAGATTACCCGGTGATATTCATTTTAAAGTCGGGAATGTTTCCTTTTATTTTCCGATTGTAACATCCATTGTTATAAGTATTATATTAACGATAATATTCTCAATAATAGGCCGCTTTCGATAAGAAATTGTGATAAATCAACAAGAGTAAGGAGTTTTAGCATGAACATAGAAGATTTTGATTATCATTTACCAGAAGAATTAATTGCACAAACACCTTTAAAAGATCGAACTTCATCGCGCCTATTAGTATTAGATAGACAAACGAAGAATGTGAAACATGAACATTTTTCAGATATTAAAAAATATCTGAAACCAGGAGATTGCCTCGTACTTAATAATACAAAAGTACTTCCGGCAAGATTATACGGTATAAAAGAAAACACAGGGGCAAAAATCGAAGTCTTATTACTACACCAAAAAGAAGAAGATACATGGGAAGTTCTTACCAAACCAGCCAAAAAGGTGAAAAAAGGGACTGTCTTGGTTTTTGGAGATGGATTACTTCAAGCGACCTGTGTGGGCTTTAAGGAACATGGTGGAAGAATATTAGAATTTAGTTATGATGGAATTTTTTATGAAGTTTTGGATCAACTTGGTGAAATGCCATTACCTCCGTATATTAAAGAACAATTACCAGAAGAAGATAAGGATCGATATCAAACGGTATATGCAAAAGAGGAAGGATCGGCTGCAGCTCCAACAGCAGGATTACATTTCACTTCCGAATTATTAAATGAAATAAAAGAGATGGGAGTTACAATCGCTTTTATTACGTTGCATGTAGGATTAGGTACATTCAGACCAGTTAGTGTTGATAAAATAGAGGAACATGAGATGCATTCCGAATTTTATCAGATGACAAAGGAAACAGCAGATACGTTAAATAAAGTTAAAGAAAATGGTGGAAGAATTATTTCTGTTGGAACAACTTCTACAAGAACACTGGAAACGATACGAAGAGACCATGATAAATTTGTTGAAACAAGTGGATGGACTGATATTTTCATATATCCTCCATACGAATTTAAAGCAATTGATGGATTAATTACGAATTTCCATTTACCTAAATCAACACTTATTATGCTTGTCAGTGCACTAGTTGATAAGGATACCATTCTAAGAGCATATAATGAAGCGGTAGAAGAACGTTATCGTTTCTTTAGTTTTGGGGATGCAATGTTAATCTTATAGTAAGTGTTAAAAAAAGAGGAAGTAAAGGACGTATGAAATTGACACCAATAACATATGAATTAATTAAAATAGATAAGCAAACTGGGGCAAGACTTGGGCGAGTTCATACACCCCATGGATCGTTTGATACACCTACGTTTATGCCAGTAGGAACGTTAGCTACTGTAAAAACAATGAGCCCAGAAGAATTGGAGAGTATGAATGCAAATATCATACTTTCCAATACGTATCATTTGTGGTTAAGACCTGGTGAAGATATTATTCGCGAAGCAGGTGGACTTCATAAATTTATGAACTGGGATGGTGCTATTTTAACGGATTCAGGTGGATTCCAAGTTTTTAGCTTAAGTGACATGAGGGAAATTAAAGAAGAAGGTGTACATTTCCGTAATCATTTGAATGGCGAAAAATTATTCCTTTCACCCGAAAAAGCAATGGAAATTCAGAACGCCTTAGGATCAGATATTATGATGGCTTTTGATGAATGTCCACCATATCCAGCCACCCATGAATATATGAAATCATCTGTAGAAAGAACTTCAAGATGGGCAGAAAGATGTTTAGAGGCACATAAACGAAAAGATGTACAAGGACTATTTGGTATTGTACAAGGTGGAGAATTTGAAGATTTAAGAAAACAAAGTGCAAATGATTTAATCTCTTTAGATTTCCCTGGTTATGCAATAGGTGGATTATCTGTTGGGGAACCAAAAGATGTGATGAATCGCGTTTTAGAGTTTACAACACCGTTATTACCGGCGAATAAACCACGTTATCTAATGGGAGTAGGGTCTCCAGATTCTTTAATTGATGGGGCGATACGTGGAGTAGATATGTTTGACTGTGTATTGCCAACAAGAATTGCTCGTAATGGGACATGTATGACTTCAACTGGTAGATTAGTGGTTCGGAATGCGAAGTATGCTAGAGATTTCCGACCAATTGATGAAAATTGTGATTGTCATGTATGTAAAAATTATTCCCGTGCTTATATTCGTCATTTAGTAAAATGTAATGAAACATTTGGTTTTAGACTTACGACTTATCATAACCTCTATTTTCTGTTAAAATTAATGGAGCAAGTACGATTTGCGATAAGTGAAGATCGACTTGGAGATTTTAGAGAAGAATTCTTTGAACAATATGGCTTTAATAAGCCAGATGCAAAGAACTTTTAAGTGTGTGTTCAAAAATGAGGATGAAAAGGACCGAGATCGGCTAAATGCGATAATGTCCTTGGGCTCCGATTACTTGCCCCTCCGTAGACATTTGTTGCAATGCTGCCCCTTTGTAGTGGTATGCCGACGTGTCATTTTCACTGGACTTTTTGAACAACCTCTTTAAAAATATATTAATGAAGGAGGGATATAATTATGGAAATGTTAGTTTCATTATTACCTATTATTTTAATGTTTGTTATTTTCTACTTCCTATTAATTCGGCCTCAACAAAAAAGGCAGAAGAAAGTTCAAGAGATGCAAAATAACATCCAAAAAGGTGATGACGTAGTAACTATTGGTGGTTTACATGCTAAAGTTCATGGTTTAGATGAAGAGACGGTTGTTTTAATCACCGAAAATGGTACAAAACTTACGTACGATCGTTCAGCGATTCGTGAAGTAAAACAAGGCTAAGTTTGAAATATACATAGTCAATAAAAAGAAGCTGTCATCGTTTATACGACAGCTTCTTTTTGTCCTTGTCTATGAAATTATAAAATTTGTATGGCTGTGGCTAACTCAGATACAGGAATAGCCACGTCCGGCTCCAGCGCCTTTGACCATTTATTCACTCGTATCCCCAATAATGTTAACCCCGATGACTCCACCGATTACAGCGGCGAAAATGAACCCGATGTGATGTAGGGATTGTTCCATGGAAAACCCTTGCTGATAACCTAAATACTGAACTAGAAACGTAAAAACAGTAAATCCAATCCCTGTAATAGCACCGACGATCCAACCTTTTGCTTTTCCTTTTAACCCCGTAATTAGGCCTCCTATAAATAGAGATAGAATACCAATCACTAGAGCAATCCAAGATAGTAAATTTTCATCTAAGGACGTTACTTTAAGTAAAAATGCAATGATAACGCTAGAAATAAGAATTAAACCTAATACTGTAATCCAGCCAAATAACAGTGCATGGAATAATTGTTTACGC
The DNA here is from genome assembly GCF_042678465.1 of Oceanobacillus caeni. NCBI lineage: Bacteria > Bacillati > Bacillota > Bacilli > Caryophanales > Bacillaceae > Oceanobacillus > Oceanobacillus caeni. The sequence continues at coordinate 47,012 of NZ_JBHTKV010000002.1, read as the reverse complement.
ATTCATTCTCCTCCTTAACCTTTGTCCTTGTCTAGGAAATTATAAATTTTGTATGGCTGTGACTAACTTAGATACAGAAATAGCCACGTCCGGCTCCAGCGCCCAGTGACTAGTAGACTTCCTTCACCTCCGTACGATAAGTCAACATCGGCTCGCTTACGCTCACCGTGTTTCCTTTATCTCCTACGGCTCAGTCCAGTCTATACGTCACTAAGCGGGCGCTTGCGCCTTTGTCCATCTCTATAGTAATCATATTCATGTTGATATAGAATTAGAAGAAAATTATATAAAAAAGAAAAAGCAGTACAATTTTTATGGATGTACTGCAAAACTTTTAAAACCATTTTTGGAGGAAGGGAATTTGCTTTAACTCTTCCTTAGTTAGAAAGCGTAAAATGAATAAAAATAGGATGTATACTAGAACAAGTATAATAAGAACAGTCATGAAGGTAATAATATTGGAATTGAGTGATTCATATATGTTTTTCATAAAATCACCAACAACCCACGTTAATACCATCAATAGAATCATTTTACTTAAATCTTTAAAAGGTATATAATAATTTATCGCTTTTTGTAAGGTAATAAGATGTAATAGTGTAATTAGTACAACGCCAACACACATTGCGATAGCAACACCCATTATTCCAAAATTAGGGTTGGAAGCTAATACAAGTAAAACCGCAAATTTTACAGTAGCTCCAATTAAACTATTCCACATGGCAGGTTTAGCAAGATCCAATGCTTGTAAGGCCGCTTGTAAAGGAGATTGGATATACAATAATATATAAAAGGGTGCCATAAGCATTATAAATGTACTGGCATTTGCTGTACCATACATATAAGATAATATTTGTACAGAGAATAATGTAAGAATGACAGTTGCAATGGCACCAGAAGCAAAAGAAATACGGATCGATTGATGGATACGGTAATGGATTAATTTTTGATTATTTCTCGCTTCCGCTTCTGATATGTTTGGTACGAGAGCGATTGCTAATGAATGAGTAATAAAAGTTGGCAAAAATAATAATGGCAAAACATACCCTGTTAGCTCACCATATTGTTTGGTTGCTAAAGTTGTTGCTACACCTGCAATGGCAAGACTTTGGGCAACTAAAATGGGTTCAAGAAAATTAGAAATAGAACCAATCATTTTACTACCTGTACTTGGAAGTGCGATTGAAAACAATTCTTTTAACGTATCTTTACTTGATTTCAAGTATGAAAAGAAGTTTGTCCGAATTTTAACTACCTTTCTGCGTTTAAAGCTTCCAATCATGTATAACATGGAGATAAATTCTCCTAAGATTACACTAATCATAGCTCCAGCTGCTGCGTACTCTACGCCAAAAGGAAGTAGAAGGTTAATAAATAAAGCAACACATGTAATTCGTACAATCTGTTCAATTACTTGGGCAAAGCTCTGTGGTTTCATATTTTGTTTTCCTTGAAAATACCCTCTAAGTACAGCAGAAATAGCAGTAATTGGTACAATTGGACTGATTGCAATTAGAGGTAACATGGTACGCTCGTCCGTTAATAAAGTTTTTGCTATAAAAGGTGCACCGATAATCATAACAATTGTAAATAATATACTTGTAACACCTGTTATCACTAAAGATACGACTAAAATACGTTTTATTTTTTTATGGTCACCAATCGCATCTGCTTCTGCGACACGTTTCGAAATGGCAACAGGTAGACCTAATTGTGTTAACGTCATAACTAAAAATAAAGTGGGTAAAGCCATCATATATAAACCGATACCTTCTTCACCCATTAATCTAGCCATTACAATTCGATTGATAAATCCTAAAAATCGTGTAATCATTCCAGCTAGTATTAAAATAAGGGCACCTTGTAAAAATGTTTGTTTGGTCATTTTTTGTCGACCCGCCTTCTCAAAAAATAAAAATTCATATACAATAATGTATATGCTAGAGCAGTGGGCAAGCATGACACTAAAAATCTCCGTATAACAGGAGGGGAAGAATTGGAAGCAATACATGCTGTAAATGAATGGAAAGAGCAAGTGAAGCCAATATTAGAAAGTAAAGCTTATGAATTTCAAGCGATGGGCTATTCACAAGTAACGGCTGAAGATGTATGGAATTGTTTAGTGACAAAGGTTTGGAAGGGAAATCCTAACAAACGCATTCATGAATTGATACAAGATATTCTTCATTTAGGATCGAATGTTTATTTAAGCTATTTGACGGTTAAATCATATGAAAATGATGATTTAATGGCTTCCATCGCTGCTTTAACAGGGGCAACTAAAGAAAAATAGTAAGTAATTGAAAGGATTGTTCAAAAAGACCGGTGAAAATGACACTTTAGTTGGCAATAGTGACGGCGTTGCAACAAATCTTTACGGTGGGACGAGCAATCGTAGTCCCAGGTCGTTCCAACATTTAGCCGACCTCGGTACTTTTCATCCTCCTTTTTGAACACGACTTTAAACTATAGGAGGCAATAAATCCATGAAAAAGAGAGGCAGAATCGTTGCCTTTTTTCTAATCGTCTTACTTTTTGCGATAACGATTGGAACAACGATCACAGGAGTAACAAAAGATGTTAATTTGGGGCTTGATCTCCAAGGTGGTTTTGAAATTCTCTATGAAGTGGAACCAGTAGATTCATCCCAAGAAGTAACAAGAAGTTTGTTAGAAGGTACTGTACAGACACTCAATGATCGAGTGAATAGATTGGGGATAAGTGAATCTGTCATTGACATAGAAGGGGAAAATAGAATTCGGGTACAGCTTGCTGGTGTTGAAAATCAGAAACAAGCAAGGGAACTCATAGGAACATCTGCCCAATTATCTTTTCGTGATGTAAATGATAATGAATTATTAAGTGGAACGGATATTAAAGAAGGCAGTGCTTCCCAAGATTTTGATCCTAATACTAATGCTCCCATCGTTTCTTTGAAATTAAAAGATGCTAAAAAATTTGCCGATGTAACAACCCAAATAAAGAACATGAATGACCCAGAAACACCATATCCTGATAATTTATTAGTTATTTGGATGGATTACGAAAAAGGGGATTCATTTAGTAATGAATTCGGTAAAGAAGATCCTAAGTACATTTCTGCACCTAGTGTAAAAGAAACACTAAATACTACGGATGTCATGATTAGTGGAGACTTTACAGTAGAATCTGCTAAACAATTGGCAGACGTAATTAACTCCGGATCTTTACCAGTACATATGACTGAAGTTTATTCTAACTCAGTTGGAGCCCAATTCGGTGAGCAAGCCTTAAACGAAACAGTATATAGTGGAATTATTGCAGTAGCGATTATTATATTGTTTTTAATTGCAGTATATCGATTTGCAGGTATTATAGCATCGATTAATCTTCTTATTTACACATATATTGTAATAGTTGTGTTCGAATTAATGAATGGCGTATTAACACTCTCTGGTATTGCGGCCCTCATTTTAGGTATTGGAATGGTAGTTGATGCGAATGTTATTACGTTCGAAAGAATAAAAGAAGAATTGCGTCTAGGAAAATCTGTTAAAGCATCATTTAAGGCAGGAACCAAAAACTCTTTTATTACTATTTTTGATGCAAACTTAACAACCTTAATTGCGGCCGTAGTCTTATTTATATTTGGAAGTAGTTCTGTAAAAGGCTTTGCAACCATGTTAATGATCAGTATTCTTGTTAGTTTTCTAACTGCTGTTTTTGGTACAAGACTTCTATTAGGATTTTGGGTTGATAGTGGTTTCTTAACTAAACGGAAGACTTGGTTGGCGGTTAAAGAAAGTGAAATTAAGGATATAACAAGTTCTTCACAAGAGGAACCAAAATTATTTAATCGGAATATTAATGTTGTTAAACACAGAAAGAAATTCTTTATCTTTTCTGCGATTACCGTCATTATAGGGATTGTCTCATTTATCATCTTCCAAATTAATCCTGGTATTGATTTTACAAGTGGTACTAGAATAGAGGTAGTTTCAGAAACTAATTTAAACGTAGAAGATGTCGAAAAAGGATTTGAAGAGCTCGGCTTAAATCCAATATCAACTGTAATATCCGGGGATAATGGAAAAACTGCAGTATCAAGATTTGATAATGTGCTATCGGAAAACGAAGTAAACGAAGTACAAAAATACTTTATCAATCAATATGGTAAAGAACCAACCATTAGTGTAGTTTCTCCTATTGTTGGACAAGAGTTAGTGAAAAATGCCATTTTTGCAGTTGCCTTAGCATCTCTCTTTATTATTCTTTATGTTACAATTCGTTTTGAGCTGTTCTTTGCGATAACGGCTCTAATTGCTTTGTTACATGACGTATTTATTATGCTAGCGGTCTTTAGCCTAACACAGATAGAATTTGATATAACAATTGTGTCTGCTATTCTTACAATTGTAGGTTATTCGATTAATAATACGATTGTTATCTTTGATCGAATTAGAGAAAATATTCGAGCAAGAAAACAAGTTAAATCTTTTAAAGAATTAGCTACTATTGTAAATAGAAGCTTTATACAATCTTTTACTAGAAGTATAAATACATTTTTAACAACTTTTATAGCTGTTTTAGCCTTTCTATTCCTTGGAGCTCAATCTATTACTACTTTTGCTATTGCATTAGCAGTAGGACTATTAGCAGGAACCTATTCATCGCTATTCCTAGCAGCTCAGTTATGGCTAGTATGGCGCGGTAAATCAATTAAGACTCGCCCACTCGATTTTAGAAAGAAAAAACGTGTGGATGGTCCACAAGTATAAATACATTTCATTAAAAACCCATGTTGCTACCTGCAATGTGGGTTTGATTTTTTAAAAAAGGGTAAATTAAAGTTACAGTCCATATAATCCATAAGGAGGAATAAAATGAAGGGACAATCCTATGTTCTATTAGCACTTATTTTTACAATTATTGTTGCAGTATTTGCCATCATGAATGTTGAACCAGTAGAAGTTAATTACTTATTTTGGTCAGGTTTCTCCCCATTAATATTGGTCATCTTATTTTCAGTACTAATGGGCGGACTAATAACAGCAACAGTTGGTGCACTCAAAATGTTTAAAATCCAAAAAGAACTAAAACGATTAAAGAAAGAGAACGTTCGTATGGAAACGATCCTAAAAGAAAATGGTCTAGTAAAGAAGGATATTGAATTGGATGAAACAGAAATAGACCGGTGAAAAAATTCTAGTTTGCTACCCCTACCACACTCTAGTATAATAGTTTGGTCAGGGGTGAATGTATGTTACAAAATAGATCAAAGTGGAAATATGTAGAAATGGAAGATAAAGCAGTACCGTCCATGGACGAATTCACTGACCTATCTCCGGTTCTGAGAAAGATGTTAGGACAAAGAGGAATAACAACAAAAGAGGAAGTTAATCGATTTTTATCGCCTGATTTAAATAATTTACATAGCGCTGAATGGTTAGATTCTATTGAGAAAGCGACCCAACGAGTTCATGATGCTATTTATAATAAGGAAAAAATACTAGTTTTTGGTGATTATGATGCAGACGGTGTTAGTTCAACGACTGTCATGTTAAAAACTTTGCAAGAGCTTGGTGCAGATTGTGATTTTTATATACCAAATCGTTTTACTGAAGGTTATGGGCCTAATGAAGATGCATTTGTAAAGGCGCATGAAGAAGGATTCTCGGTGATTATTACTGTGGATACAGGTATTGCAGCAGTATATGAGGCCTTTGTTGCTAAGGAATTGGGGATTGATTTAATAATTACTGATCACCATGAGATTCAAGAAGAATTACCAGAAGCATTTGCTATTATCCATCCTAAATGTTCTCCCAATTACCCTTTTAAAGAGCTTGCGGGAGTCGGGGTGGCTTTTAAATTTGCTGAAAGTTTATTAGGATATTTTCCTAAACATTTGCTTGAATTTGTTGCAATTGGAACGATAGCGGACTTAGTGCCGCTAGTTGATGAAAATAGGATTTTTGCCTATTTTGGTTTGCATGCATTAACGATATCCAAAAATGTTGGAATCCAAGCTTTAAAAAACGTAAGCAAAATTGAGGGAAATGTCACAGAAGAGGATGTTGGCTTTTCAATAGGACCGAGACTGAATGCTGTTGGTAGATTACAGGATGCGGACTTAGCTGTACAGCTTTTAATGTCAGATGATCTAGTAGAAGCAATGGAGATTGCACAAGAAATCCAAAGTCTTAATGAAAGAAGACAAAGAATTGTTAATGAAATCGTGAAAGAAGCCGAAGAAATTATTCAAGATATCAATGGGGTAGTGGTTGTTGCAAAAGAAGGTTGGAACGAAGGAGTACTAGGGATTGTTGCTTCTAAATTAGTAAGGAAATATGATCGACCTGCTATTGTTCTAACAATTAAGCCTGAATTACAAGTAGCAAAGGGATCTGCAAGAAGTATACCAGCATTTGATCTTTTTACCCATTGTATGAAGGTTAGAGAACTTTTCACCCATTTTGGAGGACATGCTCAAGCTGCTGGAATGACATTACCGATTGAAAATACAGAACTTATAAATGAAAGATTAAATACATTTATTACAGAAGAATTAACAGAAGAAGATTTTAAACAAGAAATTGAAATAAGCAGTACATTAGATATTGCAGAAATAAATGTAGATTTAATTTATGAAATTGCTCGTCTTGCGCCATTTGGAATGAAAAATCCGAAACCTATTTTTGAGATAAAAGATATACCTACTGATGTTCGTCAAATAGGAAGTACTAAAAACCATCTTAAGCTTCATTTTAATAAGGATTCTTCACAAATAGAGAGTATTGGATTTGGCCTTGGTCACTTATATCATTTTATTTCGCCGAACACTCCTTTATCCGTTGTGGGGGAACTTGGCATAAATGAATGGAATGGAAATAAAAAAGCTCAAGTATTGATCCAAGATATGAAAATTGACACATGGCAGTTATTTGATCAAAGAGGTAGAAGACAGATTCAAATTCAACCAATCTCTAATCAAAAAATATTAGCCATAAGTAACGGACAGTTAAATATTGACCCATCCATTTATCATGAAGAATATCAAGAAATGATGAACTTAGAAGAAGTCGATATGCTCTATATATGTGATTTGCCACCGAACTTGGAAATCCTTAAGAAGGTTGTTAAGGCGACGAAACCAAAAATAATTTATGCATGTTATTCGGTCGAAGAAAGTGCTTATCTAACTTCATTTCCAAAAAGAGAAGAATTCATTTGGTATTATGCCTTCATAAAAAAGCGTAAGATTGTAGATTTAAAACAAGAATTAAAGGCAATTATGAATGTAAAGGGTTGGAGTAAAGAAAGAATCATCTTTATGTCAAAAGTGTTTTTCGAATTGGATTTTGTTAAAATAGAGAATGGTATTATTCAAATAAACCCCAACCCAGAAAAACGAGATCTTACCGAGTCAACATCATATAAGGATAGATTGAAAAGAATCGAAGTCGAAAAAACGTTATACTATTCAAATTATGAGGAATTAAGGACTTGGTTTACAAACTGTATGGAACAGTTGGAAACCACCAAGGAGGAAGTTGTCAGTGGACTATAAAAATTATATAGAAATCGTACAGAATTACCCGAAAGAAGGGATTGTATTTAAGGATATTACTCCTTTAATGAATGATGGAGATGCCTATAAGGCCGCCATAAATGATATTGTTAAATATGCAATGGATAAAGAGGTAGATATTGTAGTCGGTCCGGAAGCTAGAGGATTTATTATTGGATGTCCAGTATCATATGCTCTGGGGATTGGATTTGCTCCAGTACGGAAAGAAGGTAAATTACCTCGAGAGGTAATAAAAGTAGATTATGGGCTAGAATATGGAAAAGACATCTTAACCATTCATAAAGATGCTATCAAACCAGGTCAACGTGTATTAATTACGGATGATTTACTAGCAACAGGTGGAACCATTGAAGCGACAATTAAACTAGTAGAAGAATTAGGTGGAATCGTTGCAGGTTGTGCATTCATAATAGAGCTAAGTTACCTTAAAGGAATGGATAAATTAAAAGACTATGATGTATTCACGCTTATGAGATATTAGAAAATCTAGAGTTCGCCCAAAGCTTTAGTGAACTTAGTTGCACGTATGCTGGATAAAATTATATTTTTTTAACTAAAATAGAGGTCTGACGATAAATATATTGCGTCAGGCCTCATTAAGTTATTGCTAAATTTCATATATAAACACTTATTAAAAATTTATGGTGGACACTGCTAGAAAAAGGTCCTATAATGATGATTATATTTAAATCCTCTTTAATAGAAAGATTTTACCTAGAAAATTCGTGTTCAAAAAGGAGGATGAAAAGGACCGAGGTCGGCTAAATGCGCAACATCCTGTTGCAAAGCCGACACTCGCACGTCCTGTGCTTCGCAGTTCGAGGCGGCGTAGCTTTGAGGAACGGAGCGTATGCAATTAATACGTGAGTACCGGTGAGTCTTGTCAACGAAGAAATGCGAAGTGTCATTTTCACCGGACTTTTTGAACAACCCCTAGAAAATAAAGGTGATTATATGCCAAAAGACAGCAACTATACAATCGAAGACATTAACCAAAAAGCTAGCAAATACCTTAATCAAAAAGATATAGCTTTTATTAATCGTGCATACGAATATGCGAAAGAAGCTCATAAAGAGCAATTTAGAAAATCTGGTGAACCTTATATCATTCATCCTATTCAAGTAGCAGGGATTTTAGTTGATTTAAAAATGGATACGGAAACGATTGCTGGTGGTTTTCTTCATGATGTAGTAGAGGATACGGATATTTCCTTAGACGATATTGAGAAAGAATTTAATCATGAGGTTGCAATGCTAGTTGACGGTGTTACGAAATTAGGAAAAATTAAATATAAGTCAAAACAAGATTTGCAAGCAGAAAATCATCGTAAAATGTTTGTAGCGATGGCAAAAGATATTCGGGTTATCTTAATAAAATTGGCAGACCGTTTACACAACATGAGAACGTTAAAACATTTACCTCCAGAAAAACAACGTCTCAAGTCCAAAGAAACAATCGAAATATTTGCTCCCTTAGCTCATCGATTAGGTATCTCAACAATTAAATGGGAGTTAGAAGACACAGCTCTACGGTATTTAAATCCCCAACAATATTATCGTATCGTTCATTTAATGAAACAAAAAAGAGAAGAACGAGAGTCTTATATAAAGGAAGTAATGGAAGGGTTAACGAAGGAACTCCATGAGGTTAATATTGAAGCAGAGATATCTGGTAGACCAAAACATTTATATAGTATCTATCAAAAAATGGTAAAACAAAATAAACAATTTAATGAAATATACGATTTGCTCGCTGTGCGAATCATTGTAAATAGTATAAAGGATTGTTATGCGGCACTTGGAATTATTCACACGAACTGGAAACCTATGCCTGGCAGGTTTAAAGATTATATTGCTATGCCAAAGCAGAACCTTTATCAATCACTTCATACAACTGTTATTGGTCCAAAAGGTGATCCTCTAGAAGTTCAAATACGAACAAAAGAAATGCATGAAATTGCCGAATACGGTATAGCCGCTCATTGGGCTTACAAGGAAGGAAAACAAGTAAAGAACGGTACAAAATCTTTTGAAGAGAAACTAACACTCTTTAGGGAAATTCTTGACTGGCAAAGTGACACACATGATGCGGAAGAATTTATTGAATCTTTAAAAGTCGATTTGTTTTCTGACATGGTTTATGTGTTTACACCAAAAGGAGATGTCATTGAACTTCCTTCAGGTTCTGTACCACTTGATTTTGCTTATAAAATTCATACGGAAATTGGAAATAGAACGGTTGGGGCTAAAATCAATGGAAAGATGGAACCATTGGATTACAAATTGAAAAACGGCGATATTATTGAGGTAATGACTTCTAAACATTCTTATGGTCCATCACATGATTGGTTGAAGATAACTCAAACATCACAAGCAAAAAGTAAAATTAGAGCGTTTTTCAAAAAACAACGTAAAGAAGAAAATGTACTCAAAGGAAAAGAAGCGGTTGATAAAGAGATACGTGCATTAGGAATTCGACCTAAAGAAGTACTAACCCCGGATAATTTGCAACGAGTATTGGATCGTTTTAATTTTATTAGTGAAGAGGATATGTATGCTGCGGTAGGATATCAGGGGATAACAGCTGCTTTAGTTGCAACTCGTTTAACGGAAAAGATACGGGAAGCACAACAAAAAGAACAGGATTTAGAAAAGAAAATAAATGATTCAAAAGCAGGAACAAATGATTGGAAGTTAAATAAAAAAGACTCTGGTGTACGTGTTGAAGGTGTTGATAACCTTTTAGTTCGATTAGCTAAATGCTGTAGTCCAGTGCCTGGTGACGAAATTACTGGGTATATAACGAAGGGAAGAGGAGTTTCAGTTCATCGTGCAGACTGTCCAAATGTACAAACGGAAGAAGCTAAACAACGTTTTCTAAAGGTTGAATGGACCAATGAAAAGACAGTCGATAAGACGTATCATGTTGATTTAGAAGTATTTGCTTATGACCGTAGAGGATTACTAAATGAAGTCTTACAAGCAGTAAACGAAATGCGTACGAACATGACTCATGTGAATGGAAAGGCGGACCGTAACCGAATAGCTACCATTCAAATAACGATTTTAATTCATAATACAAAACATTTAAGAAAAATAGTAGAACGGATTAAACAGATCAAAGATGTATATAGTGTAACAAGAGTATTACATTAAAGGTAAAGAAGGTATGATTTTTTTATGAAGGCAGTAATTCAACGTGCTCGTAATGCTAATGTAAAAGTAGATGGAAAAGTCATAGGAGAAATAGATAATGGATTTGTTGTTCTTTTAGGTGTAACACATGATGACAACGAGGAAGATATGGACTACCTTGTAAAGAAGATTGTACATTTAAGGGTGTTTGAGGATGAAAATGGGAAAATGAATGATTCTCTTTTAGACATTGGTGGCAGTATATTATCCATTTCACAATTTACCCTTTACGGTGACACAAGAAAGGGAAGAAGGCCAAGTTTTACAAAAGCAGCAAATCCAGAAATCGCAAATGAGTTGTATAATAAGTTTAATAAAAAACTAGAAGAACAAGGAATCTTAGTTCAAACAGGAGAGTTTGGGGCAATGATGGATGTTTCTCTTACGAATGTTGGCCCCGTAACTTTCATTATAGATACTAAGGATAAGTAATAAGAGAAGGTTGCCTTAATGGACCCATTTGAGGCAACCTTCAATGATAATTTTCTAAGGAGAAATATTTTCCTAAGCCGCTGATAATTCCATTAACAAGTTGTTTCTGGTATATATTGGTGTGTAATAATACATCCATTTCTTTATTTGAAATAAAGCCTAGCTCTATTAATACTGCTGGTTTGAAATTTTGTCTTATAACATAATAATTACCTTTGCTAGTTCCTCTGTCTATTGCATTTGTTACCTTAATCATTTCATCTTGGAGGTACTGGGCAAGTTTTTTATGTTGTTCACCATAATAAAAGGTTTCAATACCTGAAACATCTGGTCGTTTTGGAAAACTATTATAGTGAAGACTAATAAATACATGTGTATCCATCATATTAGAATAAGCCGCCCTTGATTTTAGAGAGATAAAATCGTCATTATCTCTTGTCATATATACATTGGCACCAAGGGATTCCAATTCCTTCTTTAATTCATCTGCAGTTAGATGAGTTATATTTTTTTCGAAGGATCCAGTAGCACCTATTGCACCTACATCGTGTCCTCCATGTCCTGCATCAATGACTATATTCCGATTTTTAAATACATAGGGATTTTGCTTGATTTCGTTATTTGTTTCTACAAACTCTTTAAATATAAAATTGGACTTTCCTTTATTGGAAACTTCATACCACTCCTTCGTTTCCGCTATTACTGGAAAGCTTTCACCCTTTTTTGCAAAAGAAATAATTTCATATTCATTAGACGGGCCACTTCTTAAGTGAACATGATGTTGATTTATCGTAATCGTCTTATTTCCTGATTTTACTTTATCTCCGCTATTATAGGATATATATTCTTTATGAATCCAACCTTTACTATCTTCTAATTCAATTTCAATCCATTGTCCTTGTTCATGAACTTTGTTATATTCCTCTTTCGCATGAACTTTGCCAATTGGTTTAAATTCGCTTCCAGGACCACTTCTAATATTAACGTTATCATCTGTAATGATAATTTTTTCTGCATGTATTTGCGTTGGTAATAATAAGAAAGAAATGAAGACACCTACTAAGAAACAAAATAGTTTATTAAAAAAGTGCAAATATCTAATCCTCCTATAATTATCTATTTTTTTCAGTGTGTGATGTGAAATTGGAGAAGCTATTTTTAGTACTTAAAGATACGCCGCCTTATGGTCCCTTTCATCCTTACTTTTGAACACATATTGTATAATCTTTCCCATTCGTATCATAAAATACACTTCTTTAGGCAAAGCTATAATAACTAAAGGAGGAGACGAATTGAGATTACAGGATAAACAGTGGTTTGCTGGTAATAATAAAGATATTTTTGGTGTGGATTTACATCGTTTTAATGAACTTGATGGACATGCTAATTATATGGAAATAGCAGAGGAATTCGGGATTTCTATCGGTGAAGTGAAAATATTAAAGAAAAAATTAAATCGCTCTTGACATTACAAAAATTAGAGATTATTATTATATTCATTCATGAGTAGATTAAATAGTTTACATCCATTGAGGGAAAGAGTAATTAGTGAACGACTGGAAAGAGAAAAGATGTCTTGGCTGAAAACATCTTCACAGATCGTACTGATGAATGACATTCCTTAGGATTTGTATCGAATGTAGTAGGTATGAACGTTTTGCAGGCGTTAACTGTGAAAAGCGAATGCATAAAAGCATTAACTAGGGTGGCAACGCGGGTAAACTCTCGTCCCTTCTATATTTATAGGGGACGAGAGTTTTTTTATACATAAATTAATTGGAGGAGGTATTTGAATGAGTATGAAAGCGCCAAGAGGTACTGTAGATATTCTGCCGAAAGATGTAAAGAAATGGCAGTACGTGGAATCGAAAATTAAAAATATATGTAGTAGATTTAATTATGAGGAAATTAGAACACCGGTATTTGAACATACAGAAGTATTCTCACGCGGTGTAGGGGATACCACTGATATTGTTCAAAAGGAAATGTACACATTCGATGATCGTGGGGGAAGAAGTTTAACCCTTAGACCAGAAGGAACAGCTCCTGTTTCTCGTGCGTTTGTAGAACATAAATTATTTGGTGAAGCAAATCAACCTGTTAAATTATATTATTTTGCCCAAATGTTTCGCTATGAGCGTCCTCAAAAAGGTCGAATGCGTCAATTAAACCAGTTTGGAGTGGAAGTTCTTGGGAGTGATGATCCGGCTGTAGATGCAGAGGCTATTGATTTAGCTATGACTGTATATAAGGAGCTTGGATTAAAATCATTGAAATTAGTTATTAATTCTTTAGGTGATAAAGAAAGTAGAATAAACCATAGAAATGCATTGATCAAACATTTTACACCACATAAAGAAGAACTATGTGAAGATTGTCAGCTAAGATTAGAACAAAACCCGCTACGTGTATTAGATTGTAAAAAAGATAGAGAACACCCTGCCATGGAGACTGCTCCTTCAATATTAGACTATCTAAATGAATCTTCCAAAGAATATTTTGAACAAGTAAAATCACATTTAACACGTATGGGAATTGAGTATGAAATAGACCCCAATTTAGTTCGTGGACTAGATTATTACAATCACACTGCTTTTGAAATTATGAGTAATGCAGAAGGCTTTGGTGCGATTACGACATTAGCCGGTGGTGGAAGATATAATGGTTTAATAGAGGAATTAGGTGGACCAAGTACACCGGGTATTGGCTTTGGAATGGGATTGGAAAGACTGTTAATGGCATTAGAAGCCGAAAATATTACAGTTCCAATAGATGAACAATTAGATTGTTATTTTGTTGCTGTGGGAGAACAGTCTGTTAATGAAGCAGTACGTTTGGTACATGAATTAAGAATGAATGGTATTCAGGTAGAAAAAGATTATCAGAATCGAAAAATAAAAGGACAGTTCAAATCAGCTGATCGATTAAAGGCAAGATATGTTTTAATTTTAGGTGAAAATGAATTAGAAAAAAACATCGTAAATGTCAAATCTATGGAATCTGGTGAACAAATAGAAGTTCCATTAGAAAAATTAATCGATGTAATGAAAGAGAAGCTTCAAAGGGGGCAAACAAAATGAATAAACGATTTTTAGCAGGTACATTAACAGAAGATCATATTGGTCAAAAAGTTTTACTAAAAGGTTGGGTACAAAGAAGACGTGACTTAGGGGGATTAATTTTTACTGATCTTCGTGACGTTTCTGGTATCGTCCAAGTTGTCTTTAACCCAGACTTTTCTAAAGATGCTTTAGAAGTCGCGGATAAAATCAGATCGGAATATGTAGTAGAAATTAAAGGTGAAGTGGTGGCACGTGATGAATCCACTTATAACTCAGCTATCAAAACAGGGACGATAGAAGTGATAGCTAATGATATTGAAATTCTAAATAAATCAAAAACACCGCCATTTACTATCCAAGATGAAACAGATGTTTCCGAAGATTTACGATTAAAATACCGTTATATCGATTTACGCAGAAGCGCATTACAGGATACATTTAAATTACGTCATCAAACAACACAAGCGATACGTAACTTTCTTAATGATGAAGGATTTTTAGAAATGGAAACACCAATTTTAACGAAGAGTACACCAGAAGGAGCTCGTGATTATCTTGTTCCAAGTCGTGTACATCCAGGTGAGTTTTATGCCTTACCACAATCACCGCAATTATTTAAACAATTAATCATGATGAGTGGTTTTGAAAAATATTACCAAATTGCACGATGCTTCCGTGATGAAGATCTAAGGGCTGATCGTCAACCAGAATTTACTCAGATTGATATTGAAACGTCATTTTTATCTAGTGATGAAATTATGGAAATGACAGAACGTATGATGCAACATGTGATGAAAGCAGTGAAAGGAATCGACATCGAATTACCGCTACCAAGAATACCTTATCAAGAGGCGATGGATCGGTTTGGCTCTGATAAACCGGATACGAGATTTGGACTCGAATTAGTTCATGTAACAGATGTTGTTGTTAATTCTAATTTTAAAGTATTCCAGAATGCAGTAGAAACAGATGGTAAAGTTGCGCTTCTCAACGTTCAAGGTGAGGCTAGTAATTATTCTAGAAAAGATATTGATAAGCTTACCGAATTTGTAAGGATTTACGGTGCAAAAGGGTTAGCGTGGCTTAAACTAGAAGAAGACGAATTAAAAGGACCAATCGTGAAGTTCTTGAGTGAAGATGAAAAATCAGGTATTATCGCAAAAGCTAATGCAAAAAATGGAGATCTTCTTTTATTCGTGGCAGATAAGAGTAGTGTTGTATACGATAGTTTAGGAGCTCTACGACTAAAATTAGGACATGAATTAAATCTTATTGATGAATCTAAATATAACTTTTTATGGGTAACGGATTGGCCATTACTTGAATATGATGAGGAATTAGGAAGATTTACTGCTGCACACCATCCATTTACATCGCCAGTTGAAAGTGACATGGATAAGCTTGAAACGGCACCACAAGATGTTCATGCTAACGCTTATGATATTGTCTTAAACGGTTATGAGCTTGGTGGAGGATCCGTTCGTATTCATAAACGCGAAGTACAAAATAAAATGTTTAAAGCTTTAGGGTTTACAGAAGAACAAGCACAGGAGCAATTTGGATTTTTACTTGAAGCATTAGAATATGGTGCACCACCACATGGCGGCGTTGCTCTTGGGTTAGACCGTATGATTATGTTATTGGCGGGAAGATCAAACTTACGAGATACGATATTATTCCCTAAAACTTCTTCAGCTTCTGACCTGCTTACAGAGGCTCCAAGTGAAGTAAGTAATGCACAGTTAAATGAACTTGGAATACATCTAAATGAATAATTTTGGAAATTAAATTAAAAAAATCCATTATTTTTCTCAATTAAGAACAGATTGAATATTGCAAAATTTTTATTCGTATGATAATATTAATTTACAAAGTCTTAACATGCTTAATCCTGATATGTTTGTTCATTTAACGTATTTTGACCGAACAACATTTTAAAAGGGAGCTTTACGTTTTTATATTGCATGGATGCCGTTACAATACACGGAACCATAATAAATATAAAATAGGGCACCCACCTGCTAAATGCGGGATCAAAACATAAAATGGACGGCATGATCGGGATTAAGTAAATACATAAAAAAACTGTCTTCTTTGGAAGACAGTTTTTTTGTCGTTTAGCGAAATTATAAAGTTCGCTGCATGTGGATAATTATTCAGAAAAGGCCACGTCCGGCTCCAGCGCCCAGCGACTAGCGAGACTTCCTTCACCTCCGTACGATAAGTCAACATCGACTCACTCCGTTCGTCGTGTTTCCTTTATCTCCTATGGCTCAGTCCAGTCCGTACGTCGCTAAACGGGCGCTTACGCCTTTGTTCTTTAATTAGATCCATGAGCGACTTGCTCAAGATTACCATTTTTGTCCATTCTAAATGTAGGGGCTTTAATCGTTCCTTGGTCTTCAAGAACAGTCATCTTTCTAGCTCTTTCCATTATTTGAATGAAAGCTTGATAATCTTCTTTAATCGAATTCATCTCACTTTCAGTTTGTTCTAACTGTTTTTCTAAATCTTGTACTTGTGTTTTTAACATATTGTTTTCTTTTTGAGCTTGTTCTAAAGATACTTTTGATTGATTAGAAGCGTGATAATCTTTTTTTAATTCTCTTAAAAATTGTATGACCATATCTAGATTAATTGTCGGTACCTGTATTTCATTGCCGGTTTCTTCTGTTTGATAGGAAGTGTTTTCATTAGTAGCTTCTTTTAAGTTAGAAGATAACGCTATAATTGGCTTTTGGAAGTGTCCAGTCCGTTTTGCTAGTGCACGTTTTTTTTCTTTTCTTTGTCTTTTGGCTAGATCAATTGCACTATCATATTTTTGCCTTACTTCTGCATTCCAACGAAATCCGCAGGCTGCTGAAGTGCGGTTTAATTTGTCTCCCACCTCTTCAAATGCGTTTAATTGAGTACTACCTTCTCTAATATGACGTAATACCGTCTCCGCTAATAATAAATCATCTTCATGTGACCAAGCATCTTGTCTAACTTTTGCCATTATTTACAACTCCTTTTCTAGCGACATAAATCAATAGATTTGTACTTTTGCAGTTACTGCTACCTGTACGGAATCATTAGTCTAATAAGATATTAATCTCACCGTGTTTAAAAAGTTCCTTAGAGGTGAGGTTTTTATTATTCTTGCCGATAGAAATAGTTTTATACCTTGGCAGTTAAGAAAGTACAAATTTTCTTAACTTGAATAAGAGTGTAAATAGGGCATTCACCAGCTCAAAAGTGAATCTCAAGTTTTCTAATTTCCTTTTTCTTGATTAATTTTGTCATAGACTTGTTTTAACGCTTGTTCAAACTTACCAGATTTCTTAGGTTGGTAATAGTGTTTGTTTTTTATAGAGTCTGGTAAATATTGTTGGTTTACCCATCCGCTTTCATAATCATGTGGATAAAGATAATCTATACCTCTTCCTAGCTTTTTCGCTCCTTCATAATGTGAATCTTTAAGGTGTGCAGGTATTTCACCTGCTTTTCCACTGCGAATATCAGCTAGTGCAAGGTCCAACGCTTTATAGGCAGTATTTGATTTTGGAGAAAGACAAAGCTCAATAATAGCGACACTTAAAGGGATTCTTGCCTCTGGAAAACCTAATCGTTCTGCTGCTTGAACAGCTGCTATTGCTCTAGGTCCTGCTTGCGGATTAGCTAGACCAATATCTTCGTATGCAGTTACGATCATCCTTCTTGCAATACTATCAAGATCACCTGCTTCAATTAAGCGCCCTAAATAATGTAAAGCTGCGTCGACGTCACTACCTCGTATCGACTTTTGAAAAGCGGAAATAACATCGTAATGTGCGTCTCCATTCTTATCATGAGAGAAGCTTTTCTTTTGCATACATTCTTCCGCTATTTCTAAGGTAATCTCGATTCTATGATTTTTATCACTAGGTGTAGAAAGAACTGCCAGCTCTAATCCATTTAAAGCCGAACGTAAATCGCCCCCGGAAGCAAAAGCAAAATGATTAAGTGCATCTTCACTAATATGTACATCTCTTGAGCCGAATCCTCTTTCAGTGTGTTGAATAGCACGAGTTATAGCTGTACGAATATCTTCTAATGTTAGTGGATGCAGTTCAAATAAATGACATCTACTTCTTATTGCAGGATTAATGGCATGATACGGATTACTTGTCGTACAACCAATTAAAGTAACTAAATTGCTTTCTAAATGGGGAAGAAGAAAATCTTGTTTTGCTTTATCAAGGCGATGAACTTCATCAAGTATTAAAACCATGTTTCCCCGCATTTTTGCTTCTTCGACAACTATTTCCATATCTTTCTTTTTATCTGTAACAGCATTTAATAATTTAACTGGAAGATTTAATGTTCTAGCTAATGCTGTTGCCATAGAGGTTTTTCCTGTACCAGGTGGTCCGAACAAAATCATGGAAGATAATAGATTGGCTTTTACCATTCGATATAAAATTTTACCCTCGCCAATTAGGTGTTTTTGACCGATTACTTCTTCTATATTTTTCGGGCGCATACGATAGGCCAGCGGTTCGTGATTCATTCCATACTCCCCCTTGCCAATGTGGATCAAAATAAGTTTTTTCTTAGAGATTGTTTAAAAAGTCCGGTGAACTTCGACGTTCCTTGTTGGCGATAGCGGAAATTCTACTAAGACCGCCACGTCCTGTGGGCAACGTAAAAGTCCTTTTCATCCTCCTTTTTGAACATCACCATAATATCGCTTTTGATGCCACTTGATTTATGATATTTTAGTATAAAGCTTAATTCCAATTCGACATAAATGCAAGAGACATGTTATTCATGCTATAATATCAAGTATTGTGTATTCGGACATACTAGTTTAAAATGATATTTTTAAAAGATCACTTATAAAATATCCGCAGTTTTTTAATAAGGAAAATTTGTTTAAAATAAAAGGAAGAAACTAAAAATTAGATTTATTAAATAGAGGTGCTATAAAATGAAAATATCTACTAAAGGAAGATACGGATTAACGATTATGATTGATTTAGCTAAAAAGCATGGAGAGGGACCTACTTCATTAAAATCCATTGCAAAGGATAATGATTTATCTGAACACTACCTAGAACAACTTGCTTCTCCATTACGTAATGCTGGACTTATTAAAAGTATTCGTGGCGCATACGGAGGTTATGTATTAGCTAAAGACCCAAAGGATATAACAGCAGGGGATGTTGTTCGTGTATTAGAGGGACCAATTACCCTAGTCGAAGGTATTGAAGATGAACCTCCAGCTCAACAGGAATTATGGGGAAGAATTCGTGATGCGATAAAAGAGGTATTAGATAAAACAACACTAGAGGATCTTAAAAATTATGGCGACGGTGAAAAACAACAAGCTTATATGTTTTATATTTAATCGAGGTTAAAACAATGTCGAGCGTTTTGTAGGAAAGGAAAGAAGATAATGGAAGCAATTTATTTGGATCATGCTGCAACAACTCCAATGGAGAAAGAAGTAATTGATGCAATGTACCCAATTTACCAACAAACATTCGGTAATCCTTCAAGTGTCCATTCATTTGGAAGAAAGGCAAGACAATTGTTGGATGAAGCAAGACGTGTCATGGCTCAGAGTATTCATGCTAACGAAAAAGAAATTATCTTTACTAGTGGAGGAACGGAATCAGATAATCTAGCTTTAATAGGAACTGCTTTTGCTAATCGCGATAAAGGAAATCATATTATAACTACGTCTCAAGAACATCATGCAACGCTACATTCAGCTGAATTTCTTGAAAAAAGCGGATTTGATGTAACGTATTTACCTGTCTATGAAGATGGTAAAATTCTAGTTGAAGATTTGGAAAAGTCATTGCGAGACGATACTATAATCGTCTCTGTTATGTATGTGAATAATGAAACTGGTATAATTCAACCAATTCCTGAAATTGGGGAAATGTTGATAGATCATCAAGCTTATTTTCATACAGATGCTGTACAAGCTTATGGTCTATTAGACATTGATGTTAAGGATTTAGGAATTGATTTGTTATCTGTATCATCCCATAAAATATATGGTCCTAAGGGTGTGGGATTTTTATATGTAAAAGATGGGATACCCATTCATACGCTACAATTTGGTGGAGAACAAGAAAGGAAACGGCGCCCAGGAACTGAAAATGTAGTGAGTATCGTGGGCTTTCAAAAAGCGGTTGAGTTGGCAATGGAAAAGAAAGAAGAAAGAAGGAAACAATATCAATCATTTAAGGAATTGTTCTTGCAGGAACTTAAGGAAAATAATGTTGAATTTGAAATAAATGGTGATTTTGACTCTCAGATTTCTTCTATTATTAATATTAGTTTCCCTGGAACGAACGTGGAGCAGTTATTAACGAACTTTGATTTAGAGGGAATTGCTGCATCGAGTGGTAGTGCTTGTACAGCTGGTAGTGTTGAGCCCTCTCATGTACTTTCTGCTATGTTCGGTAAAGGAAATCCTTGTACAACTAATTCTATTCGATTTAGCTTTGGAAACTTTAATACAGTTGAAAATGTTAAAGACGCAGCAAAGCGTGTGGCGAAAATTGTAAATCGACTAACAAAAGGAAAGTGAAAATAAATGAAGGATAATAAAGATATACGTGTTGTAGTAGGTATGAGTGGAGGTGTAGACTCCTCTGTTGCCGCATTATTATTAAAAGAACAAGGCTACGATGTAGTTGGTATTTTTATGAAAAACTGGGATGATACGGATGAATTTGGTGTTTGTACGGCGACAGAGGATTTTGACGATGTTGTTCGAGTATGTAATCAATTGGATATCCCATATTACTCTGTTAACTTTGAAAAGGAATACTGGGATAAAGTATTTACGTATTTTCTTGATGAATATAAGGCAGGAAGAACGCCAAATCCCGATGTGATGTGTAATAAGGAAATAAAGTTTAAAGCATTTTTAGATTATGCTTTATCTCTTGGTGCAGACTACTTAGCAACCGGTCATTATGCGCGTGTAAGGGAAGTAGATGGTAAGATTCAATTGTTAAGAGGGGTTGACGATAATAAGGACCAAACTTACTTCCTTAATCAATTATCGGAGGACGTATTAAGAAAAGTAATGTTTCCTCTAGGAGAAATACCGAAACCAAAAGTACGTGAAATTGCAAAAGAGGCTGGATTAGTAACAGCAACGAAAAAAGATTCTACCGGAATTTGCTTTATCGGTGAACGAAATTTTAAACAATTTTTGAGTGAATATCTCCCTGCTCAACCGGGAGAGATGAGAACACTAGACGGAGAAGTTAAAGGTCGTCATGATGGGTTAATGTATTATACGATTGGACAAAGACAAGGACTTGGTATCGGTGGAGCCGGGGACCCGTGGTTTGTTGTAGGTAAAAATCTTAAGGAAAATGTGCTTTATGTGGAACAAGGATATTCAAACGATAAATTGTACTCCGAAGCACTTATAGCGACAAATCTAAACTGGATTAATCCGGATGATATAGAAAAATCGTTTACATGTACGGCGAAATTCCGTTATCGTCAAAAAGATAGTGGTGTTACAGTTACATTATTAGAAGATGGAAAAGTAAAAGTTGATTTTCATGAAAGCCAACGTGCCATTACACCGGGTCAAGCCGTTGTTTTTTACGATGGGGATGTATGCCTTGGTGGTGGGACGATAGATGAAATTATAAAAAATAATGAATCACTTCCGTACGTAGGTTAGTTTGAGGAGTTTTTTTATATGGATAAAAATACACAAGGCATTGCTTATATGCAAGAACAAAAATATGAAGAAGCGGCAAAGTTATTTAATGATGTAATCGAGGAAAATCCAATTGATCCATTAGGTTATATAAACTTTGGTAACCTGTTGTTGCATTTAAAAGAATATGAACGTGCCAAACGTTTTTTTAATAAAGCACTTGAATTAGATAACAATAGTGCAACAGCTTATTATGGACTTGGAAATCTTTACTTTGAAGAATCTCAATTTGAGCATGCAATAACGAACTTTCAAAAAGCGGAACAGTTAGGGCTAAATGAAGCTGATGTATATTTTATGTTAGGTCTATCATTTATGAATCAAGAACAGTTTAAGCTTTCGTTACCATATTTACTAAGAGCAAGTGAACTGAACCATGAAGATGATGATATTCTTTTTCAGTATGGACTTGCCTTGGCGCAGAGTAATATTCTCAATGATGCAAAACAAGTGTTTTTGGATGTGTTAAAACTAAATCCAAATCATTCCGATGCTTACTATAATCTAGGAGTAATCGAATTATTTAATGAAAATATGGAAGATGCATTGAATTGCTTTAATAAGGCGTTAGGAATTCAACCTGATCATTTACTTGCAGCGAATGGGAAGAAGAATGTGGAAAGCTTATTAAAAGAAAACAGCAACGAATAGTGGGGGTTTACCATGGAAAGTGTTCAGAATTCAGAAGACAAAAAGTATATTAAAGGTGAACTACTATATACCATTTTTCACAATGAGCATGAACATTTTTCCATAGCCAAAATAAAAGTTATCGAGACAAATGAAGATTTTAGAGAAAAGGATGTTGTGATCAAAGGGTATTTTTCGAATTTGACAGAAGCAATGTCCTACTATTTTTATGGTGAATTCGAACGTCATCCAAAATTCGGTTTACAATATAATGTTGTCTCTTATCAAACCTTTGTACCTAATTCAGAAGATGGGCTTATAGCCTATCTTTCAAGCGATTTGTTCCATGGTATTGGTAAAAGATTAGCATCACGAATCGTAAAAAAACTAGGTTCGAATGCTATTTCCAAAATATTGGATGATCCAGAAAGTCTTCAGGATATAAAAGGTTTGAAAAAAGAAACTAGAGACAAATTAGTTCAGAGCCTTCAGGAAAATCAAGGATTCGAACACGTCGTGCTTTATTTATCAAAATATCAAATCGGTTTAAAAATGGCACAAAAAATTTTTGCCGCCTATAAAGAGTCATCGATTGAAAATATGGAAGAGGATCCATACCAGTTTGTATTTGATATTGAAGGATTTGGCTTTCAAACAGCTGATGCGATTGCAAAACAGAATGGACTTTCATTAACACATCCTAACCGGATTGGTGCAGGATGTATTTATGTATTACAAAAAAGTGTACAAGATGGTCATGTATATATACCGCTTGATCTCTGTGTGAATGAAGTGAAGGAATTACTTGCTTCAAGTGTTGAATTAACAGACAATCTTATAGCAGATAGATTAGACGAACTTAATCAAGAAAAGAAGGTAATTATTCAAAGTGGTAACGTCTATTTACCGTCCCTTTATTATGCCGAAGATGGCTTTGCAACCCACTTAAATAGAATTATCCAAAACGAAACAGAAGAACGTACCCCAGTGGCTGAATTAATGAAAATTATTGGAGACATCGAAGAACAAGAAGTATTGAGTTATGGAAAAGAACAATTTGAGGCAATTAATCAGGCGATCCATTCTAAAATAATGATTTTAACAGGTGGGCCTGGTACAGGGAAAACAACGGTAATTAAAGGGATTATTAAAGCATATGCCGCTATATTTGACCTATCTTTGAACCCAGGTGACTATAAAAACAAAGCCGATTTTCCATTTGTTTTAGCGGCTCCTACTGGAAGAGCTGCAAAACGACTAAATGAATCAACTGGGCTTCCAACTTCAACCATTCATAGACTTTTAGGTTGGAATGGTATGAACGAATTTGACAAAGGGGAAAACGAACAATTAGACGGGAAGTTTTTAATTGTTGATGAGTTTTCCATGGTAGATATCTGGTTAGCAAATAGTTTATTTAAGGCTATACCAAATGATATGCAAGTATTATTAGTTGGTGATGAGGATCAACTTCCTTCTGTTGGGCCTGGGCAGGTTCTTTCTGATTTATTAAATAGTGGTTATATTCCTTCTGTAAGCTTAAATGAAGTATACCGACAAAAAGAAGGATCAAAGATTATACAACTGGCACATGAAATAAAAAATAATAATTGTACAGTTGAATCTTTAAAAAACGCGAAGGATTTCAGTTTTATTTCATGTAATGAATATCAGATGATTCAGGCGATAACAACTATTTTTGAGAAGGCGAATGCTAAAGGTATCGATTACAATGACATGCAAGTTCTTGCACCAATGTATCGTTCACAGGCGGGGATAACCGTTATAAATGAGCAGCTCCAACAATTGATTAACCCAAGGAAAAAAGGAAAAAGAGAAGTTAGATTCCAAGACGTTATTTATCGTGTAGGCGACAGAGTCATTCAATTAGTGAATCAACCGGAAGATGGGGTTTATAATGGAGACATTGGTGAAATTGTGGCTATCTTTAAGCCTGATGAAAATAAGGAAAATGAAGAACAAATAGTGATTTCTTATGACGATAGGGAAGTAGTATATCCTAGAAAAGATTATGTGAATTTTACACATGCATATTGCATTTCCATCCATAAATCACAAGGAAGTGAATTTCCAATAGTAGTATTTCCGGTAGTTACAACCTATCATAGAATGCTAAGAAAAAATTTATTATATACCGCCATTACAAGAAGTAAGGATTCTTTAATTATTTGTGGTGAAAAAAACGCATTTTTAAAAGGTATCCAAACGATTGATACAAACAGGAGATATACATCACTAAATGAACGACTTTCTAAAAGACTGGATATTGAAAAAATGCAAGTCTTAGAATCTGAAAATACCGATGAAGAGTTATCTCCGTATGATTTTATGGATTAAATAGTATATTTTGGAAAAAAATGGGCAAGCCTATCATTGAAAACTCATCAAAAAAAGAGGTGTTTAGATGATAATGCGTTGCCCTAATTGTAATAGCAAAGATATTGGAAAAATAGGAGCACAGAATTTTTATTGTTGGTCTTGTTTCATCGAAATGACGGTAGTAAATAATGAATTAGCGGTTCATCAAATCGAAGCGGATGGTAGTTTAAGTTCATTAAATGATTTATTTTCGGAAGAAGAACTAAGATTACAATAGAACTCCTTAGTTATAAAAAATAAAGCTAAGGAGGTTCTAATTATGTTTCGTGATGAAAAGAGAATATCAATTATATACTGGCTTATTTTTGGAGTACTATTCATACTTTTTGCTTTTTTACTTATAAAAACCTTTCCTTATTATGGTAAAATCTTTGTTTTCCTATGGAAGCTATTAACCCCATTTTTAATTTCATGCTTAATCGCTTACTTACTATATCCTGTTATTGAAAAGCTTTGTAGTTATAACATTCATAGAGGAATAGCGATTTTACTTATTTATATTTTGTTTTTTGGTGGGGTTGGATATTTGGTATATAAACTTTATCCTTTAATTATCCAACAAATTCAAGATTTGGCTAATCACTTACCAGAAATGACAAAAACGTATCAAACGATGATTTATAGTTTATATGAATATACCTCATTCATGCCGGAAACCGTACACGATAAAATGGATGAATTTTTTATTAATGTAGAGGATTCACTAGATCAATTATTAACAAAAATAATTAGTGGTTATACGAAAATTTTTGATATGGTCATTACCATTACAGTGATTCCGGTACTGGTTTTTTATTTTTTAAAGGACTATGACAAAATCAAATTATTTTTGAAGAAATTCATTCCTAAAAAGTATGAAACACGAACAACCAAAATTGTTCACGCGATAGATGATAGTTTAGGGGATTACATTCGTGGACAATTTATTGTTTGCTTTTTTGTTGGCTTAACAGCATTTATTATTTTCAGGTTTTTGAATATTGATTACTCTTTGTTATTAGGCGTTATTATGGGAGTTACGAATATTATTCCTTATTTTGGACCTATTATTGGTGCAGTACCTGTTGTTATTATAGCTTTTACAACGACAAATTCTATCAAATTAGTCTTATTTGCCGTTGTTAGTATTTTCGTTATTCAAATTATAGAAGCAAATTTGTTATCTCCGTACATAGTAGGTAGGAGCGTGGCGATTCATCCTATTGCTATTATTTTTGTCCTTTTATTAGGAGGTCAACTGTTTGGTGTTATCGGAATGATTTTAGCAGTTCCCGTCATGTCAATTATTAAAGTGATTGTAACACATATTTCTACAATACCTATTCGTAATTGACAAGTACTTTAATATTTTTTATACTTTAATAAAGTCTGTCTTTTTTAAAGGATTAAAGTATAAGGAATTTCAGTTTGTTATGGACACATGACTGCCTGTAAAGGTCTGATAAGTTCGACTAACCATTAGTGGGGGATGAAGGAAATACCTCACTGATGGAAGTCTCCTTTATAATAAATTAATATAAAAACATTGAAGGTGAAAAGTACATGATTATTTGGCTTCTAGAGAAGGGTTTTCATTGGCTGAAAAAAATCCTAGTTCAAAATCATGGAAAGCTACACTGGAGTGCGATTAATACTCGCCGGTTTCATACCGTTATGATGATCTAAGTGATGAACGAAAAATTAGTTCATAAATAGGGTGGTACCGCGAATAAATCTCGTCCCTGCATGCATGCAGAGAGGAGTTTTTTTTAGTTATCTAGGAATTCTAAAATTTGTATGGCTGTGGATCACTTAGATACAGAAATAGCCACGTCCGGCTCCAGCGCCCAGCGACTAGCGATACTTCCTTCACCTCCGTACGATAAGTCAACATCGACTCACTCCGTTCGTCGTGTTTCCTTTATCTCCTACGGCTCAGTCCAGTCCGTACGTCGCTAAACGGGCGCTTGCGCCTTTGTTCTTAAAGATTTCATCATTTAATAAGTCGATATTGGAGGATTAATGTATGAAACAGTTAACATCAGCAGAAATTAGACAAATGTATATTGATTTTTTTAAAGAGAAAGGTCATCGCGTGGAGCCAAGTGTATCTCTAGTTCCTAAAGATGATCCTTCTCTATTATGGATTAACAGTGGTGTAGCGACTTTAAAGAAATATTTTGATGGTCGTGTTATACCGGAAAACCCACGTATGGTTAATGCTCAAAAAGCTATTCGTACCAATGATATCGAAAATGTCGGATATACAGCCAGGCATCATACATTTTTTGAAATGCTAGGGAACTTTTCTATTGGCGATTATTTTAAAAAAGAAGCGATTGAATGGGCTTGGGAATTTTTAACGGATGAGAAATGGTTGAACCTTAATCCAGAATTATTATCAGTTACGGTTCACCCAGAAGACGATGAAGCTTATGATTTTTGGTTAAATGATATTAAATTACCGAAAGAAAGAATTATCCGTATTGAAGAAAACTTCTGGGATATTGGTGAGGGTCCGAGTGGTCCAAATACAGAGATTTTTTATGATAGAGGAGAAGAATTTGGAAATGACCCGAATGATCCTGAATTATATCCTGGTGGAGAGAATAACCGTTATTTAGAAATTTGGAACTTAGTCTTCTCTCAATTTAACCATAACCCAGATCACACCTATACGCCTTTACCAAAGAAAAACATTGATACAGGTATGGGATTAGAACGTGTAACTTCGGTAATTCAAAATACACCTACAAACTTCGAGACAGACTTATTTTTACCTATCATCCGGAAAACAGAAGAATTAGCTACTACGACGTATGGGAAATCAATGGAAGGTGATACTGCATTTAAAGTAATTGCTGACCATATTCGAACAGTTAGTTTTGCCGTTGGTGATGGTGCATTACCATCGAATGAAGGTAGAGGATATGTTTTACGAAGACTCATACGTAGAGCTGTAAGATTTGCTAAAGAAATTGGTATTAATAAGCCATTTATGTATGAATTAGTAGAAACAGTTGGGGAAATTATGAAAGATTTTTACCCAGAAGTGTTAAAACAAAAAGAATTTATTGGATCTGTTGTAAAAGTGGAAGAAGAACGATTCCATGAAACATTGAATGATGGATTAGAGATATTAACAACGATTATTGAAAAAGAGAAAGCAAATGGAAGTAAAGTATTCCCTGGGGAGGAAGTATTCCGTTTATATGATACATACGGTTTCCCTAAAGAATTAACAGAGGAATATGTGGAAGAACATGGTTTCTCTATTGATGAAGCTGGATATAACAAAGAAATGGATAAACAACGTAGCCGGGCAAGAAATGCAAGACAAAAAGTAGACTCTATGCAAGTTCAAGATACTGTATTAAGTGAAATTGAAGTTGACAGTGAATTTATCGGTTATGATAATTTAGAGATTGATACCAAGGTTGTTGCATTATTTGACGGAAGTGAAATGATTAATACTGCTAAAACAGGAGATACGGTTTTCCTATTTTTAAATAAAACTCCATTTTACGCTGAGAGTGGCGGACAAGTTGCGGATAAGGGATGGATCTATACTGATAATGCCTCTGCCCTTGTTGAGGATGTACAGAAGTCTCCAAAAGGCCAGAATATTCACCGTGTTATAGTCAAAGATGGAGAATTAAATGTAAATGATACGGTGAAAGCGGCTGTGGATTCTGAATTCCGTAATTCTATTATTAAGAACCATTCAGCAACACACTTACTTCATCAGGCGTTAAAAGATGTACTCGGTTCTCATGTGAATCAGGCGGGCTCTTTAGTAACACCAGAAAGATTACGATTCGACTTTTCTCATTTTAATCCATTATCTGATAAAGAGTTAAGAAAAGTCGAGGAAATTGTTAATGAGAAAATATGGGAAGCCATTCCAGTGGAAATAAGTCTTAAAAAACTACAAGAAGCGAAAGAAATGGGAGCCATGGCACTATTTGGTGAAAAATATGGAGACATTGTTCGTGTCGTGCAAATGGGAGATTTTAGTTTAGAATTATGTGGGGGATGCCACGTTAAAAACACATCCGAAATAGGTCTATTTAAACTTGTTTCGGAAAGCGGGATTGGAGCAGGAACTAGAAGGATTGAGGCTGTAACTAGTAAAGAAGCTTATCAATATTTAAATGGAAAATTAAATATTTTGCATACATCAGCTAATTTATTTAAATCAAATGAAGAAAGCCTTCCAGAACGTATTGAAAATATGTTCCATGAAATGAAACAATTGCAAAAAGAAAATGAATCATTAAGTGCAAAACTTGCAAATGCAGAAAGTTCGCAGGTTATGGAACAGGTTGAAACCATAGAAGGTGTAACCTTATTAGCTCAACAAGTTCATGTGAGAGATATGAACCAGTTAAGAAATATGATTGATGATTTAAAACAAAAGTTAGGTTCTTGTATCATCTTATTAGCAACAGAAAACAACGGAAAGGTTCAACTTGCTTCTGGTGTATCGAAGGATTTAGTTGAGAAAGGTTTCCATGCAGGTAAGTTAATTAAGCAGGCTGCACAAATTTGTGGTGGCGGCGGGGGAGGTCGTCCAGATATGGCTCAAGCGGGTGGTAAAGATCCTGCTAAGATCTTGGAAGCTGTTCAATCCGCAAAAGATTACGTGTTGGAGACAATTAAATAAATAATAAGTTTATCTTTATATAAACATATGGTATGCTTCCAATAGTTAAAGAAAATGATAGTTTTTCTAAGAACGGGGTGTCAAAATGAGTTCAATCGATAAAACAATGAAGTTTAACTTTTCTGAAGAACCATACGAACAGGACATAAAAGAAATACTTTTCACAGTCCACGGTTCTTTAAAAGAAAAAGGTTATAATCCAATTAATCAAATTGTCGGATATTTATTATCAGGTGACCCAGCATATATTCCTAGGTATAATGATGCCAGAAATCTAATAAGAAAAGTTGAACGTGACGAAGTGATAGAAGAACTAGTAAAATCTTATTTGGAACAAAAAAAGGCGGATTAAATGAAAATTATAGGATTTGATGTTGGCTCCAAAACGATTGGAGTTGCAATAAGTGATGCACTCGGTTGGACAGCACAAGGCTTAACCACCATTTATTGGGATGAAACAAATATAACATCTGCAGATGACGAACTTTCTAAAATAATAAAAGAGCATGAAATTGGTAAGGCTATAGTTGGTCTTCCTAAGAACATGAATGGTACAATAGGAGAGCGGGCAGAAGCATCTGAACGTTTCGCAGAACATATTGAAGACACTTTTAACATTCCAACTGTTATGTGGGATGAAAGATTAACAACTATGGCTGCTGAAAGAATTCTGTTAGAGGCAGATGTTAGTCGAAAAAAAAGAAAAAAAGTGATTGATAAAATGGCTGCAGTTATGATATTACAAGGATATTTAGATCAAAAATGAGGTGAGAGTGTGTCGCTGGATAAAAAAGAACGTATCATTGTCCCTGACGAAAATGGAGAAGAACATTTATTTGAAGTTCTTTTTACTTTTGATGTTGATCAAACAGGTGACTCTTATATTGCGGTAGTACCTGTTGAGCAGGCTGATGATGAAGAAGTTGAGGTTTATGCTTTTAAATATGAGGAAACAGAAAAAGAGGATTTGACGTTATTTCCAATTGAATCTGATGAGGAATGGGAAATGGTTGAAGAAATGTTGAATACTCTTGCTGATGAAGAATTGGATTCATAAAATGTGAATGAAACTAAACTGATACCAATTTTGGTGTCAGTTTTTTTATGTTTCGTAGGTATAGTGAAAATCATGGATAATATTAGTCTTTTTTAGTATAATAAGTCGAATGAGGGGGGAACCGAATGTCCAAAAAGAAATCCAAAGGTGAGTTTGTGGACAATCTCATTGCGACTAATGAAGAAGCAAGTAAGGTTAGAAAGATAGTATCTTTGGTAATTTTAGCAATCGTTTTAATAATAGGCATAAGTGGTATAGCAGGCTATTTTTATGTAAAATCTGCTTTAAAACCAGTAGATCCTACCAGTGATAAGAAAATTACCGTAGAAATACCTTTAGGTTCTTCTTCTTCTACTATAGCTAATATTTTAGAGGAAAATGGTGTTATCAAAAATGCACTCATTTATCTATTTTATATAAAAGTAAATAATGAATCTAATTTTCAAGCGGGTAATTATACGTTCACCCCATCTATGACTTTGGATGAAATAACAGAAAGCCTACAAAAGGGAAAAACTACAGCATTATATACTGTTACGATTCCTGAAGGGTTAAATATTGATCAAATAGCTGAAATTTATGCAAAGAACTTTAATTTTTCAAAAGAGGAATTCTTACAAGTCGCTAATGATAAAGACTTTATAGTTAAGCTGATGGAGAAATATTCTATCTTACCTAAAGATATATTAAAGGATGAAATTATTTCACCATTAGAAGGTTATTTATTTGCTGCTACTTATCGATATGATGAAGAGAAGCCTTCGATACAATCTATAATTGAAAAGATGGTTTCACAAACTCAAGATGTTGTATCACCTTATATGGACCAAATTGAAAAAAGTGAATTTAGCCTCCATGAAGTATTAACTTTTGCTTCACTAGTTGAAAAAGAGGCTAGTAATGATGAGCAAAGGAAAGAAATAGCAGGTGTGTTTTACAATCGATTGAAAAAAGGAATGCGATTAGAAACAGATCCTACAGTTGCATATGCAACTGGTGAACATTTAGAAACTACTTTATACAAACATTTAGAAGTAGAATCACCGTATAATACC
This sequence comes from Oceanobacillus caeni, assembly GCF_042678465.1. Lineage (NCBI taxonomy): Bacteria > Bacillati > Bacillota > Bacilli > Caryophanales > Bacillaceae > Oceanobacillus > Oceanobacillus caeni. Next base: position 15,240 of record NZ_JBHTKV010000002.1, on the reverse strand, counting down.
TACCGAATTAAAGGTCTACCGATCGGTCCAATTGCGAATTTTTCTAAAAGCTCTTTAGAGGCGGTATTGCAACCGAAGGATTCCGACTATTTATTTTTCTTACATGACCGTAAAGGAAAAATACATTATGCGAAAACCTATGATGAACATAATGAAAATAGAAAAAAATATTTGAAATAAATAAGATGTTCATTCATATTTCTAATTTTTTTAGTGAAGAAAGTTTAAACTTTCTTCTCCTGCGTAATGTAGCTAGGGTATTCGCTAGAGACTAGCGAATACCCAGTTTCTAATAATGAAAGAGGTACTTAAGATGGATGATTTAATAAATAACTATTTGTTACATACACTTCCAGATAAAAACATTTGGATTAAAGAGCTGGAAGAACAAGCCATAGAAGATAATATTCCCATTATGGATCAGGTTAGTATGCATTTTGTAACGCAAATTATTCAAATTAAAAGACCAAAAAGGATTTTGGAAATAGGAACAGCAATTGGCTATTCGGCACTACGAATGCTAGAGGCAAGTCCGAAATCTCAAATTGTAACAATGGAGAGAGATGAGGTTCGCTATAAACAAGCTATTCAAAATATTAAACTTTTAAATAAAGAAAAGAATATCGATGTTATTTTTGGAGATGCTTTAGAGAAACTCAATGAATTAATGGATACAGACGATAAGTTTGATTTAATATTTATTGATGCTGCAAAAGGCCAGTATCAACGGTTTTTTGAGCTTTCTTTACCGTTGTTGAATTCAGACGGATTAATCATTACGGATAATGTTTTGTTTAGAGGGTTTGTAGCTAACCCCGAAGCCACCCCTAAACGATATGAAAAAATGGTTGAAAAAATAATAAAGTATAATAATTTTCTAATGAATCACCCTGAATTTAATACATCTATCGTGCCAATAGGGGATGGAGTCGCTCTTAGTAGTAAGAAGGTATAAAAGGAGTTATACATATGAAAAGAAAACCAGTTATTATTGGTGTTACTGGTGGTAGTGGTAGTGGAAAAACCTCCGTGACCAAATCTATTTGTGATAAATTTTTGGATAAAACCATTTTGGTTATTGAACAAGATTATTATTATAAAGACCAAAGCCACCTTCCATTTGAAGAAAGATTAAAGACGAACTATGATCACCCTTTAGCATTTGATAATGATTTACTTATAGAGCATTTGCATGATTTATTAGACAATAAATCGATAAACAAACCGATTTATGACTATAAGTTACATACCCGTTCAAATAAAACTATTTTTGTTGAACCAAAGGATGTTATCATTATCGAAGGTATCCTGATTTTAGAAGATCAGCGATTACTTAATTTAATGGATATAAAAGTATTCGTTGATACGGATCCTGATATCCGAATGATACGAAGGCTTAGACGTGATATTAAAGAACGTGGTAGATCCTTGGATTCTGTCATTGAACAATATCTAACTGAAGTAAGACCATCCCATTTACAATTTATAGAGCCAACGAAACGTTATGCAGACATTATCATTCCAGAAGGTGGAGAAAACCATGTCGCAATTGATTTAATGGCTTCTAAAATAGAGAATATATTATCAAAGAAGCATGAAAATAACAAATAAAACTCTTGATTATTTGTTTGAATTCTGCCATAGTTATGATTAGCATATTTATAACTACTAATATTTAGAACGTTTTGTATCGTTCATTTGATATGTTTAGTGCGAAAAGGAGTGTTTTTTAATGGCCGTAGAGAAAAGTTATTACATGACAATTGAGGGGAAAGAGAAACTTGAAAAGGAATTAGAATACTTAAAAACGGATCGCAGACAGGAAGTAGTGGAACGTATTAAAATAGCTCGCGATTTTGGTGACTTATCCGAGAACTCTGAATATGATGCAGCTAAGGATGAGCAAGCGTTTGTTGAACAACGAATTACACAGCTTGAAAAAATGATCCGAAATGCTGTTATTATTGAAAATGATGAAGCAAATGCTAATATCGTGTCATTAGGTAAATCTGTAACTTTTGCGGAACTTCCTAATGGCGAAGAAGAAACATATACAATAGTAGGGAGTGCTGAGGCAGATCCCTTTGAAGGAAAAATTTCAAATGATTCTCCAATGGCAAAAAGTTTAATTGGAAAAGAAGTTGGCTCAGAAGTAACTGTATCAACTCCTGGTGGGGACATACAGGTTAAAATAATTAAAGTAGAATAGCCAAATGAAGCAGGAGAAGTCTACTCCTGCTTTTCGTTTTGGCAGAAAGCTCTATCCTGTTTGATCAGAGTAACTAAAACATTCGCCAGCCTAAAGCGAACGCCATGTTTTTTTAATGGTACTTTAATATTAGTAATGATTTCAATTATGATAAAATAGTAGAATAAGTAGGGAGGGAGTTTAAGTGACTGCAGAACAAAAAAGCTCACGTATTAATAAATATGATAAACGTCGAAAAAGCACAAAGTTAATTTCATTTTTAATCGTTTTTGGTATTATCCTTCTTATTTCTTTAATAAGTATTTGGTTGTTTGGTGGTGGAGATAGTACTCCTACAGAAGAAACAGAACAAGCACAAAATGATACAACAACCGAAACAGGATCTAGTACGAACAATAAACAAGAAGATCCATCATCAGAAAATAAAGGAAATGATGGGGAAGAATTAGAGAAAGAGAATAAAGAGAATAAAGAGGAAAATCAAGAAGAGGATCAAGAGGTTACAACAAAAGAAGTTGATCCTTCAGATGATAATGTAGTTAAAGCATATGAGGGAGATTGGCAACCGGTTGGAACCGAACAAGAAGGACCTCATACTGTAAATTATTCAGAAGGGTCACAAGATCGAAAAGAGATGACAGATGCTATTCAATCCGCTACAGGATTGGTAGATGGTAATTATCAAGAATGGTGGATAGCAAATGGTGGCGATCAAAAAGTGGTTGCTACTGTTTCGGATTCAAATCAGTCAGAGGTATATCGTGTATATCTATCTTGGAAAGATGGGGAAGGTTGGCAACCTACAAAAATTGAATTATTAAAAGAAAATGACTGGAAAAAATATCAGTAAACGAATGTAAAATGGAGGTAACATTTTTATGACAATCGGCATAATAGGAGCGATGGATGAAGAAATAAGTTTATTACTAGAAAACATGACTAACAAAAGTGAACATACTGTTGCTGGTTGTTTCTTTGTTGAAGGTCAATTACAAGGAAAAAAAGTTGTATTATTAAAATCCGGAATTGGTAAGGTAAATGCGGCAATGGCGACAACCATCATGCATGAAAGATTTTCTCCAACTACTGTTATCAATACTGGTTCAGCGGGTGGATTTTCGGAACAATTAGAAGTTGGGGATGTTGTTATTTCCAATAGAGTTGTACATCATGATGTGGATGTTACTGCATTTGACTATGAGTATGGACAAGTTCCTGGTCAACCACCAATGTTTGAAGCTGATCAAAATTTAGTTCAATCGGCAATAGAAGCCATCAAAGAAATCGGATTGAATTATGCGGAAGGGATTATTGCAACGGGAGATTCTTTCATGGATAATTCTAAAAGGGTAGAACTCGTAAGGGAAAAATTTCCAACAATGATTGCTGCAGAAATGGAAGCTGCTGCAGTTGCTCAAGTATGTTATCAATATGGGAGACCTTTTGTTATCATTCGAGCGTTATCAGATATTGCGGGGAAAGAATCATCTATCTCTTTTGACCAATTCCTTGATAAAGCTGCTAAACATGCTGCTGAATTAATTATGTTAATGATAAAGAGACTGTAAATAAAAAGACTACCATTAATGGGGAGTTCCTTCATATCTTATTGATGGTTAGTCGTATATCGAATCTTTACGGACAGTCGGTCTCCCACCACCTTCTTTTGGGATTGATGTAGGGGGTCTTACTGCCCGTTTAGGTGTGATAAATGTTCAGATTCAACTACATTCAGTGGGGTTGAAAGAAATCCCACTGAATAAGTTTCATTATGTCTTTTAAGAGTTATCTCTTTCTTTTCGATAATACTCATGAAACACTTTCATTAATGCTCTTTTCTCAATTCGGGATACGTAACTTCGTGAAATATTTAATTTTTTTGCAATTTCTCTTTGAGTCATTTCTTTAGTATTGTTTAAGCCATATCGGTAAATGATAACCTCACGCTCACGTTTATCTAGAATAGTAAAATATTCCTGCATTTTTTCAATTTCCATATTTAACTGGATGTACTCAATGATATTCTCGTTTTCTGCCTCTAATATATCTATAAGACTAATCTCGTTTCCTTCTTTATCTTGGCCAATCGGGTCATGTAGGGAGACATCTTTTTTAACCTTTTTTAATGCCCTCAAATGCATTAGAATTTCATTTTCTATACAACGTGCTGCGTATGTTGCTAGTTTAGTACCTTTATTTAATGAAAAACTTTCTACCCCTTTGATTAATCCTATTGTACCGATTGAGATTAGATCCTCTATATCTTCCCCGGTATTTTCAAATTTTTTTACAATATGAGCTACTAGCCGTAAGTTATGCTCAATAAGTTTATTACGTGCAATTTTACTGCCATCTTGCATTTCTTTAATATACTTTAATTCTTCTTCCGGTGGTAAAGGTTGAGGAAAGGCATGATTTTTTACATAGGATACAAAAAAGAGTACTTCCTTAACAAGAAGAGCAAGAACGGTTAATATTCCAGACAAACACATGCACCTCCTAAAGTGGTAAATCCATCGATCTTGCTTGGGTATTTGCCTATATAACATCTTTATGAGGCGGTAGCTTGTTTCGTGCCTGTCCATAGAAATTAAATTAGGAACATTAATTTTGGCTCGATTAAAAAGTTTCCCGCTTGCTTTAGGTTGGGCGGATGTCTTAATCGTTCCTAAACAAACTGGAAAGATTTTAAACCTTTCCATACTTGTAAAAAAAATCCTACCTTATAAATAAGGTAGGATAATAGGAAAAGTTAACAAGAGAATTTCACGTTAAGGATTAACTAGATTTAATTCGTTTAATCTTGTGTGAAAGACTTCTTCTATGGATTTCTTCTTCAATTAAGGAAATGAAGTCAGGGCTTAAATTTAAATCGTTGGCTGTGTAGTATGATTCTAATAGTAGTTCATCAGATAAATGTTCCATTCGCAGCCCTCCTAAAAAATACTTTATTGCGCCATCCTTCAAAAAATACTCTCTTAGCAGATTGTCAAAGTAAAAGTATAAACTTTATAATCTGCATAGGTGTGCATTCGCCCAACCTAATAGCGAATAATAAGTTACTTAACTTTAAGTTAATAATAATTTAACATGTTTCTTAAACTAGGACAAGACGCAACTTATCTACAATGGACTGTAGATAAGTTGTGGGTAATAATGGATTTTTCCTTGTATTACAAAGTGTAACGACTGTTGAAAATGTTAGTAATGTTATCCACAACTCGGAATGTGTTGAAATTTGTCGAACGATTTCTTGATTTTTTATCGAAAAATTGGGTATTTTTCATGAAATTTAGCATATAATTTCTATTTTCTTCAATTATGAAATTTCATCTCCTGTATAAGTGCAACAAAGCATTCGCCAAACTTAATGACGAACGCCAAATTTTTTAATAGCTTTACAAAAAAAGGAATAGTATAGAACTTTTATTATATGGTAAATTATTGTAGGATTAGTGTATTACTTCTTAATTAGCTGTATGAACGTTAACGAGAAGAATTTGAATAAAGCGACGAGCAACAATTATATTTAAAACACGATAAGGAGAAATAAGGTGCTAAGTAGATTTTTACCAAATAAGTATGTAAAAAGTATTTTCGATATCCAACCTGAATCATTAAAAGATAAGGGAATCAAGGGGATTATTACCGACTTAGATAATACATTGGTAGCTTGGGATGTTGAACATGCGACACCTGAAGTAATCGAGTGGTTTAACTTAATGAAGGAACATGATATTAAAATAACGATTATATCAAACAATAATGTCGATCGAGTAAAGGTTTTTTCAGAACCATTAGATACGCCATTTATTTATAGTGCAAGGAAGCCATTAAAGCGAGCATTTAAAAAAGTTCAAAAAAATATGGGCTTAAAAAAAGAAGAGATTGTTGTCATTGGCGATCAAGTTTTAACAGATGTTCTTGGAGGAAATAGTGCAGGTTTATATACTATTTTAGTTGTTCCAATTGTCCAAACTGATGGGAAGATTACAAGGATAAATCGAAAAATTGAACGTATTATATTGAAAAAGTTAAGAAATCAAGGGAAAATCAGCTGGGAGGAATAGAGTTGGAAGAAATATTTTGCCAAGGTTGTGGGGCACAAATTCAAACGATAAGTCCAGACAAACCAGGGTATACGCCAAAATCATCATTAGGGAAAGAAGACATTCTTTGTAAAAGGTGTTTTCGTTTAAAACATTATAATGAAATACAAGATGTTTCCATAACGGATGATGACTTTTTAAAGATGGTTAGTTCTGTTAGGAATGCAAATGGGTTAGTAGTTCATCTTATCGACATTTTTGATGTGAATGGAAGTTTAATCAAGAGTTTACCGCGTATAACGGGTGATAACCCAATTATTTTAGTTGGTAATAAAGTGGATCTTTTACCTAAATCGACGAATCAGCGAAAATTAATACAGTGGCTGAGATCCCAAGCGAAAGATGCTGGGATTAAAGTTTTAGATGTCTTCTTAATTTCCTCCAAAAAAGGCCATGGAATAGGAGAGTTATCAGGTCAGATAGAACATTATCGCAATAACAAAGATGTATTTATTGTTGGAACGACGAATGTAGGAAAGTCAACTTTCATAAACCGTTTGATCAAACAGTCAACTGGAGCTAATGACGTAATTACAACCTCCTATTTTCCTGGAACGACATTAGGTTTTATAGAAATTCCCTTAGATGAGAAAACATCATTAGTTGATACACCTGGAATTGTTAATAGGCAACAAATTTCTCATTACATTTCTGAGGAAGATATGAAAATAATCACACCAAAAAATGAAATAAAACCAAAGGTCTATCAGTTAAATAGTGGACAAACTTTGTTTTTTGGTGGATTAGCTCGATTGGATTTCATAAAGGGTGAAAGACAATCATTTATCTGTTATTTTTCCAATTTATTAGAAATACATCGAACAAAACTGGAAAATGCTAATAACTTATACAGCAAGCATTTAGGGGATTTATTAACTCCACCAAATAGTAAAACGCTAGAAATTTTGCCTGAGCTAACGGAAAGTACGTTTAAAGTAGCTGGAGAAAAAACAGACATCGTATTTCCAGGATTAGGTTGGGTGAGTTTGTCTGGAGAGGGTGCGACTGTTCGAGCGCATAGTCCAAAGGGAGTAGCAGTAACTAAACGAAATTCTTTAATTTAGATATTAAATGATATAGAGGGGCTGGAGGAGAAACAATGTCTTTACAATTTCAACTAATTGGTTATCCAATACAGCATTCATTATCACCATGGATACATGAACGCTTTTTAAGCAAGGCTAACTTACAAGGTACTTATGAAATTAATGAAATAGATCCGCAACATTCGTTTGAAGAAAAAATAATGGAAATGAAAAATAATAAAGAATTAAATGGATTTAATGTTACTGTTCCATATAAACAAAAAATCATACCGTATTTAGATTCGTTAGATAAGAATGCTAAGACACTTGGGGCGGTTAATACCGTTTTAAATAAGGATGGAAAGTGGATAGGTTATAATACAGATTCTACCGGTTATGTTCGTGCTTTAGAAACAAAATATCCAGAATTGACGAAGGAAAGAAAGTCTAAACATGTTTTAATATTAGGAGCCGGCGGAGCAGCTCGTGGCATATATTGTGGTTTAGATTTTGCAGGATATGTTAATATCGATATAGCGAATCGAACAACAGAGAAAGCATGGGAAATCGCAGAGCTAAGAAGTGAATTAACGAATACAGACATATTAACGCTTAAAGAGGCAGAAAATAATTTATTGAAATATGATATTATAATTCAAACAACTTCTGTTGGTATGAAACCTACTACGGAAAACACTATTATTCATTTAAACTCTATAAAGAAAGATGTAATTGTAAGTGATATTGTATATCAGCCAATTAAAACGAAATTCCTTAAGGAAGCTGAAAATTTAGGTGCAAGAATTCATTATGGCCATACAATGCTTTTATACCAAGCCTTATATGCATTTGAAATATGGACAGGTTTAAGTGTAGATATTAATAATATGGATGAAGAATTACAACAAGTTTTGGAAGGAAGATAATATGTTAACAGGAAAACAAAAACGTTTTTTACGATCTGAAGCACACCATCTAAAGCCTATTTTTCAAGTTGGAAAAGATGGGGTTAATGACAACATGATAACGCAAATTGGTGAAGCTTTAGAAAAGAGAGAACTATTAAAAGTTAGTATTTTACAAAATTGCGTGGAAGACAAAAATACAGTTGCCGAACAGTTGGTAGATGGAACTGATTCCGAATTAGTCCAAATCATTGGAAATAATATTGTTTTATATAAAGAGTCAAAGGAAAATAAACAGTTGGAGTTACCATAAATATGAAACGAGTTGGAATTTTAGGTGGAACGTTTAACCCACCTCATTTAGGTCACTTATGGATTGCAGAAGAAGTTCGTATTGCAATGGAATTAGAAGAAATTTGGTTTATTCCAACTTATACACCACCACATAAAGACGAATCAAAAATAGATGCATCAGATCGTTTAAATATGTTGGATCTGGCAATACGTGACAATGAATATTTTAAATTAAACACAATAGAACTGGAAAGAAAAGGGAAGTCATATACCCTTCAAACTATAAAAGAATTAAAGATGAAGTATTCTGACCATGAATTTTGCTTTATCATTGGTGCAGATATGGTGGAATATTTACCAAATTGGTATAAGATAGATGAATTAATTGAATTAATTCGCTTTATTGGTGTGAAGAGATTTGGTTATAAATTGGAAACTTCTTATCCAATTATTACAGTAGATATACCAATGGTGGATATTTCATCTTCCATGATTAGAGAGAGAATTTTTAATGAGAGATCGGTAAAATATATGTTACCAGATCCTGTATATCGTTATATTAGGGAGTATAAATTGTATGAAAATAGATGAAGCAATACGGATAGTAGAGCCTCATTTAACTCAAAAAAGATTCGAACATACACTTAGAGTTAAAGATACGGCAATAAATTTGGCAAAATTATACGATGAATCTATAGAGAAAGCAGAATTAGCAGCTGTTTTTCATGATTATTGTAAGTACAGATCATTAGATGAAATGAAAAGGATTATTAAAACGACATCTTTGCCAAAAGATTTGTTAAATTTCCATCATGAACTATGGCATGGTCCTGTGGCATCCGTTTTAATTGATCAAGAGTATGGAATAGATGATGGTGAAATTAAACAAGCAATCTATTCACATACGACTGGAAGGGCAAATATGAGTAAGTTGGAAATGATTATTTTTCTAGCTGATTATATAGAACCTGGTAGAGATTTTCCTGGGGTTGTCGATGTTCGTGAAACCGCAAAAAAAGATCTAGCTCTAGCTTGCTGGATGGCATCTAAAAATACCATTTCTTTTTTAATGAAAAAAAATGCAACAATATACCCTGATACATTTTATGCATATAATGATTTAACTAAACGTACAAACGGAGGTAATGGAATATATGGAAAGTAATGAAATTGTACAAAAGATTGCAGTAGCATGTGATGATAAACGAGCAGAGGATATTATTGCTTTAGACATGAAGGATGTATCACTTGTTGCTGACTATTTCGTTATTTGTCATGGAAATAATGAAAGACAGGTACAATCAATCGCACGAGAAATTAAAGATAAAATGGATGAAATGGGCATTGATGTAAAACGAATGGAAGGGTTCGAACAAGCTAGATGGATTTTAGTAGATATAGGAGATATTGTTTGTCATGTATTCCACAAAGAGGAACGAAACTACTATAATCTTGAACGTTTATGGGGCGATGCGGAAAAATTACCTTTGGAGATTGAACTTAAAGGATAAGTTATGGTTTATAAACAAATGGCATATGTATATGATAAATTTATGGCAGATGCACCATATGATGAGTGGGTTCATTTTACACAAAGTATTCTAGGAGATCGTCAAATAAAACGAATTGCTGATTTAGGTTGTGGAACTGGAGAAATCTCAATTAGGTTGAGAGAGCTAGGTTTTGAAATAATTGGGTTAGATTATTCAGAAGATATGTTAACGTATGCGGCAAGTAAAGCAAACGAAAAAAACGTTTCTATCACTTGGTTACATCAAGATCTTACAGAAATGGAAGGTCTAGAAGGTATAGACTTAGCTATAAGTTATTGCGATGTCATAAATTATATTACCGATAAAGCTCAAATTAAAGAGGTATTCAGGCGAACATATAACAGTTTAAATCAAAGTGGTATGTTTATATTTGACGTTCATTCTATTTTTCAAGTGGAACAAAATTATAAAAATCAAACCTTTGCTGACGTATTAGAAGATATGTCTTATATCTGGTTTTGCTCCGAGGGTGAGGAAACCGGGGAAATGTTTCACGATTTAACTTTTTTTGTCTTAGATAATGGTAAATATGTAAGATTTGATGAGTATCATCATGAGCGGACATATCCCATTTCGTTTTATAAAAAAACACTAAAAGAAGTGGGATTTACCAACGTCAAGGTTTATGCGGATTTTTCTTTAGAACCGGAACATCTACATGACCAATCAGAAAGAATTTTCTTTGTTGCAGAAAAAACATGAGATTTTTAATTAATCTCGTGTTTTTTTAAAGGAAATTCCTATTCGGTGTCGAATATTGTTATGTATATCCCACGTTCTATCCTTTCTCATCCTCTAATAATAAAAATAGGATGTGGTTCCACTTGTTAGATCTTCTCAAAAAGAGTTCCTTCTTTATTTTAATTTCCATTGTCATTATTTTTATCTTTTTCTTCTCTAAAGACGAAAGTATACCAAAAGACGAAGAATTAATAACTTCAGCTTCTACGTTAAATAGTGAAGTTCCGATGAAAGAAGTTTTAAATGATGCAGCATCCCAGCAAGATACAATATATGTAGACGTAAAAGGTGCTGTTGAACAACCAGGAGTTTATGAAATGAATGCAGAAAATAGAGTGAAAGATGTTATCGAAAAAGCTGGTGGATTAACTAAAGATGCGGATCAGTCACAAGTTAATCTAGCACAAAAGGTGCACGATGAAATGATTATAATGGTACCGGAACTTCCAGATTTTACTGTGGATTCGGGGCAGGCTGCGGAAACTATAAGTGGTAATATGGATGGTAAAGTTAGAATAAACTACGCCACCCAAGATGAAATTGAGAGTTTACCTGGCATAGGACCTTCTAAAGCACAAGCAATCATTCAACATCGGGAAGAGTTTGGATTATTTCAAACTGTGGAGGATTTACTTGAAATCTCTGGTATCGGTGAAAAAACGTTAGAAAACATGAAAGATAATATTCAAATTCCGTAATCATTTTTTTGAACGACAGCCTTTTTAGCGGGTGGTTTTCAAAATGATGATTGACGGGCTTTCGTAACGAAATGTAAACTTATCATGTAACATTACAGATAGAGGGGATATATATGGATAGAATTTCTTGGGATCAATATTTTATGGCTCAAAGTCATCTTCTTTCATTAAGAAGTACATGTACAAGACTAATGGTAGGTGCTACCATTGTACGGGATAAACGTATTATAGCTGGTGGTTATAATGGAAGTGTTTCAGGAGGCGTTCATTGTATTGATGAAGGGTGTCTTGTAGTAGATGGCCATTGCGTAAGAACCGTTCATGCCGAGGCTAATGCACTGTTACAATGCGCTAAATTCGGAGTACCTACGGATAACGCAGATATTTATGTAACACATTTTCCTTGTTTGCAATGTTGTAAGCAAATTATACAAAGTGGGATTAAGAATGTTTACTATGCAGAAGATTATCATAATAATGAATATGCAATAACGTTATTTAAAGAAGCTGGTGTTAAGACGAGAAAAGTCGAACTAGACTATTTATTAGTCGACACTAATTTTCAGAAAAAGAATGAATTTGTTTATGAATTAATCCATAAGTTGGAAAGTAATACCGATAGAGACGAGCAAGAAATAACCTTGATAAAAGAACAAGCACAAAGACTGTTTATGAAAAAATAGAATAGGGTGAGCGGATGAAAGGTTACTGGCATATCGTTGCATTTGCTGCAATATGTGCTATATTATTTATTCATTATCATCATTTTCTTTTTATTATAGTATTTTTGATCTGGATAGGAATTTTATATTATTTGAAGCGATTAAGGAAACTTCATGTGATTGTTTCCTTAACCTTCCTCGTATTTTTTCTGCTTCACTACCCGCAAACAAGTACATTACCCTCCGAAGAAGAGACTTCTATAACCCCTAACCCAATATATGGAGAGATAATAAGTCCCATTGACAAAAACGACAAGAAAGTCGAATTTATTCTTAAAGAGTCCATTACAGGAGAGAGAATAGTTGTGATTTATTTTCCTAATGAAAAAGAACAGTTCTCTACTCATTTTTTAAAATATGGTGCAACCTGTGTTATTAATGGAAAGAAAGAAATTCCGAATGAAGGGAGAAACCCAGGAGAATTTGATTACCGGGATTTCTTGAAGAAACAGGGAATTGATGTACAAATAACGTTATCTTCCATGAATCATATTCATTGTGACGGATTTAAATTTCTCGATAAATTATATTCCGTACGTTCCAAGCTCCTTGCTAATATTCAAAATGAATTGACACCGTTTAGTGCTTCGTGGCTAAACTCTCTAGTTCTTGGAGATGATTCATCTTTAGATGATGAATCGGTACAATTGTTTCGTAAATGGGGCCTGTCGCATATTATCGCTATTTCAGGTACACATGTGTCAATCTTACTTACCTTCATGTATTTCGTATTAATTAAATTGTCCATTATAACGAAGGAAAAAGCTCAATGGTTTGTTATTTTTTTTATGCCTATATATGCTATTTTGGCAGGTGGAGAACCATCGATATGGCGTGCTAGTATCATGGCTATTATATTTATTCTTTTCCTTAAAACAAAGGGAAAATATAGTGTCACAGACGTACTAGCAATCGTTTTCATTCTATTGATTGTATGGGATCCTTTATTAATTTATCATGTTGGGTTCCAATTTTCATTTTTAGTTACGTTTAGTATTTTACTTTCCGGAAGATGGCTATCCGACGATAAAAACCCTTTCATGCAAGCTTTGAAAATAAGTTTTGTCGCACAAATGATCATTTTACCTTTACAATTTAATTATTTTTCTTTTTTTCAACCGTTATCCATTATATTAAATGTTATAATTATTCCTTATTTCTCTTTATTTGTGATCCCATTTATGTATATTTTACTTCCCCTTACATTATTACCCTTCCCTATTGTTAAATTTTTAGATCAAGCTTTTACGTTCATCCATCAATTTGTTTTACAATTTATTTTCTGGTTTGATAAAATTGCCGATACCCCATGGGTAATTGGTACATTTTCTATAAGTATAACTTGTTTATATTTTATTCTCTTTCTAATAATGATGATGGAAGTTGAATGGAATGAATCAATAAAGGGATTTAAAATAGGAATATTAATCACTTTGTTGTTATTTTTACTTGTAGCAAAACCCTATTTATCTCCTGAGGGAAGGGTGACGATGTTGGATATTGGTCAAGGTGACGCTTATATAATTGAATTACCTTATCGAAAAGGTGTCATCATGATAGATGCTGGAGCTACATTTTCCTTCTCTGATGGTACAGTTAGCGAAAATATCTATAAACGAATTATTAAACCATATTTATATTTACAAGGCATTCAAAAAGTAGATGCATTAATTTTAACCCATGAAGATTTAGACCATGTCGGAAGTGCGCCATTTATCGTGGAGGAGATGGATGTAGATCGAATTTATGTGCATGCTTATTATGAAATAGAAGAGGAACAATGGAAAGATAAGAAAATAGTAAAGGTCAAAGGTTCAGACGTGCTGAATATAAAAGGTCATCCGTTCCATGTCCTTGGACCGTTAAAAAATGCCAATGATCCGAATGAAAATTCTGTCGTATTGTTTACAGAAATTGGGGGTTTAACATGGTTATTTACCGGGGATATGGGGATAGAAACGGAAAAAAATTTAATTAAAAATTATCCCAATTTAAAAGCAGATGTGTTAAAAGTAGGTCATCATGGTAGTAATACATCAACAGGCGCAGAATTTTTAGATCAAATTAATCCCAAGGTCGCTTTAATTTCTGTTGGGAAAAATAACCGTTATGGACATCCATCCGATGAAATCATTCAAAGAATTAAGGATAATGAAACCATTATTTTTCGAACAGATGAGCATGGTGCCGTTCAATATCACTTTAATGGAAATTCTGGAACATTTTCAACTACTTTGCCATATTATAATAGCGAGTAATGGTTTTAAGCACCGATTTTAAAAAAAGAACAAAGGCGCTGGAGCCGGACGTGGCCTATTCTGAATAATTATCCATATGCAGCAAATTTTGTAATTCCTAAACCATGAAAAAAGAGACTGTTATTCAGTCTCTTTTCCAAACGATACGTTTATTAACCTGCTACTACACTAATAATAACTCCAATTGCAAAAATGGCTACGAAGAAAACAAATGAGCCAACAAATCCCTTGATGGAATCTACAACATCATTACTATGTTTTGATTGTGGATTATTTTCAAATTCGTTCACTTTTACCCCTCCTGTTACCATCATTAGTATAAAATAATAAGTTGAAAAAATCTACTTATCATTATAAAAATTTTCCATATATAACAATTTTAACATAATTATTACTTTATTACTTAAATTAGAAAGACTTTACATCTATATAATTTTTGAGAAGACATATGCTATAAGTGATTGAGCATCATCTTTAAACAAATATCGTTTAACATATAGTTTCTAGAGCTATATGTTAAACGTTGATATAGATTCTGGAGGGAAATTGCTTAATAATTATGGTCAAAAAATATTTCCCTCCATTTACTTCTTGATATTACTTAATATACAATTTACCATATAAGTATTCAAATAAAAACTTAAAAAGTTGTAACTGCTAAACTAGACTCAACAGTTTTCCACAAATAAAAGTAAACGGTTTTCTCCAAATAAGACTAAACAGTTT